>JAISXK010000129.1 GCA_031270585.1 Clostridiales bacterium | reverse complement strand
GCAGCAACCAGCGGCACGGATTTGAGCAGGCGGCCATCCGCGTATGCTTCCATCGTGCCCACGCTTTGTCCGGCGTACACCGGCGCTTCCAGCGTGCGGGGACATTTGAGTTTTACCGTAACGGCCTCAAGCGTTTCATCCTCGCGCAACGGTACCAGTATATCCTCATTCACGGTTAAAGCCAAGCTGTTTTTCAATCCGTATTGCACTTTTACCTGCGCCATGGTTTCATCCGCCGCCGCTATAAGCTCCCAGGTGAAGTGGTCAAACCCATAATTCAAATAGGCGGCGGCATCCTTCCACATATCGGGGCAGTTGAGCAGCACTCCCACCACCGTATTGCCATCGCGCTCTGCGGAAAACACAAGGCACTTGCCCGCATCCTGCGTATAGCCTGTCTTTACGCCGTTGCCGCCGTTAAAATTCCACAGAAGCTTATTCTTATTTTTCAGCGTGCGCGCAACCTCACCGCTTTTGCACACCCAATACTGCGTGCCCACGATGGTGCGAAACGCCTCGTTGCCTATTGCTTCGCACGTGATCAGCGCCAGGTCGTATGCGGATGTGTAGTGGTTTGCATCATGCAGCCCGTTGGGCGTTACAAAATTTGTATTGGCGCAGCCAATCGTCGCCGCGCGCGTATTCATCAATTGGCCAAATCCCTCCGCCGAGCCGCCCACATGCACCGCGATGGCCACCGCCGCATCGTTTCCGGATGAGAGCATCAGCCCATAGAGCAGATCCTCAAGCGTGAGCTTTTCGCCCAGGCGCAGGTACATGCTGGAGCCTTCCATGGCATACGCCCGTTCATCCACCGTTACAAGCGCGTCTAAAGCGCAGTTTTCCAGCGCTACGAGCGCCGTCATCACCTTGGTGGTGCTTGCCATGGGCAAACGCGCATGCGCGTTTAGCGAAGCCAGCACGCGCGTTGTGCCCGCGTCCATCAACATGCTCGCCGCCGCGTTTGCCCTGGGCGCGTTTACGGCGGGCGCGTTTGCAGCGCCCGCAACTGCCGGGAATGCGCACAAGAAAAATACCGCCGCCAAGGCGGCGGTGATACATACCGTTTTTTTATTCGCCATGGCGCTTATCGTCATATTCAGGCGCGTCGTCATCATGCCCGCAACCCCTTGCCGCCCCCCGCGGGGCTCGGTTCCTCGTGGCGCACATTTCACCGACGGCCTTTTCAAGCGCGCGTATAGCTTCGGGCGCGGCCTCAATAATGCGATCCAGCGTGCAGGTATAATGCGCGGGCAACACCCGCACCACCCCGCCCGATATCGCCAAAAACGCCATGGGCGTTACATTTGCCCCCGCAACGGATGTGCCGATGAACGGATGCTTGTCTGCCCCCCGATGATCGTCGCCATCCTCACAGTCACAGCCGCCATCGTGCGCGCCGCCATTGTTTTTTTGCCGACCCCCGCCGCTTTTCATACGTTCTTTACCGGCGCAATATTCACCGCCGCCCGATAAAAATCCCAGAGATACCTTGGATACCGGCACGATCACGGTATCGCCGCCTGTCATAATGGGGTCGCCCACGATGGTGTTTACATCCACCATGCCCTTGAGCTCCTCCATTGTGGTTTTCATGATGTTTTCGATAGGATGCGCCATGCCGCTCGTTTCCCCTTTCTGTTTCTTCTTCCATAAATTATAATTGCGGTTATAATATGTATCGGATTGGCGGCGGTTATGCTTTCCAAATTTATCCTGAAGCAGCTTTGGTTAAACGCCGGCGCAATGTAAACGCGCGCCACGGCCGGGTTCCCGTTTTGCAGCGCCACGAGCGCGCAGCTTTGCAGCGCCACCCCCACCGCGCCGGCGAGCATGGCCGTATGGAACGCGTCATGGCCGATGCCCAGCGTGCCGGTAATACAAAGCTTCTTCACACGCACATGTCCCCATATCCGCCTGATGGGCAATGTCAGCCACCCGACGTCTCGCGGCTTCTCCGCCCGCCCTGGGCGATATACCACATTTTCATCTTCCCCCTCGCGATAAAACACTATAAAGCGCCGCAAATGATCCGGATTGATTTCCAGCATATACCGCAGTACGAAAAGCCCGCTTAAAAAACGCAGGCGCAGCTTGCCATCCGCGCCGCGCGTTATATCCAGGCGCAAGTCAAACTCCACGCGCACGGGCCACATGAGTATGAGCGCGAGGACAGCCAAAAGCACAAGCAGCATTGTGAGCGGCATTGCGGATACTCCTTCTCAAACCAATACACAAAAGGCACGCCACTAGCATGCCCTTTGGGGGTTATACCTATCCAATTTTATACTTTTCTTCCGGCAAGCTACCTTTTCATGATTGAGGATTGATAGTATCCTGTTATTTTGCCACGCCGAGATCGATAGCTTTTTTGAGCGCCTTGCCGGCGACGGGCGCGGCATTGCCGCCGCCGCTGCCGCCCTGCTCCAGCACCACGCATATGGCGATGGGGTGCGTATGATCATCCACAAAGCCCACAAACCACGCGTTGGGCTTGATGGCGCCCGACGAAACCTCTGCGGTGCCGGTTTTGCCGCCCACATCGTATCCCGCTATCGCGGCGTTGCGGCCGGTGCCGTTTTTTACGGCGCTTAGCATCATGGCTTTGAGCTTGGCAGCCTCCGTTACGGAAAGCGCTTTTTTATAAATAGCGGATCGGCGGGTATACGTCGAAACGCCGCTCGTCGTTCTTACATCCCATAATAATTCAGGTTCCATCATCACGCCTTCGTTGGCAATACCCGCCACAATCATGCACATATGCAGCGGCGTCATGATATCGGTATATTGGCCGATTCCGCTCCAGGCAAGATCCACATCGCTGTTGGGTTTTTCATAAGAGCTGCTGGCGGTAACAATATCGGCAAACAAAAACTCATCGCCCACGCCAAGCTCTTTGGCCACGCGCGCCAACCTGTCCGCGCCAATTTCCATCGCGAGCACGGCGAACACATGGTTGCAGGATTTATTGAACGCCGTGACAAAATCGATCTCGCCATGGTAATCGCCGTTATAATCACGCAGCACGCGGTACTCGCCGCTGATACCGGCTTTTGTTTGCTCATCCTCATCAATTGTTATGGCAGGCAGGTATTTACCGGTTTGCCGGTCAAACGCCAGCGGCCCGCCGCACTGGAATGTGCGGCTCTCCACATAGGGAATATAGCGCAATGCCGCCACGGCGGTTACAATTTTAAACACCGATCCCGGCGTATACCTGCCGCTTGTTACACGGTTTACCATGGCGCCCCCGGCAAGCGCGCGCTTGCCGCTTAAATACTCGGCTACATACTTTGGGTCAAACGCGGGCTTGCTTACCTTCGCGTACACCTCGCCGGTTTTATAGTTCATCACCACGACGGCGCCCTTGTAATCGCCCATTTGCGCATAGATATAATCGCACAGTTCGGCGTTGATGGTGAGGTATACATCCGAACCATACGACGGCTTTTCGGAAACCATCCGGCTGAAACGCTCAAGCAGGCTTTGATCAAACCCCAGCAGGTATTTGGAAAAGAAGTTTTCCGCTCCGAATGTTTGACCATAATTGTCACCCACCGCGTGCGCCGTGGCCTTGCGCATGGATGAATCATCGATATACGTGCGGTCGCCCGCAGTGTTCGTACCGGCAAGCGTTGTGCCGTCTCTATCCTTGATATCCCCCGCGATGATGTTGTTCTTTTGGTTTTCCAGCCGGGTATTGTAGGGGTTGCTGAACCAGCGCGTGCCGTATGCGTTCACCGTATACAAAAGGTATACGCTCAACACCACAAACATGGCCGCGAATATGACGAGCATGGTTTTGATATTGCGCCGCATACTCATACTTCTATCTCCCGCAGGGATTTTTCCAGCGTTTCTCCGCCGGCTATGGCCACGCCCTCCAATATGCCCAAGAGTATCATGCTGGATAACAGCGAACTGCCGCCATAGCTTACAAACGGCATGGTGATGCCGGTAAGCGGTATCAGCTTGATAACGCCTGCAATGATGATAAAGCTTTGCAGCGTGATAAGCACCGTGCAGCCAAAGGCGATCAGCATGGTATAGCGATCAGGCGCATTGAGCGCCACCAGCGCGCCGCGCACAATCAGCGCCAGGTAGAGCGCTATCACCGCTACACCGAATATGATGCCAAACTCCTCACAGATCACGGCAAATATATAATCCGTATGATAGGCGGGTATCAGCTTGGGCGAGCCGCGCGTAAGCCCCATGCCAAACACACCGCCGCTTGCTATCGCCATCAGCCCCTGCGCAATCTGGTAACCGCTGCCGGTGTATGTAGCCCAGGGGTTTTTCCATATGGCTACGCGCACGCGCACGTGGTCAAACATAAAATAGCCGGCTACGGCGCCCGCGCAGCCGGCGCCAAGCCCCAGAACCGTTAGCCCCTTGTTGCCCGTGGCCACATAAAACACGATCAGCGCGGTCAGCGCGATCAATACTGCGGCGCCAAGATCCCTTTGCAGCACCAGCATGCCCACCACCGCCACCACATACAAAAGTAACGGCCATATGCCGCGCAGACGCTTCGCGTTGGCGAGCCAGTGCGCCAGTATAAACACCGTTCCCGCCTTCACAAGCTCTGATGGCTGCAGGCTGTTGTCGCCTATAATAATCCAGTTGGTGGCGCCGTATTTTTCGCTGCCCAGCACAAAAAGCGCCATCATCACGCCCGCGCAGGCAATCATTATCACTAAGGTAAGTTTCCTGAAAAAGTTGGGCCGTCGCATCAGCAATATGCAAACATACATCGCCACCATGCCCACGGCAAACCATGTAACCTGGCGAAACGCGATCTCGGGATCAATGCGGTATTGCACAATAAGGCCTATCGCCACAAGCAGGTTGGCGATAATCAATATGTATCTATCGAGGTGGCGGAATATGGATGTGAGCGTAAGGTATTGAAACAGCAGTAGCACAACCAGTATGCCTCCCAATATAAAGGCGTTAACATCCGGCGTGCTCTCGCGAAACGCCAGCAGCGCGAACGCCGTTAACTCAAAGAGTATGATAAGCGTCAGCAGACCCGCTGCGCTGACCCTTTTCCATCTGGCGCGCGCACTTTTTTTATTGGCCATCCGCTTCCTCCGCCTGCTCGCCGTTAAGGTGCAGCTTTAACTTTACATCGCCCAACTGTAGCTCATCGGCTGTATAAAGCAGCTCTTCCCCTTTTTTCACAAGCTCGCCGTTTAAATATACGTTCGCGCGGTTTTCATAATCCGTCAAAAAAAGTCCCTGTTTTTTTTCGTATATGAAGGCGTGCAGCAACGCGAGCGATTCGTGCCGTATGAAAATATCGCAGCGCTTGCTGCGGCCTATGGAATTTTCACGCCGCAGCACGAATGTTTCGCCGCGCAACTCCTGCGGGGCCAGCACCTCCAGATACCCCGAAGAAACGCCGCGCACCTGCTCTTTGATCTGTTGCACGGCGCGAAATTCCGTGATGGAATGCAGCACCAGCCGTAACAGTATATAGAGTATGAGCGCCACAAACACATACCGCATGGCCAATACGACGATTTCGTATGCGTTTTCGTACACGCTCCCGCTCCTTTTTCCCGCGTAGCGGGTTTTTCTTAAAAACGATCATACCATAAAGCCGCCCAGTAATATATGGCGGCTTTATGAATTTTATGGCGATAGGCGCGTGCGCTAATCTTACCCTTCACATCAGATCGTAGCCGGTGCGGCGTTCTTTTTACCGGGCTTTCGCGCCAAGAGACGCAACGCGTTCAACACGCATAAGAACGCCGTGCCCACATCCGCGAACACCGCCATCCACATATCGGCAATGCCCAGCGTGCCCAGCACCATGGCAAGCGTCTTCACCGCCAGCGCGAATATGATATTTTCCCGCGCGATGCGCATGGTTCTGCAACTGATGGCTACGGCGTCGGGTATGGCCGTAAGCTCCTCGTTGAGCAGCACCACGTCCGCCGCCTCCACCGCCATATCGGCGCCGCTGACGCCGATAGCAATACCCACATCCGCGCCCATCAGCACGGGCGCGTCGTTGATGCCGTCGCCTACGAATATCACGCGGCCATAGCGGCTGCGGATATCCTGTAAATGCGCCAGCTTTTCTTCGGGCAGCAACTGGTAATAGCAATCCCGCACACCGGTTTGCCGCGCCACGTCCAGCGCCTGGCCTTTCGTGTCGCCGGTCAATATGGCGGTATATCCCACATCCTTATTGAGCATGGCGACGGCCCGCGCCGCATCGCTTTTCACTTTATCGGCAATGACAACGCAACCCGCGTATACGCCATCCGCCGCCACATAGGCCACGGTGCCTGTCTGCTCCTCCTGCGGGGTGATACCGGCCCTGGCTAAAAGCTTGGCGTTGCCCACCAGCACCTCTTTGCCGTCCATAGTCGCCCTTACGCCATGGCCCGCGATCTCTTCCACATCCTCACAGGGCGTATACACGCCCGCCGCGTCGCGTATGGCTTTGGCCACGGGGTGCGGGCTGTGGTGTTCCGCTGCGGCGGCAATCCCCAGCAGTTCTTTTTCGCTAAAGCTGTTTGCCGGCAGCACCTGCTGCACGTTGAACACGCCCTCGGTCAGCGTGCCGGTTTTATCAAGCACGGCCGCCCGCGCCGTTGCCAATGCCTCCATACGGTTGGCGCCCTTAAACAGCACCCCATGAGAGGAAGCCCTCGCCAGCCCCGCAAAGAATGTGAGCGGCACGCTGAGCACCAACGCGCACGGGCAGGAGATAACCAGAAACATCAGCGCCCGGTACAGCCAATCCTTCCACACGCCAAGGCCCGCAAGCGGCGGTATTACAGCCAGCAGCACGGCCAGCACTACAACGATGGGCGTATATATCTTTGAAAAACGGGTGATGAAGTTTTCCAGCCTGGGCTTACCCTGTGCCGCGTCCTCCACGGCGCGCAATACGCGGCTGCTTGCGGATTCCATCAGCGGGCGCGTGATCTCTACCGTAAGCGGGCTTGATTGGTTGACCCCGCCCGCCATAATCTCTTTGCCCGGCCCAACGCCCACCGGCACGGATTCTCCTGTAAGCGCGCTAAAATCGATACGGCTTTCGCCCGCGCGCACAATGCCGTCGAGCGCAATTCTTTCTCCGGGCTCCACCATCATGCTTTCGCCAACAGCCGCTTCGGCGGGGTTTATACGCACCCAAGCTCCATCGCGCATCACCTGCGCGGTTTCGGGCCTCAGGTTGACAATTTCCGATATGGATCTACGGGATTTATCCACCGCCAGTTCTTGAAAATATTCGCCTATGCGGTAAAAGAGCATAACACCCACGGCTTCGGTATATTCGCCTATGGCAAACGCGCCCAGCGTGGCGATGCCCATCAATAAGCTTTCGCCAAACACGTGCCCGCCCTTCATATCAAGCCACGCCTGCTTTAACACCGATCCGCCCAGCAACACATAGGCCACAAAAAAACAGGCTACGCGCAGTGCGCCCGAAAACAAAAGCCCAACGCCCAAAATAGCCGCGCCTATGATGATGGGCAGCCATGTCTTTGGCTTGCTAAAATCGGTTGCGGGCTCTTCATTCCCGCAACAACCACAGCCGCCCGCCCCGCGCGCGGGGGGTGGCTGTGGATCATCGCAACTGTCGCCACCCTCGTCGTCTTCCTGAATGCCCGCCTTTCGTGCGCAACCGCCGGCACCTTCATTGCAGCTTTCATTCGCGGAGGCGCCCGTCAGGGCCGCCCCCTCGTGGTGGACGTAGCGATCATGGGTACCATGGTGGTCGTGGCGACCATCGGGTACGTGGGTCTTTTTGCAAATTTCACAATAATGGGGTACGCTTTCCATATCAGTGTTCTCCTCCTTCTCGCCTGTTAACATCTTCAAATAACAACTGTATAAACATATAAGCCGCAGCTTATATCAGCTTATATACTATAATACCCGCGCGCGC
>JAISXK010000018.1 GCA_031270585.1 Clostridiales bacterium | reverse complement strand
TCCCGCGCTTTTTCTCAAGGGCGCGCATAAGCGGCTCGTCGTCTATCCCGTCAAACGCCAGCCGCAACCGCTCAATGTCCCCCAAAACATCAATTTCGCTATAGTCAAAAATGCTGAATTGTGATATGATCTTAGCCATAAAGAGTCTCTTTTTTTAGTTTTTGCTCCACAAAAATTATACCAGATTTGAGGACTCTTTACCGGCGGAAAGCCTGATTTATCAAGCGTTCCGCTGGTTTTTTTGTCATCTTTTCATTGAACCGCCAATTAAGCCGGCGCTTTTTTGAACATTGTCCCGCAGCTGTCTTTCGTGACATCCCACGGGGGCGCTTTTTTGTGGTTACCTGCCATCTTATCTCGCCTTGGGCTTATTTTTAGTTGGTTTGGGGGGCGAAAAATATTGTCGCGTATCCTGCAACCCGCGTGAATCAAGCCTTTGCGTACAAACGAAATCATTCGTGAACATAATCTAGCCCATTCTCTTGTATCTCCCGCTTGGTTTGTTTCTTCTATTGTACCATTTTTGTAGGGTAACATGAACGCCCGCCGGGCGGTGGGCGCACTCCGTGGCAGACCGCCACCGTTGCGCTACGACACGGTCAAAGCGAATAAGCCGCTCTCCGGCTTCCCCGCCCAACAATAGTTTCGCTCTATCTTGCATCTATGGAGTTCACACAAAATTCGGGATACAGCCTTTTGCGAGGTTTTGATGATCCTGATGGCAGGTTCCCCGTTATGCCGGTGCCCCGCTTCACGCACTCCGCCGCTAAAATCCGCTACAAACGAATTGATTCTTTTAAAGCTCCTCTTGCCTGAACGCATGCCCGCGCTCTTCAAAAGGGTGTTTTACGGGCGCTTTGGCGCCGCCGCTTTTACGCACGGGCGTTTTTGATTCATGGTTGATCTGTCGCAATTCGTCTATACGGCGATCAAGCTCGGCATATTGCCGGCGCAGCTTAAACAGTTCATCCGCAATGTTGATAGCCGTCAGCACCACGCAGTTGCTGGTACTCAAGGCGGGGTGCGCCTGTTGCAGCGCGTTGACCTTTTCATCAACATACGCCGCAACCTCTTTGATATATGCTTCATCCTCTTTACCGCGAAGGCGTATTGTCTGGCCTGCCACCTCTACCGTTGCGCGCGTTACTTCCATACTGTCAACGCCCTCCCCTTTTTATCAGTATACATAAACAAGCGCGCGCATGCAAGGCTATATGGGGCGTAAATAAAGAAGCCAGCCGCGCGGCAGGGTGCGCGCTATTTTCGTTTGCCGCAATATGTGATACAATCGGATTGATACAAAGGCGCGCGCCACGAGCATAAATTCGCGGCGCCCGCCGCCACATTTACATGAAGGAGCAACCCCTATGGACAGTGCCGTATTCGCGTTGATTATAGCGGCGGCCGCCGGCCTTTCCACCGTGCTTGGCGCGTTGATCGTGTTTGTGCGCGGCAACAGCGAAAAGCTGGTTACGGCCGCGCTTGGCTTTGCCGCCGGTGTGATGATCAGCATATCCTTTATAGAGATGTTCCCCACGGCGGTGAGGGCGTTTTCCTCCGTAATGGGCGAGCAGCTTGGCGTGCTCTATGCCGTGCTTGCGCTCATTGGCGGGGTGCTGATCGCTGCGGGGCTTGATATGCTGGTGCCGCACGAGCATGACAGCAAGGGCGAAAAAAACCATGGCAATATGTATAGGCTTGGCGCCATGTCTATGCTGGCCATCGCTGTGCATAACTTCCCCGAAGGCATCGCCACGTTTATGGCGGGCTTGAACGACGCCGCGCTGGGCGTGTCGGTGGCGCTGGCCATCGCGCTGCACAACATACCCGAGGGCATTACGGTGGCCATGCCGGTGTATTACGCCACCGGCAGCAGGAAGCGCGCCATATTCTATACATTTGTGTCGGGCGTATCCGAGCCCATAGGCGCGCTGCTGGCATACCTGTTTTTGCGCCCGTACTTAAATGACGTGATCATGGGCGCGGCGTTCGCGGTTGTGGTGGGCATTATGCTCTACATCGCGCTGGAAGAACTTTTGCCCGCGTCGCGCCAATACGGCTATACGCGGCTGGCGCTATTTTCAGTCTTGTCGGGCGTCTGCCTGATGCCGCTGACCATGGTCATCGCTTAATTTCAAAAAGTGTCTGCGGATATGCACACTATGCCAATGCATAGCGTGCATATACTTATGGGAGATTGGTATGGGCCGGAAAATTTTTATTATCGTATGCCTGGCCATTGCGGTCGTCGTCGTGGCGGCCATGGCGCTGGGCGACCCCATAACAAACCGGGCGGGCGAAACCACCCCCGCCCCCGCAACGCTTACGGCATACATCCCGGCGCCAACCCCCGCCATGCGCGCCGCAGCAACCGCATCCGCGCGGGGCTCCGCCGGTATAGGCGCCACAGCGCCCGCCGCCGCAAGCATAGCTGCGGCTACGCCAACACCGGCCATCACGGCGACACCAGCCATCACGGCGACACCGGCCATCACGGCGACACCGGCCATCACAGAGACACCGGCCATCACAGAGACACCGGCCGTTACGCAAACCCCTGCCACCGGCGCCACGCCTCAAGCGGTGTCTATCACAGGCCGACCGCTTTCCGGCACGGTGATAGGGCTTGACCCTGGGCATCAACTCAAAAGCAATTCCGAAACCGAGCCCGTGGCGCCCGGTTCCTCAGAGATGAAAAAAAAGGTCTCCTCCGGCACATATGGCCGCTTTACCGGCACGAAGGAGCATGAGGTCAATCTCAATGTGGGATTGCACCTGCGCGACATGCTAAAGGACGCGGGCGCTACCGTGATTATGACGCGGGAAACCGCCGGCGTCAACATCAGTAACGCCGAGCGCGCCATACTCTTTAACGATAAATTGGTAGATCTGGGCGTGCGGCTGCACTGCAACGGTTCCGCCGACGCTTCGGTAACGGGCGCGTTTATGCTGATCCCCAAATCCAACCCCCGTTTAAGCGATTGCAAACTTGCCGCCGGGCTGATATTGGAAAGCTACGGCGCGCACACCGGCATAGGCATCGAAAAAGGCATCACCGTGCGCGGCGACCAGACCGGCTTTAACTGGTGCGAGCGCCCCATAGTCAATATTGAGATGGGCCATATGACAAACGAATCCGAGGATTACAAATTATCCGACAAGGCGTTTCAACGCGCCATGGCCGAGGGCATATATCAGGGCATTGTGCGCTATTTCGAGGCGAAGCGATAAAAAAGGAGCATTTCCCCGGAAATACGCGCGGGTTACCCGTCCGCCGCGATTGCAAACGGGTTCGCCTGCCGGTATAATGATAGTGCATTTCATTGAAAAAAGGAGCATACTATGTCGGCAAAAAAATCGGTTTTAAGCGGCATTCAGCCTTCCGGCGGGTTAACGCTGGGCAACTATATCGGCGCGTTGCGCAACTGGGCCGCTATGCAGGATGAATTCGACGCCTATTATTGCGTGGTCAACATGCATGCCATCACCGTAAAGCAAGATCCTGCCGCGCTGCGCCGCCGCACTTTGGAGACACTGGCGCTTTTGATTGCCTGCGGCATCGAGCCCGCGCGCTCCACCCTGTTCATACAATCGCGTGTACATGAGCATGCCGAGCTTGCCTGGATACTCAACTGCAACACGTATCTTGGCGAGCTGAACCGCATGACGCAATTTAAGGATAAGGCCACCCGCCATGCCGACAATATCAACGCCGGGCTATACACCTATCCCGTGCTGATGGCGGCGGATATACTTTTATATCAGGCGCACCTTGTGCCGGTGGGCGCGGATCAAAAGCAGCATCTGGAGATCACACGCGATATCGCCATACGCTTCAACAACGCTTTTGGCGAAGCGTTTGTGGTACCCGAGCCCTACATCCCCAAGGTGGGCGGAAAAATTATGAGCTTGCAGGATCCTACCAAAAAGATGAGCAAATCCGACGACAATGAAAACGCCTACATCGCCCTGCTGGACAAGCCCGACGTTATATTGAAAAAATGCAAACGCGCCGTGACCGACAGCGAAAACATCATCGCTTATGATGAGGAAAAGCGTCCCGGCGTGTCCAACCTGCTTTCCATATACAGCAACTGCGCCAATGTAAGCGTGGAAGAAGCCGTTAACGCGTTTGCCGGCAAGGGCTATGGGTATTTGAAAAAGGCCGCCGCCGACGCCGTGATAGGGGCGCTGGAACCGCTGCAAAAGCGTTTCTGCGACGTGCTAGCGGATGAAGCCTATTTGACCAAAACCATCAACGACGGCGTGGAGAAGGCCACCGCCGTGGCAGCCGCAACGTTAAAGCGCGTGAATGCGTGCATAGGTTTTTATTGCTGATAACCTATATGATATATTTTTTAAGGGCGTAAGGCGGCTGCGGCGCATAAGCGGCCGCCTTTTCTCATATTTTTTCTGTATGGAGCCGGTTGCGAAGCCGATAATCAAGGCGCTAAACCCTGCGGGCAGTAAAAACACGGCTCTCCTGGCGTGCAAAATTCATTTGAAAATTATGGTTTATTTGGAATTATTGCTCTTTGCCACGCTCTTGCGTTTATGTTATATTGGTTTTTGCCGCCGGGGAAGCACCCGGCGCGGCAACGAATACACTTAGGAGGATACTATGAACAAAACCGTAAAAACATTTGTATTATTGATAGCTGTTCTTGTCGCCATGAGCGCGTTTTTCGCCTGCAGCGCTCCGTCAACAGAGCCAAATGTTTCCCCGACGGATCAACCCGCGCAGCCCGGCGCGAATGGGGAAGCGGCCGGCGGCTATATTGCGGGCGCCTATAGCGCCACAGCGCGCGGTTACAACGCTGATTTAACGGTGAGCGTTACGGTGAGCAAAAACGCCATCACCAACATCACCGTGGGTGAGCACGCGGAATCCGTGGGCGTTGGATTAAACGCCGTGGCGATGATGCCGGCGCGCATCATCGAGGCGCAGTCTTTGGCGGTGGATACCGTGACGGGAGCTACAATCACCAGCGCCACCATCATCAACGCTGTTGGCAAAGCTCTTGAAGAAGCGGGCGCCGATATCGCCAAATTGAAGGAGGGCACGGCGGTGAAGGATAAGAGCGCCGACGCGCCCATAGAACTGACTGCGGATGTATTGGTTATCGGCGGCGGCGGCGCCGGCCTTTCCGCCACCATCGAAGCGGCGCGCAAAAACGCCAATGTTGTGCTGATCGAGTGGATGGATTATCTGGGCGGCGACACCGGGCGCGCGGGAGGCGGCATTGAAGGCGCCGGTACGCGGTTTCAGCAGGCCAACGGTATAGACGATAAGCCTGAGGATTTTTTCGATTTTATCAAATCGCGCGGCGTTACCTACCGCAACGATGAGCTGCTGCGCACCATGGTGAACGAATCCGCCGCTGCGGTGGATTTTCTTGCGGAACTCGGCGCGGATATGAGCATGCAGGTCGCCGGCCACGGCAGCCCTGTTGAGCGCGCGCACCGCCCCGCGCAAGGTCCCGCCGGGCAAAATATCGTGCAACCCATGATCAACGAGATCGGCACGCTTCATAACGTAACCCTTTACACCGGCACCTGCGGCTATGAGTTACTGACCGACGAAAACGGGGCGGTAACCGGCGCCAAGGCTAAAGAGCCAAAGAGCGGCCAGGAATATGTGATCAGCGCCGGAGCCACCGTAATCGCTACGGGCAACTTCGCGTCCAACAACGAAATGGTAGCGCAGTACGACCCGCGCTTGCGGGGCATTGGCACAAACTCATCCGCCGGCAGCCAGGGCGACGGCATTGTGATGGCGACCGCTGTGGGCGCAGATGTTGAGAACATGGATATTATGCGCATACGTCCCACATTGCCCACCAACGTCAATAACTTTATTGCGGTTTCGCAGCGGGGCAGACGCTTTATGGATGAGTACCATTCATCCGACACCATATTTGTAAAGGGCGACGACGCCCATATACAGGTGGTCGCCGATACGCAGGATAAGCACTACTGGGTACTGTTTGACGAAACCACCGCTAAGGCGTTTGCCGCGCAGCTGAGCGTATATATGCGCCCCGGCCAGTTCCAGACGGCCGCCACAATCGCACAACTTGCCACACTAATCGATGTGGACGCCGCCACGCTGCAAACAACCGTCGACGAATGGAACGGCATGGTTGCTGCGGGCAAGGATACGCTGTTTGGCCGCACGAAAGGTATGGACACCGCCATTGGCGAGGGCGCCTACTACGCCTGCAAGGTACTGCCTACGGCGCACACAACCGCTGGCGGCATCCGCATCAACACGGCGGGCGAGGTGCTGGATAAAACCGAAAACGTTATCCCCGGCCTCTACGCCGGCGGCGAAGTCACAGGCGGTGTGCATGACGGCGTTTCGGCTGTGACGAGCGGCATCGTATATGGCCGCATCTGCGGGAAGAACGCGGCAGGGTATGCGCTGGCGCAATAAAATAATTGGCCATTTATCAATGGGCAGTTTACCCATGAACGAAATGA
>JAISXK010000131.1 GCA_031270585.1 Clostridiales bacterium | reverse complement strand
CGGCGGTAGCCAATATAGATCAACTGGTGATCGTATTGTCCCTTGGCGCCCCCAGGGCGGATCTCATGCTTTGCGACAAACTGCTGCTTGCGGCATCCTCCCGCGTTATTGAGGAGCTGATCGTATTCAATAAGGCCGACGCCGCAAGCCGGGACGACACGGCGGCTTATGCAGGGGAATATAGCGCCCGGTATCAAACTTTGATCGTATCCGCGCGCACGGGTGCCAATATGGATCGGCTTGGCGATATGCTAAGCGGCAAAATCAGTTGCTTTGCGGGGCAAAGCGCCGTGGGCAAAAGCTCTTTGCTCAACGCGCTGTTACCGAAGCTCAACCTCCCTGTGGGGGAACTGGCGCGCCGCACGGCGCGGGGCCGTCACACGACACGCCATGCCGAGCTTTGGCCATACCGCAGCGGGGCCGTGCTGGATACGCCCGGGTTCTCGCTCCTGGATCTACCGGAGATGGGCCAGGACACGCTTAACGCGTGCTACCGCGATTTTGGCGACGCACCAGCGCGCTGTAAATTTGCCGCCTGCTCGCACCGCAGCGAACCCGGCTGCGCCGTAAAGGCGCTCGTGGGTAAGTCGCTGGCCTATGGGCGCTATGAGCGGTATGTGGCCCTTTGCAGCCAACTTGAAGAGATGAGGCAACATAAGTATGATTAAAATCGCTCCTTCCATATTGGCCGCCGATTTTGCGGCTATCGGCGACGCCGTGTCGGATGTAACGGCCTGCGGCGCGGATTATATTCATTTTGATGTGATGGACGGGCATTTTGTGCCCAATATATCCTTTGGCCCGCAGATGTGCGCGGCGGCGAGATCGCGCACCGGCTTGTCGCTCGACGTGCACCTGATGGTGAGCGCGCCGGCTAACTGGATAGACATTTTTTGTGACGCGGGCGCGGATATCATCACTTTCCACGCGGAGGCTGAGGTGCATATACAGCGGCAGCTGCAGCGCGTTCGCGACCGCAAAAAGCGCTGTGGACTGGCGTTAAACCCCGCCACGCCGTTAACCGTGCTAGAATATGTATTGGAATACTGCGACATGGTGCTGCTGATGAGCGTAAACCCCGGCTTTGGCGGGCAAAGCTTTTTGCCGCAGGTATATAAAAAGATTGAAACGCTCGCTGAAATGATTGCGCAATGCGGACTTGATATTGATATAGAGGTGGATGGCGGCATTACGCCCGAAACGGCGCGATCTTGCGTCAGCGCCGGCGCCACGGCGCTCGTGGCCGGCAGCGCCGTGTTTCACGCTGCGGATAAGCGCGCCGCAATCAAGGCGCTAAGGGGAAATACCAATGATTGATATTGCCATCATCGGCGGGGGGCCGGCGGGGCTTTCTGCGGGGCTTTACGCCGCGCGCGGCGGTACCAGAGCCGTTTTGTTTGAGGAACTGTATATAGGCGGGCAGGCGGCAAAAACGCTTGAAATCGAGAATTATCCCGGCTTTGAGGAGGGGGTGCGCGGCCACGCGCTCATGGAAAGCATGCAAAGGCAATCGCTTCGCTTCGGGCTTGAGATCACCTGCGGCGAAATAGAAACCCTGTCGCTCACCGATGAACATAAAACCATCCGCCTGCGGGATGGCGACGTTATTGCGCGTGCGGTCATACTCGCCATGGGCGCTTCGCCCAAAAAGCTGCCGCTGCCGCGTGCGGATGAATTGACGGGCAGGGGCGTATCATACTGTGCCACCTGCGACGGCGCGTTCTACCGCAACAGGGATGTGGCGGTAGTGGGCGGCGGCGACACCGCGCTTAGCGACGCGCTCTACCTTGCGCGGTTTGCCAAAAACGTGTATATGATACACCGGCGCAACACGTTTCGCGGCACGGTTGCGCTGCAAAACGCGGTGCGTAAAACGCCCAATATCAACATACTCTTAAACAGCACCATAGAGGCGCTGCAAGGCGGCGATAATTTACAAGGGCTTCGCATACATAATAAGGATAACGGCAAAACAAGTGCGCTCGCGGTTGACGGGCTGTTTACGGCCATTGGCATTACGCCCAACGCCGCGCTCGCGGCGGGGCAGGTGCGCTGTAACGAGGGCGGGTATATCATAACGGACGCGCGTATGCAGACATCCGCCAAGGGAGTATACGCTGCGGGCGACGTGCGCGATACGCCGCTGCGGCAGGTGGTCACCGCCGTAAGCGACGGCGCCATCGCCGCGACGAGCGCGCTAAAGTATTTAAATAGCGCGGCTACGCATGTTTCGTGAGAGGAGTTTGCCCGGCTTGTTGCGCGCACCCTCTGTAAAAAATGTTTAGGAGAGATATATGGCAAGATTGTTTGGCACCGACGGTGTGCGCGGGGTTGCAAACTCCGCGCTCAGTTGCGAGCTGGCGCTGCAAATAGGCGCAGCGGGCGCGTATATACTCGCAAGCGAGGTGCATAAGCCGCGCATATTGGTGGGCATGGATACGCGCAAATCCGGTAAGATGCTTTCTTCGGCGCTGTCGGCCGGCATATGCTCCGTGGGGGGGGACGTAGTGCAGGTGGGCGTGTTGCCAACGCCGGCGCTTTCCTTTTTGGCGCGCCAGTATGAGGCTGACGCCGCCGTCATGATTTCGGCGTCCCACAACTCTATGGAATATAACGGCATCAAATGGTTTGACGGCAAGGGGCTAAAGCTTTCCGACGCGCTGGAAGATCGTATAGAGGCCGTGATACGCGATAAAACGGATCTGCCACGCCCCACGGGCGGCGGCGTTGGCCGGGTGGTGCGCATGCGGCGCGCGCAGGATGATTATATGGAGTTTTTAGAGAGTACCGCATCCGCGCGGTTTGACGGATTGAAGGTGGTGCTGGATTGCGCCAACGGCGCGGCTTCGCGCATCGCACGGGATCTGTTTATGCGGCTGGGCGCAAACGTGCTGAGCTTTTGTGACGAGCCCGACGGCTATAATATCAACGACCAATGCGGCTCCACCCACCCCGAGCGGCTGCAGCAACTGGTAAGCGAGCTTGGCGCAGACGCAGGGTTTGCCTTTGATGGCGATGCCGACAGGCTGATCGCCACAGATGAGCGCGGCCGCATTGTAGACGGCGACCGCGTCATGGGCATTTGCGCGCTGGATATGCACGCGCGCGGCGAACTCAATCAGGATACGCTTGTGATTACCGTTATGAGCAACCTTGGCCTCAAGCGGCGTATGGAGCAGGCCGGCATCAGGATAAGCGAAACCGACGTGGGCGACCGCTACGTGCTGGAGCGCATGCTGGAAAGTGGCTACAATCTGGGTGGCGAGCAGTCGGGGCATATCATATTCGGCGATAAGCATACGTCGGGCGACGGGATGCTTTCGGCTATACAACTGCTCAATGTGGTGAAAAGCAGCGGCAGGCGCATGAGCGCGCTCGCGGCGGATATCCCCATTTACCCGCAGGTGCTGGTAAACGTATGCGTGGAAGAAACCGAAAAGCAAGCCGCGTTTGCCGATCCCGAGCTTGCCCAAAAAGCCAAAGGGATTGAAAATAAGCTTGGCGCTAACGGGCGCGTGCTCATACGCATATCGGGCACCGAGCCTTTGATACGCATTATGTTGGAAGGCAAGGATGAAGAGGCCATACGCGCTTTCGCGGTAGATCTTGGCCATATATTGGAAAAGAACCATAACGGCAAATTGAAAGGTTAGAAGCAGGTTTTGTTTTGGTACATGCCTGGAAAAAGGCTATACTATGCTGACAAAAGAAAAAACGCGCGAGACGCTTATATTACTTGGCGCCGCATACCCGGATGCCGGGCCCGAACTCTTATACACCACGCCCTTTGAGCTACTGGTGGCAACCATATTGAGCGCGCAGTGCACCGACAAGCAGGTAAACAAATGCACGCGGGCGCTGTTTCAAATCTGCCATACGCCGGCCCAGTTCGCAGCGCTCGCCGAAGAAGAACTCGCGCCCCATATCAAAAGCTGCGGGTTTTACCAAACCAAGGCCCGCCACATTATAGAGGCCGGTAAACGCATTATGCAGGACTTTAACGGCGAGGTGCCGCGCACCATGCAAGAGCTTACAAGCTTGCCAGGCGTTGGCCGCAAAACCGCCAATGTGGTGATGAGCAACGCGTTCGGTATTCCCGCCATTGCGGTGGATACGCATGTGTTTCGCGTGGCAAACCGCATAGGCATTACGGATGCCGGGGATGTTTTGAAGACCGAGGAACAACTGAAGCTGGCCATCCCCAGGGAGTATTGGAGCGATGCGCACCATTGGCTGATATTCCACGGGCGGCGCGTATGCAATGCGCGAAAGCCGCTGTGCGGCCAGTGCTGTCTGACGTACCTTTGCGAATACCACGCAAAAATAACCCAAGGGTAGAATGAGGAAGGCATTTTATGCAATTTGTAGACCGCGCAAGAATTACCATCAAGGCAGGCGACGGCGGCAACGGCTGCGCCGCCTTTCATAGAGAGAAATACGTCAACCGCGGCGGCCCTTCCGGCGGCGATGGCGGGCGCGGCGGCAATGTTGTGTTTATGGCCGGCCCCGGACTCACTACGCTGATCGACTTTAAGTTTAAACGGCATTTTAACGCCGGGCGCGGTGAAGACGGCAAGGCCGAACTTTCTGCCGGACGCGACGGCGAGGATATCATCATCAAGGTACCTGTGGGCACGATCGTGCGCGACCTTGAAACCGGCGATATCGTGGCTGATATGGATCAGTCCGGTAAGCGGCGCGTATTGCTGCGTGGCGGGCGCGGCGGTAAGGGCAACGCCCGCTTTGCCACCCCCGCCAGACAGGCCCCGCGCTTTGCGCAGGGCGGACAAAAAACGTTTGCGCGCGACGTGGAGCTGGAATTAAAAACCATAGCAGACGTGGGCTTGGTGGGCCTGCCCAACGTAGGCAAATCCACTCTGCTGTCGGTGCTTACAGCCGCGCGCCCCAAAATAGCCAATTATCACTTTACCACCCTCACGCCTAACCTCGGCGTGGCGCAGTGGAAGGACAGGCATTTCGTGCTGGCGGACATACCCGGCCTGATTGAGGGTGCGGTTGCGGGCGCGGGGCTGGGGCATGATTTTTTGCGCCATATCGAGCGCACGCGCATGCTGTTGCACGTGGTGGATGTGAGCGGCCAGGAGGGCCGCGACCCCGGCGAAGACTATGCGACCATCAACCGCGAACTATCCGGTTACAGCCAAAAGCTGGCCGCGCTGCCGCAAATCGTGGCGGCCAACAAAGCGGATCTGCCCGGCGCCAAAGATGGCATGGCCTCGCTTAAAAAAGCAGCGGGCGGCGCGCAGGTGTTAAGCGTGAGCGCCATAGAGCACAAGGGGCTGGATACACTTTTAAACGCCACGCTGCAAATGTTATCCACATTGCCGCCGGCGCTCACGTTTGAAGAGAAGGAGTTCGCCATCAAACCCATGTATGAAACGGGGTTTGAGGTAACAAAAGAGCAGGAGGGCATATACAGCGTTTGCGGCGGGGACGTGCGGCGCATATTGGATAGCACCGACCCCAACGATGAAACATCTATGCGGCGTTTTCAGCAGCTGTTGAAGGGGACGGGCATCGTGCGGGCGCTTACCGATGCCGGGGCCAAAGATGGCGACACCGTGATAATGGGCGATTGGGAGTTTGATTTTATTGTTTGATTGCGGTTTGGCGCGTTATTCGCTTGCGCCGTAGCGCAAAAACACCGAACGAAATGCACTGAGAGCAAATAGCCGAAAACAAATTCGTTCATCAGTGCCGAAGGCTCGTCAGTAACTATCAACTACGTGAGCGCCGGCATTATCACCAAACATAAAAATAACTCTGTATATTTTTACTTTGGCGCCTTTTTAATGGGCACCAAAAAAGCGCCCCCGCGAATGGTAATGCCGGGGGCGCTTTCTTTTTTTGATCTGGTGTCTGCTTTGCGCCGTGCTGCGGGGTTATGCCCTGACCTTTTTCACTAAGGCCGCGCACGCTACCGCCAACGCGATTATCACGAAGCCTGTAAGGCACGCGGCTTCGCCGGTTTTGGGCGGGTTCACGATGGTGATTTCAGGCATCTGCACATAGGGGGACCACGGCGCGATAGCTACGGTATCCGCAACATCGCCGGAGTTGCCGATGGCAATGAAATCTTTATCCGTCAGGATATTGCCCTCGTTAAACGCCGTAAAGCCGAGGCCGGTTTCGAAGTGGGTATCGTACATATACCGCAACGAGGAGTACATGGCCGTGCCATACTTCACCTGGTCTCCGGTAACGAAGTTGGTAAGCCCCTTGTTCTTAACCACCGTGAAGATCAACTCACGCTGACTGGGCTCGGCATAGATGCGGAAGGCGGCGCCGGCGGCGCCATTGTTATACATCTCCAGCAAATCGGTTTTTCCGTTTGCCTTCACGCCGATCTTAAAGAGCAATGTGCCCGGTAATGTGCCCGTATTGGTGAACACAAAGTAGTTGCCCTTGTTATCGCGCGCCACAACATAGTCATCGTTCAATTCAAGGTACGCTGCGGCAGGAACCGCCGTGCTGAAGGGCGCGGTCTCTTTCCAAGTGGCGGTTGCCGTAAGGAAAGCCGCATTGGTGGATAAAGCTGCGCTCAGTTCGGCCTTATCGTCAAGCACCTTCGCGAAGAACAGTATCCTGTAGGTAGCCGCTTTTCCCGGCGCCGCGATCTCATTGCCCGCCACAGAGGCGGGATCGCCAATGTTGTGGGCGATCGTGTTGTCAGCGGATGACCAGATAAACTTGCCGGCGTGGAACCCTGGGCTGGCGTTGTTTGTAAACGGGAAGGATGTCGTCAGCGACGTTTCGGCCTGCCCGTTTGCGCCAAGATTGTTATCCGTAACATACAGACTCGCGTTTTTACCCGCCAGTACGATCTGGCGGTAGCCATCCGCATAAAGATCGCCGTTGGCGGGAATTGTGAAAGCCGCGATGGCGGACACAATTTCGTTTCTCGCGTAGCCGCGATCAACGGGCGTTGCGTTTAGCGACAACAGTCCAGCAGTGGAGTGCTCCACCAGATAAACATCTATAGCATACTTGGAACTGCCGGCAGCCGGCACATTTGTGGTGTATGCAAGCGCGGGGGCCGCAAGGCCCAGCATAAGCGCCAGCACGATGGTGAGTGTAACGAATTTCTTCATGCTACTACCCCTTTCACTGTAAGTGGTTTACGTGCAAGCGAGCAATCGGTCGATCAATAATCGCTCAAAAGCACGGTTACAGCATAGTAAGAGTATGCCATGAAGTCAATAGTTTAATACAATTAAGTTACAGAATTTTAACAAATTGATTTGATATTATGGTACGAATTCATTATTCTGGCAGATAAACAGGTTAATTTTGTCTATATTTGCATAGAAGAAAACAATTTATACGCTTCACAAGTTTCAATAATCGCCTCTAATATTACAATTATATTACATATATGTTTATCATTTCAATCGAATATTACACATATATATACAAACATTTATACGGTTAATTTTGCCAATCCCAGGCGCAGCCGCCGCAAACTTTCCTCGCGGCCAAGCAAGGCCAAAATTTCTATGGCGCCGCCAGGCGTCACCATCCGGCCCGATACCGCAATGCGCACCGGCCAAAGCACCGCGCCGTTTTTCATGCCCATTTTTTCGGCGTAGCCCAGCAGGCAATCCTGTAGCGTCTGCCGGTCAAACTTTGGCAGGCTCTCCAACGCCGGCAGCACAGCTTCTAAAACAGTGTGAGAAGTTGTAATATCCGTTTTGGATTTTTTATTTGTAAACAGCGCACTATCGTAATTCTCATCCATTTGGCGCAAAAACGCCACCATGCCGGGTATTTGTGAAAAAACCTCCACCCGCTGACGCAGTATGGCGGCAAGTATCGTTTCATCCATAGCAGCGATACCCGCCTGTTGATAATAGGGCCTGGCGTATGCCGTAAACGCGTTTTCCGGCAGCGCACGAATATATGCGGCGTTGAGCCAGTGCAGTTTGGCGCCGTCAAATATCGCGGGAGACTTGCTCATCCCCTTGATATCAAACGCCTCTATCAGTTCCTCCAGCGTAAACTTTTCGCGGTCGTCGCCGGGGCTCCAACCCAACAGCGCGATATAGTTGAGCACCGCCTCCTTTAAATAGCCCTGCGCGATAAAATCCTGAAAGGAAACGTCGCCCGTACGTTTGCTAAGCTTATGGGTGGTGTCCTTCATGATGGGCGGCATGTGGATATACCGGGGAATCTCCCACCCGAGCGCCTCGTAGAGTAAATTGTATTTGGGGGTGGAGGACAAATATTCCATGCCGCGCATAACATGGCTGATTTGCATGAGGTGGTCGTCTACCACATTGGCAAAGTTATAGGTGGGCATGCCGTCGGCCTTGACGAGTACGTTGTCGTCAAGGGTGGCGTTATCCACTGTGATGCTGCCAAAGAGCAGATCTCTAAATGTGGTTTGCCCGCTTGCCGGGATGTTTTGCCGTATAACAAAGGGCTGCCCCGCAGCCATGCGCGCGTCTATTTCATGCCGGCTCAGACGCAGGCAATGCTTATCATATTTGAACGCTTCGTTGCGCGCTGCGCATGCATCGCGGCGGGCATCCAGCTCTTCTTTTGTACAAAAACAGAAGTAGGCGTGGCCGCTTTTGATTAGCCGTCCGGCATGAAGGGAATACAGCGCCTTGCGCTCGCTTTGTACATACGGGCCAAACGCGCCGCCCACATCGGGCCCCTCATCCCAATATAAACCCACCGCGCGCAGCGTATCGTATATGATGGCAACCGCGCCCGCCACCTCGCGATCCCGGTCGGTATCCTCTATGCGCAATACAAATTTGCCGCCGTTTTTACGCGCAAACAAAAACGCATAAAGCGCCGAGCGCAGGTTTCCTATGTGCATATATCCCGTGGGGCTGGGCGCGAAGCGTGTTCGTATGCCGCTCATGCCATTCATCCTTTCCAGCTGTCCTTCAAGCCCACGGTGCGGTTAAACACCGGCGCTTTGGCGGTGTGCGCGGTATCCGCGCAAAAGTAGCCCACGCGCATAAATTGCGCTCTATCGCCCGGCGCGAAGTTTGCAAGCGCGGGCTCGATATACGCGCGCTTTTCTATCAGGCTTGCGGGGTTTAAGCCTTCCATCAGGTTTTCCTTATCCGCCTGCCCCGCGAGCATAAGCGGTTCGTAAAGGCGCACGGTCGCCGGCAGCGCATGGGCGGCGTTCACCCAGTGCAACGTGCCCTTTACTTTGCGCGATTGTTCACCGCTTTTGCTTTTGGGATCGTAAGTGCAGCGTATGCGGGTGATGTCGCCCCCGGGGCCTTTTTCAACCCCGATACATGTAACGATGTATGCGCCCTTGAGGCGCACCTCGCCACCCGGCCGCAGGCGGAAAAACTTTCCGGGCGGATCCTCCATAAAATCTCCGCTCTCGATATAAAGCTCTTTGCCAAAGCTTACCGTGCGCGTGCCCATACCGGGGTTATTGGGGTGGTTTTCCAGGGTGACGGGTTCGCTTTTACCCTCCGGCCAGTTTTCAATCACCAGCTTTACGGGGTCGATCACGGCCATCATGCGCGGTACCACAGCGTTCAAATCCTCGCGCACGCAATGCTCCAGCATGGCGGTATCCACGACGGAATCCACCTTTGCCACGCCCACGCGCGATAAAAAGTCGCATATGGCAAAAGGCGTATACCCGCGCCGCCTAAGCCCGCACAAAGTGGGCATGCGCGGGTCATCCCACCCGGAAACATGCCCGCCCTCTACCAACTGGCGCAAATAGCGTTTTGACATAATGGTGTTGGTCAGATTGAGCCTTGCAAACTCGATCTGCCGGGGTTTAGGTTCAAACGCGCATTGCTCCACCACCCAGTTGTAAAGCGGGCGGTGAATTTCATACTCCAGCGAGCAAAGCGAGTGAGTAATGCCTTCCAGCGCATCCTGTATGGGATGGGCGAAATCATACATGGGGTAGATGCACCACTTATCGCCTGTGTGGTGGTGGGGCGCGTGTATGATGCGAAATAGCGCAGGGTCGCGCATCACGATATTGGGCGACGCCATATCGATCTTCGCGCGCAACGTGCGCGCGCCATCAGAGAACTCGCCATTCTTCATGCGCACAAACAAATCCAGGTTTTCTTCTATGGGGCGGTCGCGGTAGGGGGAATCCTTTCCGGGCTGCGTCAGCGTGCCGCGATACGCGCGTATTTCATCCCGGGACAGGTCGCACACATAGGCGGCGCCCTTTTGTATGAGCTTGACGGCCAATTCATAGCAGGTGTCAAAATAATCCGATCCGTAAAACACATTTGCCCACGAAAAGCCCAGCCAGCGGATATCCTCCTGTATAGCGTCGACAAACTCCTCATCTTCCCTGGTGGGATTCGTGTCGTCATAGCGCAAATTGCATGTGCCGCCGTATTGCCGGGCTATGCTAAAGTTGATATACAGCGCCTTGGCATGGCCTATATGCAAATACCCGTTGGGCTCCGGCGGAAAGCGTGTGTTAACAGACGCCATTTTCTTCTGAGCCAGATCCCGGTCGATTTCCATCTCGATAAAGTTGCGAGACTCATTCTCAACGGGCAATGGGCAATCCATGGGCAATGAATTGCCCTTTGAGTCCCTTACTCCCATCTCGTGCGCGCTTTGTTTGCTATTTGTGGTTGGCTCTGCCATTGACGCTTACCCCTTTTAAATATACTATGACCCCGCAATGCACAATACCGCGCAATCCATAAAGCCAAGAACACGATTCATGTTTGCCGAACGATCCATTGGCCATTGTCATTATCCATTGCCCATTGCCCCTTGTCAATCGTCCAATGCTATGGCCACCGACTCGTTGTAACTGAGCATCACCACATGCCCTTCCTTCACGGGGAGGCCCGTAAGCATGGTCAACGCCAGGGCATAGAGCCGCAACTGCCGGGCATGCCCCTGAGCGGCCTCACTGGCGTTCCCACCCGCAATGCGGTAATCCGTTTTAAAATCCAGCACCACCCAAGCGCCATTCTCCAAAAAGCAGCAATCCAACACGCCCTGAAGCATAACGGGCTCGGAAGAGGGCGTATCCATCAACTCGTTTGCCGGCAGCTCTACGGAAAAATCAAGCTCGCGCTCCACGCGCGCCGCGCTTCGCAACCGCATGCCAGCGGGGCTCCTTAAAAACCATATGATATTGCCAATGTCGATCACGGCGCATTGTTTTAAGCTTAGAAGCCGTTCGCGCCGCATGCGCGAAAGTTCCCGCCGCACAAACGCTTCCTCCTGTCCGGCCGCACAATCGCGCAGACGCAGGTGGCGCAGCAGCGCATGCACCGCCTCGCCGCGCTGTGTAGGCGTAAGCGCTTTATCCGCAAGAGTAAACGCGGGGGATTCCCGCAGTATGATCTCGTGCGTTTCCATAAGCTCGCTCACGCTGCGCTTGGTGGGTATGCCTGCGGCGTCAGGATACCGGTAGCGCCAGGCAAACCATTCCGCCAAACGTTGCCGCAGCTCACAAATGGCGTTTGCGGCGTTTTCGTCCTGCGCGCCCGCACGCACGCTTTCTGCCTGCGGGGCCTGCAGCGCATCGCGCCGGTGCAGCATAGTTTGCAGACAATCGCAATCCCGGCTTACGGGGATGAGCCAATCCATAAACGAATTTGCCGCCGCGCAACGCGCAGATGTGAAAGGAAGCGCCTCTTCCCGCAGCTTCTCTTTGGCGTTTTTCGCGCAGCCTACCAATATCAGCTTGTTACGCGCGCGCGTCATGCCTACATAGAGCACGCGCATCTCTTCCGCCAGTTGCTGTCTAAGTAGCCGCGCGGCAATCGCGCGGCGCAAAAGCGTATCATAGCGCACATGATCCTCTACAAAGCGCACGCCTATGCCCAGCTCCCTTTCAAAAAGAACATGCCGCTGCATTTCCTGTTTCACGAAAGGGCGTCCCAAGCCCGCTAAAAACACCACGGGGTATTCGAGCCCCTTCGCCGCGTGCATGGAGAGTATGCGCACCACATCCGCCGCGCCTGCCTGTGCCGGCCCCAACCGCGCGGTGGAGGCAGCCGTATCCATAAAGGTTAAAAAGCTCCACAGATCCGCCGCGCCGCCGGACTCGGCAAACGCCTGCGCGCGGCCCAGCAGCGCGTCAAGATTGCCCTGCCGCTCGCGTCCGGCCGGCAACGCGCCCACGCAATCGTAAAAACCGGTTTCATCCAGCAGCTGCGCCATAAACATATGCAGCGGCAACAGGCGCCGCTCTTTGCGCCAGGCGGTAAGCTTATCAAAAAACGCCTGCGCGCGGCAACCAAGCGGCGTATCGCCGCCGGCGCAAAGCGCCAGCCGCTCATAGAGCGTATCAGCCACATATTCGGTCTTTAATTCAACAAGTTCCACCAACCCAAACTGAAACATAGGTGAGCGCAATACGCTCAACAGCGGTATATCCTGCCTGATATTGTCGATCAGGCGCAGCAGGTTTAAAAATACCTGCACCTCCATGGCGTCAAAATACCCGCCGGAGGTTTGCACATACACGGGCACGCCCAAAGAAACCATTGTCCGCGCCCAGGTTTGCGCCACGTCCTTTTGCGCGCGCAGCAATATGGCAAAATCCGCATAGCGCAGGGGGCGGGTTTTTTGCAGCCTCGCGTCATAAAAGCCAGGCCCGCGCATCAGTTCCTGTATGCGCCCGGCGCAGAGTATGGCTTCAAGCTCGGCGTCGCCGTATGCTTCCTCCATATCCTCCTCATCTGCGGCGGGAGGCACCATCTCTTCCGGCGCGCCATCCTGATCGCCTGCGTGCGCGATCACATGCAACTCGCAGCCGTTTGGCGCGGGGGACGAAACTATCGGCTTATCTATGGCTTCGTTAGCATACGCGCCCTCAGGCTCGTTTACAGGCTCATCCGCCGGCTCATCCGCAGCTTTATCCTGCGGGGGGTGTAGCGCGGCGTTATCATCGTAGGCGATCTCGCCTGTATGCTCGTTCATAATGCGTGAAAATACGGCGTTAACGGCGTTGAGTATGGGGGACGCGCTGCGGAAATTGTTGTTGAGGTATATGGCTTTGCCCGAAACGCCTTTATGCAGCGTACCGGTATAGGTTTTTAATTTTTCGATAAATAGCTCCGGATCGGCCTGGCGGAAGCGGTATATGGATTGCTTGATATCCCCCACGAGAAAGAGATTGCCCCCGCCGGTGATCTGTTGTATGACGCGCTCCTGTATATGGCTGCTGTCCTGGTATTCATCCACAAACACATACAAAAACCGCTTTTGCAGCGCCGTCCGCACGGGCTCGTGCGAGAGCGCCCGCAGCGCCAGGTGTTCCATATCAGCAAAATCAACCACGGCGCGCGCGCGTTTGAGCGCGCCATACTGTTCGTGTAGCTCGACAATAAAGCGGGAGAGCGTTTCCACCTGCGGCGCAAACGCGTTTAATAGCGCCGCCTCCTGCGCTATATCCCGCCGCAAACTGTCCTTCAAGGCGTAAACCTCTTTGCGCACGGCATCGCGCGTTTCATAAATTTCGTTCTTGATAGGCAAATACTCGCCGCGCGGCCAATACGAGTTTTGAAACTTTATCGCCTGCAAGTGCAGTTGAAATTTCTCGATATCCCCACATAACAAAAGCGCGCGAATCTGCGCCAGATCATCGTCTATAACGGCAAGCGACCGGTGAAGCTGGGGCGGTATTTTCTCCCGCGCCCCCAACAAAGTTTCACAGGCCGTGGCAAAGGTATCTTTAAGAACTGAAAGATATGCCGTCATGGCCGGGTGAACCTTGAGCGCCTCGCCTGCGGTAAGGTACACGGCGGCGTGCGTCTTTAGCCATTGGAAGGGTTCCGGCTGCGCGAATAAAAACGTATACAGGCGGCGCACCGTATCAAAAAGCGCGTCTTCACCGCCCAACGCGCGCATAAGTTCTATAAACGCTCCATCCCGCGCCTCATAGCGGGCAAGTGCCGTTTCTTCAATGGCGCGCCCAAACAGCAACCCCGACAGCAACTCATCCGCAGGGCGAAAGGCCGGATCCAGCCCCACCAGGTGAAAATTACGCCGCAGTATATACAAACAAAACGCGTGCAATGTGGATATATTCGCCCGCGCGGCCATGAGTGCCTGTTCGTGCAGGCGCACGCCGTCTTCAGGCAATCTGGCGAGTCTGGCGGCCTCATACAACCGCCGCGCGATACGTCGTTTCATCTCGGCTGTGGCCGCCTCGGTAAAAGTAACCACCAAAAAGCGATCTATGCCGGCACCCTCTTCTACGAGACGCGCAATACGCTCGGTAAGCACCGCCGTTTTGCCGCTGCCCGCCGCCGCGCTCACAATCAGGTTGCTTCCATCGCTATATATGGCCTCGCGCTGGGCGGCCGTCCATTCTCGCCGGGAACTCATGGATCCGCCCCCTTTTCCGGCGCTTGCAGCATGTCAAAAAAGGATTGTTTATTGTGCCTTTTTATGCGGCGCACGCGGCAACCCGGCAGGCGCGCGTCAAACCGGCAAACACTGCTGTAATCGCAATAGCCGCAGCTATCGCCCCGGCCCCGGTATACCGGGGTGGCCGCAATATGTCCCTGTAGCAGCTTTTCGGCGATCTGCCCCGCGCGCCGCACCGCAAAATCAAGCAGCGCATCCAGTTGTTGCTGCTCTATCAGGGTGCTTTTAGGGGGACTGTAGCCTTCAAGCCTCCGGGCGGCGGCCTCAACGACGCCAGCCTCTTTTGCCATCAGGCCCACCGGCCTGAGCGCATCCTCAACGCTTTGGGCTTTGCATTCATCCACCACGGGCGAATGCACCGGCTGGTAAAACATGCCCGTAGCCTTTCCATCAAGCCCCTTGACGGCATGCAGGTAGATGGGCAACTGCAACGCCTGACCATCGGCCACAAGGCTATAATTCCACTGCGCGCCACCGGTTTTATAATCCACCACGCGCATAAGCTTTTTGCCGTCGGGAGCGGTGGCGGCATCCACACGGTCTATCACGCCGCTGATTACGGCGTTTTGCGTTTCAAGCGGCGGCAGACCGCCCGATTCATCCGCTCCGCCGGCCGATGTAAAGGGCAGCTCCGTCAAAAGCGGGGCAAACCCGCCGCCGCGCATGCTACGGCACATACTCAATGCGGTATCGCGCACCGCGTCGCACCAGAATACCGAAAGCGCGCGCGCGCGCGCCGTAGCGCGCAGCAGCCCGCCGGCGTAACCGTCCAAACATTCTTCCAACAGGCTCCCGATCAGCACGGTCGCTTCGTCTTCGCCGATTTCACCCGGCGTTTTGCCCTCGTCCTTTAAGGCGCTCACAAAGCGTTCGAGGGCCATATGCGAAAAACTTCCTATATCCAGCCTCTTTTCGCGAAACTCCGGTCTTTGCTTTACATTTAGCCCATACTGTACAAAATGGCGGAAGGGGCAGGATCGAAACGTTTGCAATCTGCTTACGCTTGTAAAGAGCCGCTTGCCATATAGCCGCGTCGCAAGCGTTTCCCCCATTTCACGCGGGGCCGCAGGCTGCGCCGCAAACGCCCGCGCCAGCCGTAAACGCGGCGCATAGGTTTTTGTTTCAAGAAAATATTCCGCGAGCGCGGCAAAATACGGCTCGTGCAGTTTATCCAAATTATGCATCAAAAGAGAGAACGCGCCGTCCTCGTTTTGCGCCAACCGCGCATAGCGCTCCTTGCCGATGGTAGCTTGCTCATGGCACCGGGGAAATATGGCGCGTATCCTATCCACCATGCTGGCGGGCGTGAGTTCGTGCGCGCCATCCGAATAGGAAAACCCCAGCCACAGGTAGCCTGTGGCCTTGGCGAGCGCGCGGTAGAGCGTCAATTGATCCTCTCTGGCGCGCGTGGCAGAATCCCCCCACAGCGTGATGCCAAGGCGCGTAAGCTCCTGCAGTTCCATATCGTCCAGCAGGGCGTCGTCCGCCTGTGGGCGGGGAAAAAACCCCCCGTTGCAGCCTAGCACAAACAACGCCCGCACCTCGCGGCTACGCGTGCGCGCGATATCGCCAAAGAGCACCTGATCTGCCGTGGCGGGTATGATGCCCACCTGGTACGCGCAAAGCGCTTCTTGCAGCACCTCAAGGTATTCGCGCCTGCTCATGGAGGCTTCACCCAATATGGCGTACAATTGCGAAAACATCTCCATCAGCACATCCCACACCTGGGCGTGTTCATCCATCAGGGCAAAACGGCCCTCCTCGCCAAGACGTCTCACTTCATCCTCAAGCTGTTGGGGCACGCCAAGCTGCGCAAGATACGCATACAGCGCGCGGGTTTTTTTCCCGGCGGCGGCGTCACTAAACGCGGCGCGCAACTGCATAAGCGGCGGCAATAGCGTCTGGCGCGCCTGTTCGGGCAGCTCTTCCTCCGTCGGGAAGGGATTCTCAAATACCCGGCCACCGGTGAGTCCGCGCCTGAGACAGTAGTTCTCCAATAATTCGGTTTGCTCGGGCAAAACATTGGCCAGGCCTGTTTTCGCTATGCGCAGCAGATCCGCGCGGGTAACGCCGCAGGCTGCGATTTGCGTTGCGGCCAGCAGCAACTCTACCACGGGGTGTCCCTGCATGCGCTTGCCCGCATCAAAAAACACGGGTATGCCGCGCAAGTGAAAAGCGCGCTGCACGGCGGTGGCATAAGCCCCCATATCGGATGCGATCACCGCGACTTCGCGGTAGCGCAGCCCGCCGCGCACGAACGCCAGCAACTGCTCGGCCATAGCTTCCACCTCCGCCATGCGGGATGTCGCCCCTGTGAGCATGATGGCGTCAAACGGTTTCCCCTCTTCATCCGCCACACCATGAACTTCGTTGCCGCCACAATTACCATCCCGCACCGGCATGGGCGTCGCGAGCGCGCCGGTATAGGGGCGCGCGGGGCAGGCGAACAGGTTGTAATCGAGGTAGATGAGCGCGGGGGCCTTGAGAGGGTTGATGGTGCGGCATTCTTTTACATATATGCCGCAGCCAAGCCCGGCGGCAAGCTCTTGTATGCGCGCATACGCCTGCCGCTCGGGGTAAAAGAGTTTCGCGTCGGGCACGTTTTCCTCAGGGTCTATGCACAGCGCGATGGTGAGTGATCGCGTATACTTTAAAAGTCCCTCTATCACAGCGTAAGTTTTGGCGCTTACGGTCTCTAACCCGTCTATATATACATCCATGCCGCATAAAAATGAATGAGGCAGTCCATCCAAAAAGGCATTGAGGGCATCCTCGCTGTCAATAAAGTGTTGCTGCATATATTGCTGCGTGGCGGCGTAGAGCGTGGCGATATCGGTGAGCTTTTGCTCGAGGGACGGGTTGTCGCGTATGAGCCTGGCGGAGGATAAGAGCATATCCGGCGTAATAAAAAAGCGCCGGCACATCACTATAAGCTCGTCCATACAGGCGGCAAAACCCGCCCGGCTGGCAATGGGCGAAAACGCGCCCAGCTCTTTTTTTAACTGGTAGGCGGCACGTCTAACCACCATGCGCCGCCCCTGCGGCGACAGGAAGGGCCTATCCTGCGCGGCGGCGGCGCGCTCGCTGAGCCGTGTAAAGCTGAGCACCTGCACCCCAAGCAGCCCGCCCAAGGCGCGGATGAGCGTGCGCTCCGCCTCATAGGTGAACTGTTCGGGCACTATCAGCACCGCGCGCCGGTGGTTTTGTATGTGCGCGCGAATGCATGCTGTGATATGGCGGGTTTTGCCGGAACCGGCGCGCCCTATGATGAATGTACATGTTGATGCCATACGTATTTGCGCTATAAAAACTTTGAGCGGTGCAAAGGCGCGTAAACGAGCTTGCCGCGCTCATGGCGGCTGTCATACAGCACCAATTGGTTGGCAGAAAACGCGCCCCCGCCCCCCAGGGTTAAAAACGCTTCCTGCATGGCGACAGATATATCGCCCTCGCAGATAAGCGCGCGCGCCAGTGTAATATGCGGCACGATCCGTTTTTCGCCGCAGGCAAAGCCTTGGCTCTTTAAAGCCGCCGTAAGCGTTTCATACAGCGTATGCAATTCCTTTAAATCCCCCCTGAGCGCGACATAACCCGTATGCGTATCGCCCCGTTTAAAGCTTTTATAGTGATTCAGACGTAGCACAAACGGCCTGATGCCGCGCGCAGCCTCGTCGCAGGCACGGGCGGCCTCCAGCAACGCGCGGCTTTCGCCTATAAAATGTAGCGTGATATGAAAATTTTCCATTGCCACAAACCGGCCGTGCGGCGCCAGTTGCTTTAAGCGCAACTGGATTTGCGCAAGTGCGCGGCGCACATCGGGCGGCAGCGGCAGCGCGATAAATAAACGCATGGGCACCTCTTCAGCAGTTTATTCTCTTGCTCTCCCAAAAGCCAGGCGACCTATTTTTATAGTATACCACAAAATGCGCAGGCTTGCCTGACTTAAAGTTTGCATATGCGCCGCATTTCCATTCCCCATTGTGCAATCACGCCCGTGTGGTATACTATATATTGATGTACCGCTGCAAACGCTGAAAGGGATGGATCATGTTATTCTCCCCGCTTTATTCGGGTTCTTCGGGTAATTGCACATTTATCGAGGCCGGGAATGCGCGCCTGCTGGTGGATGCGGGCCTGACCGGCACGCGCATCACATCGGCGCTACAGGCGTTGCGTGTGGCGCCTGAAACCTTAAACGCCATACTGATCACGCACGAGCATACCGACCATATCCGCGCGGCCGGTGTGCTTTCGCGGCGTTATAACATACCCATATACGCAAACGCGGCCTGCTTTGCCGCTATGGAGCCGATGATTGGCGGCGTGAGCCCCCAATGCACGCGCGTATTCGAAACCGGACGCGATTTTTACATTGGCGACGTCAACGTTACGCCCTTTCTTATCCCGCATGATGCGGCGGAGCCTGTGGGCTATACCTTCCGCTACCAAAAGTATAGCGCCGGCGTGCTTACGGATATCGGCCACATGGATGAACACCTTTACGACGCGGTGGATCGTTGCGATATCCTGCTGCTGGAAGCCAACCACGATATCGATATGCTCAAGGCGGGCAGGTACCCATATCCGTTAAAGCAGCGCATATTATCGAGGCATGGGCATCTTTCCAACGATGATTCAGGGTTGGCGCTGTGCCGACTGTATGCGCGCGGGCTACGCAGTTGCGTATTGGGCCATTTAAGCGCCGAAAACAACAACGAAACCGTAGCCATGGCCACGGTAGCCAACACGCTGCATGCCCAAGGGATACATGATTTGCGCCTGGCCATGGCGCACCGCGACCGGCCTTGCGGGGTCTTCCATTTAGAATAAGGAGGGCGCATGTCAACACGGCAACCCACCAACAAAATTAAAATCAACTGGCTGATGCTGTTGCTGTGCCCCGGGCTCGTGATCGCCCAAACGTTGCTGCCGGGCTTTTTTGGCAGCGGCGATACCTTACGGTATTACGTGGCCTCCGTCATACTCGTGCACATATTGCTGATGTATATTCCCACGCACCGCTTTATCAGCGTCAATACGGATGCTGAAAACCGCTTTGGGCAGATGAAGATTAACCTTGCTACGGCGGGGGCGGCCCTGACGCTGGGATTGGGCCTGTTTTGTATAACGGAAGCTGCGGCAAGTTCTTTATACAGTCTGTTTTTATATATCAACCCCAACATTACGCTAAGCCCGCTGCAAATTGAAGGTGGCTGGCGATTTTTTGCGATGGTGCTGCTGATGGTGGTCGTGCCCGCGTATGCGGAGGAATCGCTGTTTCGCGGCGCGCTGCTCTTTTCCTGGTTGCCCGGCGGCAAATGGGCGGCCATACTGCACGCGGCGCTACTGTGCGCGCTGGTCAGCCTCAACCCCATAACCGCGCCGGCGCTCTTTTTAAACGGCGTGGTACTGGGTTTGATCGCTTGCAAAAGCGGTTCCTGCTACACTGCGGTCTTCGCGCAAGGATGCAACAAGCTGTTGGCGGTGGGGCTTACCTATTACCTTGGCCGAAACGAGAAGGCGCTTGCCTTTTTAAACGCGCTGAGCCAAGGCCAATTTGTTTTATACTTGGCGCTGTGCGGCGCCGTGCTGCTGGCTGCGGGCTATGCGGCGTTGCGTGTCGCCGCAAAATTTAGCAAGGCCGGCGAAACCGGCTGCGCCCGGATGATAGGCTACGGCGCCGATGGAGGCATTGATGATACCATATGGGGCGGAGTGCAAAGCGGGGCGCCCAAATTTGCCGTTCCTGCCGTTACCGGCGAAAAAATGGTTGTTTTTACCTATGTGTTTCTGCTTATGATAAATGTGTTTCTAT
>JAISXK010000070.1 GCA_031270585.1 Clostridiales bacterium | reverse complement strand
GGCTTTCCTGTTCGTATTGAGCCTGGCGGCACCCGCGCTGGCCTTCGAGGTGGGCGATAAGCGCGTTACCATGGGCGCGAACCTCACGGCAGAGCAGAGAGCGCTCGTGTTTCGCGATTTCGGTATCAGCGAGGGCGATGTGCCTGAGCTTACCATCACCAACGCGGATGAACGCGTATATTTAAACGGCCTTGTGCCCGACAGTAAAATTGGCAGCGTGGCGCTATCCTGCATCTATATCGAAATATTGGGCGAAAACGCGGGGCTTGATATCACCACCCACAACATCAACTGGGCCACGGTGGATATGTACCGCAACGCCTTTCACACGGCGGGCATTACAAACGCGAAAATAATCGTAAGCGCGCCTTTCCCGGTATCGGGCACGGCGGCGCTGACGGGCGCGTATAAGGCGTATGAGGATATCACCGGCAAGCAGTTGGCGGATCTTGCAAAGGCCGTCGGCGTGGAGGAGTTGATCGTTACGGGCGAGCTTGCCGCGTTCATCGGCACGGAAGAAGCTGCGGCGCTGATAAACGAGCTTAAAAAAATACTCGATCAAACGCAAAATATGACGGATGACGAAGTGCGCGCGGAGATTAAGAACATTGCGGACGCCTATACTATCACGCTGACCACGAGCCAGCTTGAGCAGGTGCTTTCATTATGCCGCAAGCTGGAAAAGCTTAACGTGGATGAAATTAAAAAGCTGGCGGAATCGCTTGTGACGGCGCAAAAGGCTACCACCGCGCTCAGCAACTTTGCCCAAGGCGTAAAAAACTTTTTTGCGTCCATAGGCGATTTCTTCGCAAGGTTGTTTGGCAAAAAGGATTAGGGCGGTATTTGCCGGCAAAAATATAAAAGCCTTGGGTTTATGAGCGCTTGGATTTTGAAAAAAAGCCCGCCTTATAAGTGGTAACCCTTATCGGCTTATCAAGCACCCGCAGCAGTGCCGGCAGCATGCACACCACCATGATAAAGGACAATATCGTGCCACGGCCAAGCAGCAGACCCAAGCTGGATACACTGGGGTTGGAGGATGTGAGCCCCAGCGTGAACCCCGCGATGGATAGCGTGGCGGCCGACATCAATATGGATTTGAAGGTTTCGCCAAGCGAGCGGTGAACCGCTTCCTTCGCGGGCATCTGCCGACGGTTATCCATGTAATAGGAAGTCAGCAGAATAGCGTAATCCACCGTGGCCCCAAGCTGTACGGTGTTGATTACGAGATACCCTAAAAAATTGATGGGCTCCCCCATAAAATAAGGTATGGAAAGATTGATCCAGATACCTGCCTCAATGGTAAACAGCAGGACAAAGGGCAGTGTTGCGGATATGAACGTGACAATCAGCACCATAAATATGGAAACAATGGCAATCAGGTTTACTCTGGTGTTATCCTTCGCTACCACATTTTTCATATCATAAAGGTTGGCGCTTTGTCCCGCCGCGTAAAACGTGCCCGGGGCATAGTATCGGGCGACGGCGCCGTCAATCGCCTCCACAGTAGAAAACGCCAAATCCCCTTCATATTCGGTATCCGTATACACGATGATGCGCGCGTAATGCGCGGAATAAAACTGGCCGGTGATATCCTCTTCAAGAAAGCCGGGAGGTATAACGGCTCCCACCGTGTTCGCGTAGGACATGACCCCCGTTACATGGTTCACACCCTCCAACGCCCGGCTCAGCGCATACTCTTTTACGACATCCCCCCGCGGAACCAAAATGGCCATCACATTGGTTTTGCCAAATTCATCTTCAATGGCCCTGGCATCCCGTGCGCCGCGCTCCGTGGTTGCCTCGGAGTTGCCGTAGAGAAAATCTACCCTGGCCTGGCCTAAAAAAGCAGGCAGCGCCAACAATACCACCACCGTCATGGCGGGTATCGCAATCCTGGAAAAAACCCGGTTTACATTTTTAAAGCCGGGCATAAGGTCACGGTGCCGACTTTTGTCTATTGCGCGAAGCGCGCATACTGTAAGCGCGGGCAAAAAAACCATGCAGGATACAAAACTTAAAAGAATGCCTTTGGCCAAGGTCAGTCCCAGGTCTGCGCCGATGCCAAAATCCATAAACGCCAGGGCAATAAACCCAAACAGGGTAGTGACCGCGCTTGCCGCCACGGTTCTCACTGATTTTTTGATAGCCTGCTTCATGGCGTCCTCTGCGCTGCCGCAGCGTTCGCGGAAACCCGCAAAGCTATGCAGAAGGAATATCGCGTAATCCAGCGACACCGCCAACTGCAATATGGGGCCCACCGCATTGGTAACAAACGAAATTTCGCCAAATATCAAGTTGGTGCCCATATTCATGATGATAGAAACACCTATGGCCGCCAGGAAGAGGAGCGGTTCGATCCATGACGTGGTAGAAAACACCAATATCAGCAATATCGCCGGCAGCAGAATGATTGCCGCGCGCAACACCTCGGATATGGTCGTGTCTTGCATGCTGGCGCCATCGACCGCCTCGCCGCTTACGGCACCCCGCTCGCCCACCAGCGCGCGGATACCGTTGACCGCCCCTGCCTCATATCCGTCTTGAATACTGACGGAAAACAGCGCGTTTCCGCCCTTATAAAACCCTTCTACCGTGTCTGCGTCGTATATAATAAGCGGACTGTTTACATCCACCATATCGTCCAGCCACAGTACCTCGCCAACGCCGTTTACCGCCGCCAGTTTTTCCTTATACGCCAATGCCTCCACAATGGATAAATCGCGCACCATAACGCTGGCGTTGGGCACGGTTTGCGTAAACTCGCCGGTCATAATCTCAACCGCCGTGGTGGATTGCGCCGTTCGGGGAAGATAATCCACCATGTTATAATTTACCTTTACCCCCAGCAGCATCACAACGCAAAAAACCGCCAGCGCAATAAAAACCGCGACAACAAGCTTTCTTCTTTTAATTATAAAGTCAGCGTAACGCTCCATATCGCCACATATTCAACCCTCGCGTAAAATTCCGTCGCTTTGTATTGTATTGTACATAATGTCTGTAAAACAAGCGACATTCCGCAAACGGATTGTTCAAAAGGAGGCATTCGCGCCGGCTATGTCGTGTAGTCACAAAAAATTCACAAACGAAAACAAAGCCGCCCCCAGGCCGCGATCCCGTTTGTGGCGCTCTGTTTGTTTTACATGGACAAAAAATTATCGCCAGCCGCGTTTATGGGAAAGCATGGCGCGCAAATGAAAATGACGCAATGAAAATGACGCATGGAAGAGGACCGCTTGCGCGATCCCCCGCATAACGCGCCGCCTTTTTTATTTTACCTTTTTACCCTTTACCTTTAACATAAAAAGCAGCAATAGCGCAAAATACACCGCCATAAGCCCAAACGTTAATATGGGCTGATCGGGCGCAACGCCGATAAGCACCAGCATGGGCGCGCCAAAAACGACCGCAACACTGGTTCCCGTTACAAGGTTATTAGCGGCGGGCGTATCAAAGTGCGGGTCAACCTCACGCAAGAGCAATACCCCCGAGCTTATCGTGCCCGTCATCATGCCATACATGGATAAAAGCCCCGCGTAAAAATAGTCCTTATAAATCTTTCTGGATACCCATTGCAGGTAAAACAGCGTTACAAACGCGCCCAAAACCGCCATCAGCAGGAAAGGCACCCAAAGCCCCTCAAGATCGGATATATTAATGGACGCAACGCCCGCTATAATCATGACATCAAACGCCAAGCCCGATATGCGGCTCAGCAGGTAGTTGTTCTGGTATTGGCGATGCATCACCTTCACCTTGCGCAGGCCCTTGAACAGCAATTTGAGCAGCATAGCGATGATCGAGCCCACTATGAAGTTAAAGCCCCATAACAGCGTGTTGACGGTGTTCGCTATCCCCGCGCCCAGCATGTTCATCAGCTCGGAAATGCCATAACAGACAAGGTACGTTAAGAAATACACCAGCAACACAAGCCCCGCCTGCACGGAAAGCCTGTCCACCGATTCGGAAATCGGTACTTCGTTGCTATCCTGAAAGGTATCAACCGTAACCGAGCCCGACACCTCATCATGGTTGGTTGCTTTGATCTTGCCCTTTCTATGCAGTATGTTGATATAAATCACGCCCACAACGCAAGCGCTCAAATACCCCGCCGCCGCTATTGAAAGCCCAAAAGAGCGCCCGCCCGCAAACCCCAGGTTTTGATAGGCGGTGCCTACGTTGTTGGCCTGCCCGGGACCTTGCCCGTACCCCATGGGCAAAAGTACGCCCGCAGCTTTAAAGAGCCCGGGCATAACGGTATATGCCAGCAGCAGCGATATGATTAGCCCCAGCATGCCCTGCACCAGATATGTGCTTACGATCAGCGCGCCGCTTTTGGGCCCGGCGAGATTGCCCGCTTGCGATTTGTTGTTCTGCGCGCGCAGTGACAGCGCAATAAAGCCCAGCGCTATGCCGTGGTAGGTGATCATCTCCAAAAATTGCATGTCGATGCGGATAATATCCGCCGCGCGCAAAAGCAACAGCAAAAACCCGCCCAGTACCGCCGTTGGCATAAGGCTTTTTTTAATGAAAGGAACCTTTCGCCGCAGGATATTTGCAAAGAGTATAATGCCCGCAATCGTGCCAAATTGAATAACCATATCCCACAAACGCGTATTTGCAGCCGAATAATCCATTTATACTTCACCGCCCTTTTTTATAATTTGATAGTAATCGTAATATTTTAATGCGCTTCGTATGCCCTTTGACTTTATTTCATAGTAACCCCCCCGCGCGGTGGAAAATACAATGGTCATCCTGCCATATATCGCCATGTCGGAAATATCCTCAACATGCACATAAAACCCGCCGCAGCCAAGCCCCTTTGCGTCAAGCGAGAGACGGCCCGTTTCAAGCAGCGTGCCGCTCTTGCCGGGTATTACGCTATAGAGTTCCTGCCCTTCATCGCTGATGGTGAGTCCGGCATCTTCATGTATCAGCGTCGCCAAGGTTCGCTTTTGCCATATATCCCATTCCGCGACGGTCTTAAAGGCGCTGCCGTATTCAGCAATCAGCCCGCCATAGGGCGTGCAGGCGACCCGTAAGCCGCACGCGCACATAAGCTGATTTCCCCTGCTATGCATGGAGGCAACCGCGCGGCAGAGCGGACACATGTACAGCGCCGTTTCCAAATGGCACGCCAGGTTTTTCCCTTTATAGGCGATGGGGTTTTGTTTTTGCGTTGCGTTGGCGTCCTCATACAAATCCCGCTCGATGACGGTTTGCACGTCGCCCGCGCTCATACCCTTCAGCGCCTCGGGCGTGTATATGTTTACGACATATCCGCGCATTCGCCCTTTGCGCGGCCTATCACCCCAGCGGGGCGACGTAAAATAGCCGCCCTCCAGTTTGAATGTCACCAATCTCGCCCCCAGCAACTTTACCATTTTGCCGGTGGAGGGCAATATGGGCCCGGTGAGACCGTTGAACGAGCGGTTGCCTTCGGCAAAAAGGCCAATGTTGTGCCCCGCGCGCACATGGCGGATAATATCCATCACCGTGCGCGCGTCCGCCGTGCCCTTCTGGCGCATGATGGGCGCGAACAGCCATACAATCAATTTGCTCAACCTGCCCCAGCGAAATATATGCTCGCTGGCCACATAGTATATATGCTCTTTTAGCGCCATGCTGACAAGCGCAGGATCCAAATCGTTGTTGTGGTTTGATACTACAATAAAAGGCGGCTTTATATGGGCAGCCTTTTGATATTTATAGCGGTATATGCCCTTAAAAAAAGGGGTCACGATTATTTTAATAAGTTTGTAGAAGAACTTATGCCGCGCGTAATGTTGCATAGGAGAAACCTTACTATCAAGCTTTATATATAGTTATAGTACCCATTCTATACCGGGCGCACCCAAACCGCTACAACAAAATAGATCGCGGTCATCATGCGCCGCGACCAATTATATATTACTTTTGACTATTCATCAATGATTAAAATCGGGGGCGGGTCTTTTGCCGACTCATCCGCCCGCATGAGTGAGCGCTGCAGCGCGGTCGCCAATGAATCGAGCTTCGTATAGGGCAACAGCGGCTTGTTGGCGGCGTTGGCCGACAAATCGTTGCCCTGTAATTGCACAAATCCCTGCACGGGGTTTACAAAAAACATATAGGGCTGTTTGCTGTCCGGTCCGTATATAAGGAAAAACAGGTATACTTCGCCCGGCTTTAACTCAGAGGACGCGCCTATGGGCATACGCATGGGCAGCAGCGTAGCCGCGTCAAGCAAATCCGTAACGCGCCGTGGATAATAGATAAGCTCAACCTCCTGCCCGTAGTTTAACGCGCCGGATATGGAACCGAAGGCTTCGATGGTAACGAGCATATCGTCATATTGCGTTTTTTCCACGCTGCCGCTGTCACGCATGGCTGCGGTATGCCCTTCGACAGATGTGAGCAACGACGTGACCCTGCCGATAAATATCTCATCAACGGATTGCGCGAGCGAAGCAATGTCATCGTAATAATAAACCGGCGTGGGTACGCTGATGGTGTTGTTAAGGCTTTTCAGCTCGTCGCGGAACTGCCCCATCAAAAGCTGCTTGCCGTCAAGAAGCAAATACGCGCCGCTGATATGCAATGGCGCATCCCACAAAAGCTCGTAGCCTGTCACGTCTTCGGCGTAGTGTACATCCTCGCCATCGCTCAAAAACAGAACGTATTCATCGCCTTCTATCATTTCGCGCGACGCGCAATGCACATAATCGCCCACCCGCGCGGCGCCCGCGAATACTTCGCTTATGATTACGTCGTAACAGACACCGCCACCGGCGCCGATATGGCTGCCCGCGCATACGCCGGATATGATTAGGCTGGCGTTTTTATAATGGGTACGAACGGATGACAGCAACCGCTCATCCCCCCCCTGCTGCGGCGTCGCCATGGGGGCAAGCGCGGGGGCTGCGCATGAACATAAAAAAGCCAGGCACACAAGCGCCATGAGCAGCCGTGATATTCGCTTCATGGTCTCCCCTCTCTTTCGCGCAGGTTTCTTTGAAAGATTCATGTACTATATATACGCATAATAGACGAAACCTTAAACCAAAAAGTTGCGTATGTGCAAAATTTTTCATTATGTTTATAAATCCGCCACAATACGCCGCCTTAAGCATAGTACCATAGTACGCCAATCTTATAGCCCGCCTGAAACGGCTGATTTTAGGCCGCTGCCGCGTCATCATCGGTCGGAACAGCGGCGGCTATGCTTACAACGCCGTGCGGCCGGATAACGCTTTTGCAAGCGTTACGCCGTCGGTATATTCCAAATTGCCGCCAATGGGGATACCATGGGCCAGCCTCGTCATCCTGATCGCTTTGTCTTTAAAGAGCCTTGCGATATAGGACGCGGTGGCTTCGCCTTCCACATCGGGGTTGGTCGCCAGTATCAGTTCCATAACGCCGCCGGCGTCCACCCGCTGCACCAGTTCGGCAATGCGGATATCATCGGGGCCTATGCCTTCCATAGGGGAAAGCGCGCCGTTTAAAACATGGTACTTGCCAAAGAACGCGCGTGATTTTTCAATCGCCATGATATCCCGCGCATCCTGCACGACGCAAACGGTGGCGGCGTCTCTGCCGGTATCGGCGCACAGGGCGCATAGAGGCATATCGGTATAGCCGCCGCACACAGGGCAGGAACGCACAAGCTCCCGCGCTGAAACAATGGCCGCCGCAAGCTCATCCGCCTGCTCTTTGGGCACGCCCAACAAATAATACGCAAGCCGCTGGGCCGTTTTCGCGCCCACCCCCGGCAAACGGGCCAACTGCGCGGATAGCCTTGCAATAGGCTCTATAACAGGTATCATAGCCCCAAATTAAGCCCGCCGGTCACTTTACCCATTTCGGCGCTCATCAGCTCATCCGCCATGCGCATGGCCTCGTTTACGGCGGCGGTGATTAAATCCTGTAGCATTTCAACATCGTCAGGATCAACACAGCAAGGGTCAATCTCGATGGATTTTAGCTCTTTACGGCCATACACGGTGGCCTTTACCACGCCGCCGCCCGCCTGCGCCGTAAGCTCTTTAGCGCCGAGCGTCTCCTGCATGGCGAGCATATCCTGCTGCATTTTTTGCGCCTGCTTCATCATTTGCTGCATATTCATACCGCCCATATTGGGATGCCCGCCTTTCGCCATGTGTTTCTCTCCTTACATGATTCGGTTTACTATACTATTATATCAAAGTAGAAACTCCACTTCTTGTTGGTATCATAGCGCGCACGCGCACGCGCACCCGCCTGAAAGGTGAAACACACACGCGCATAAAACCTGCGCATAACAGCCGCTTTGCGGCCATTATAGCATATCCCTTGCCGCAACGCAAATAAGGTATAAGCAAGATTTATATTTATGTTTGTTCGCGTCCTGTTCGCGCTATTTATTCCTCGCCGCCCTGTATGGAGAGCTTGTCGCCAAAAAGCCGAAGCATCTCTTCTTCCTGCGTATCCGCCTTGTTTTGCGGCTGTGTTTGCCCGCCTACCTTCATCGCAAGCCGCAAGCCCGGCGCAATCTCCTGCAGCGCCGTATTCATAACCTCAAGTTTTTGCTGTGCCATAAGCGCTTTCACATTGCCGCTTTTTTCCCTGGGAAATGAAACGATCAGTTCC
>JAISXK010000049.1 GCA_031270585.1 Clostridiales bacterium | reverse complement strand
ACTGTATCCGAAGCCGTAAGCAAATGGATATTGCAATCGTCACGGACGCAATGAAACGCTACGCCAAACGACCCGATAAGAACCTGAATTTGCTTATGTCCTATGCAAAGCAATTTCGCGTCACAAATGTTATTAAAAGTTATCTGGAGGTTCTGCTGTGAGAACAGCAACGCAACTGAATAACCAACACACAGGGCATTCCCTTCTAACTGAAGGAGTTGCCAATACAATCATCATAGTGCCCAGCATATACGTAAAAAAATAATACAGGGGTAATACGCCCAAAATGTAAACAGGCAAAGATTCGCCTGTTTTTTCATGCCGTTCTACAGAAATAATTCAGCATTTGCGGGCAAGCTATCCGGCCATATCGCATATATATTGGTATCAAGTATCGCGAAAGGAGGCGTGCTGGTGAAAAAGAAAAAGCCCCATGAAACCTTACATATCACATTCCATAATCCCAATGCGGAAGAGGAAACCATCAGGCGCCTCACGAAAATTATCGTAGAAGCACTGATACGAGAGGGTGTTCCGCTTGAACCACATGGAGAAGGCGGAAAGCAAATCCAGGATGCGAAAGAGGCGCTCCTGTAGCGGGAGCGCTTGCTCGGATGCGTATTTGCATCATACGAATACGCATCTCATACGCATTCATACTCTATCCGAAAGTGCTCCTCCCGATAAAACATCTGCAAAGGCTTGTTTTATATTGAAACAATTTCATATTCAGCGTATATTATCAGTATGAATCTCAACGATTTTGAAGATTATTTTGAGGATAAAATCCTCCGGCGCGGTTACGACTATTACACCTCCGGATGCGTTTCCTCTTTGGAGTTCGATGGTGAGGAGTGGATTGTCGAGGTCAGAGGAAGCGATCTTTATACTGTGCTCGTCACGCTTTCCGAAACCGGCGAAATTGAAAAAACCGCTTGCGATTGCCCGTATGACTGGGGCCCCTTCTGCAAGCACCAGGCAGCGGTATTCTATGCGTTGCGCAAAGCGCCAAAGCAGAATATGGCGGCAAAGAAACGCCCCAAAGAGCCCAAAGAAACGCTTGCCGATGTGCTGGGCAAGCTGGACAAAAGCACGCTGCTATCCGTGTTGCTGGAATATGCCCAAAGAGATGGGCAAATGGAAGAGTCCCTGCTGTTGCGTTTCTCTCAAAAGAAGGACGCCGTCAAACACGCAAAAGCCCTGATCAAAAGCTCTATCCGGGCCGTCACGCATCGCGGCTTTGTGGAGTATAGAGATGTGGGGGCCGCCACCGCAGGCGCCCATGAAGTGCTGCGCATGGCGGATGGTATGCAACACGACCCCCTGGCCCGCGCCTCCCTTTGCGTTCTCGTAGCGAAAGAGATGATGAATCTGATGGAAAACTGCGATGATTCGAATGGCCATGCAGGCGGCGCCATCTCTATGGCAATCTGTCAATTAAACGATATTATCGAAAATCTGCCGCAAGCTTATCCGGATACGGAAAAGCTTTTTGCGCTCTTGTTCGGTCATGCGTGCGCCGAACTCTATGATGGCTGGAACGATTGGCGCATGGAAATTTTAGCGGCCTGCGTCCCCCTGTGCGGCAACCCCATGCTGCGTAAGCAACTGGAAGAATACTTGCTCTCTCTTCAGGCTGACGACCGGAAGGAATATTACAGCCGTCATAGGGCTGGTGAAGCGCAGAAAATCACCCATGGATTGATCGCGCACTTTGATGGCGCGGCCGCCGCCCAAGCCTACATAGAAGCGCATCTCGATAACAGCGATTTCCGCAAGATCGCCATCGAGGCTGCCATTGCGAAAAACGCGCTTGCAAAAGCCCTTGCGCTGTGCCTGGATGGAGAAGAAGCGGATGTGACACATACCGGCCTTGTTTCGGATTGGATGGCATACCGCTTCCAGATTTATGAAAAGCAATCCGATACGGGCGGCATGCGCAAATTGGCAGAAGACTTTGTGACAGATGGCGCGTTCGCGTATTATACACGCCTAAAAAAGCTGTATCCTCCAGAAGAATGGCCCCCTGTGCTGAACCGGCTCCTGCTCGCGCTGGAGCATGGCCGCTACAGGCATCATGCTTATGTGCAATTGTTGGTTGCGGAAAAGCTTTATGATCGGCTGCTTCGCTATTGCCGGGAATACCCGCCTGCTTTGGAACGCCTCTATCCGCATTTGATTCCGGCCTATCAAAAGGAGCTTGATCCCCTGTTTGCGGCATACATCCGCCGGCAGGCTGAGCAGGCCAATGGCAGGAAGCAATACCAAAAGTTGTGCGGCTTGATGCGCCACTACCAAAAGGCCTGCGGCGCGGTAAGCGCAAAGGCTTTGAAAAGGGATTTGATGGCCACCTATCCTCGGCGGCGGGCTATGATGGAGGAACTGGACAGCCTAAAGATGTGACGCGCCCCGTTTATCAGCAAGGGCATTCGCCTGGAACTATTTTTCCAGTCCAATAATCTCTTATCGATTTTACGTTTCATAAAGTGTATTCTCCACGCATTTATTATACCCAAAAGCACGGGACGCACAAGAATTGTATGAAAGTTGTTTTCCTTTACTTCTCCATACTATTTCAGATAAAATATAGGTGTTACAGAGCGCAGAAAGGAGCATCCCATGCGCGCAGTTGCCTATTGCCGTGTTTCCACCAACAAAGAGGAGCAGCTGGACAGCCTCGCCGCCCAGCAGCAATTCTTCACGGAGTTTGCCAAACGGAACGATTACAACCTCGTACATATCTACGCCGACGAGGGCAAAAGCGGCACCAAAATGCGCAACCGCGCACAGCTTTTGAAGCTGCTCAGCGACGCCAACCGGGGCCTGTTCGACATCGTCCTCATCAAGGATGTCTCCCGCCTTGCGCGCAACACGGTGGATTTCCTCACCAGCATCCGCAAGATGAAGGCGTTGGGCATCACCGTGGTATTCGTCAACTACGACCAAACCACCTCGGACAGCTCTGAGTTCATGTTGACGCTTCTCTCCGCCATGGCGCAAGAGGAAAGCGCCAATACAAGCAAGCGCGTGAAATTTGGCAAGCGGGTCAATATGGAGCGCGGGCGTGTGCCCAATATCGTATACGGCTATGATAAAATCCCGGACGACTACTTTAACCTGCACATCAATGCAGAAGAGGCCGCCGTGGTGCGCCGCATATTCGCCGCCTATGTCAACGACAACAAGGGCGCGAACAAGATCGCCATGGAATTGAACCGGGAGGGCGTCAAGACCAAGCGGGATTGCAACTGGACGCAGACCACCGTGTGCCGTGTTTTGACCAACCGCATCTACATCGGCAAAATCATCAACGGTAAGCAGGAGGTTTCCGACTTCCTCACCGGGCAGCGCAAGGACAAGCCCGAGGAAGAATGGATGGTAGTGGAGCGGCCGGAACTCGCCATCATCGACAAAAGTGTGTTCGACAGGGCGCGTCGCCTGCTATGCGAGCGCAAGGAAACCTTCCGCATCACGGGGGAGCGCAGCAGCGACAAGCATGTGTTCAGCAAGCTGATCCGCTGCACCTGCTGCGGCGCTTCCTTTCGGCGGCAGGTGCGTACGTACAAGGAAACTTACGTCAAATGGATTTGCACCGGCCGCAACGCCAACGGCGTGGACAGCTGCGCCAACAACACCGTCATCGACGAGCAGGAGCTTTTAAATTCCATACGGGCGTATTTTGCCGCGCTGGTAAAGGACAGGCCCAAAACCATCGACCATATCCTGGCCGAGTTTAAGAAACAGTATAAGGCCAAAGACGATAACCAGAAGTCCGCGCAGGAACTCAGCGCCGCGCTCAATAAGCTGCGTAAGGAGCGGGAAAAAAATCTTCAGCTCTTTCGCGAGGACATCATCTCCATGGACGAACTAAGGGCCTTTCATGATGAGAATGGTGAAAAGCTCGACCGCCTGGCCGAAGAATTGGAGCTGGTCAAGCGCAACATCAGCAAAAGCGACCTGCTGCACAATGCACTCACTGAAACATTCAAGGATATCGACAGGCTGGTGCAGAACGACATCATCTCCAACGCGCTGCTCTCCCGGCTAATCGAGCGCATCAAGGTGGACGAAGCGCACAACGTTGCCATCTACCTGAAATTGCTCACGGATATCGGGCTGGATGAATCCGTTCTATTAAACATCTACCGTACATAAAGATGTCGCAGAGCGTCTCTTGTTTATCAACCCTGCGCTTGCCCGCGACGCGCGCCTTGTTTTGAATAAAAATAAAGCCGAGCGCCACATACGCGGCGGCCGGGCGACGTGCGACAAATATAAAGCCAAAACCCGTTCACGCTGATCATCGCGGGATAGTATAAACCGTATCATGCGCTGCAAACGCCCGCCGCGAAAACGGCCTTCGCGTAAGCGCCCTTCAACGCGCCGGCGCACGCTTCTAGGGTGCTGCCGGTTGTAATCACGTCGTCCACCAGCAATATGGTTTTCCCGGCGACATTTTGGGCGGCAAACGCGCCAAGCACGTTTTGCGCGCGCAGGGGCTTGCTCAGTTGAGATTGCGATTGCGTGGCGCGCACCCTATATAGCGCTCCCTCATCCACCGGCAAAGCCACGCGCGCGCCAAGCGCCCTCGCGATAAGCGCGCTTTGGTTGTAGCCGCGCTCCCGCCGCCTTTGTTCGTGCAGCGGCACCGGCACGATCACATCCGCCACGCGGCCCTCCGGCAGCCGTATCAACCCCGCAAGCGGGCGGGCAAGCCATCTTTCCCCCCGGTACTTGAGCCGGTGTATGACCGCCCGCATGGTTTCATTATATGCAAGCGCCGCGTACACGTCCGTAACGCCTTGCAGCTTGCGCGCGCCGGCTAATTTGGCGGCTTGCCGCAACGCGGCCGCGCATCCGGGGCAGGCCGGGTATTCGTCAAGCCTTGCCTCCATGCCGCACACAAAGCACACCGCGTCCGGCGGGAAAAGCGCGTCAAGAAACCCATCCGCTATATAACCAAGCGCCCGTCTCATGGCGTCAACGCTGCGGCCAGGGCCTGCATCTGCGCCCATAAGGCGCTGTAGCGTTTGCGCATGCGCCTGTTGGCCACCATCTGCATAACGCCGTTGTAGCTGCCCAGCAGTATCACCTGCGTGCGGGCGCGCGTTACGGCGGTATACAGGAGGTTTCGCGTCATCAATACGGGCGGGCCGCTGAATATGGGCAGCACGACCAGCGGGAACTCGCTGCCCTGGCTTTTGTGTATGGATATGCAATACGCCAGCCCCAATTCATCCAACTGCGTAAACGTATAGCTGGCCTGCCGCTCGTCGTCAAAGAGTATATCGAGCGATTGCTCTATGGGGTCTATACGCGTAATCACGCCCAGGTCGCCGTTGTATACGCCAGCACCCAATTCCGCGTCGCCGTTGGCGCCCGTGCGCAGCCATTCGATTCTATAGTTGTTCTTTACCTGCATCACCTTATCGCCTTCGCGGAATATATTGTCCAGATGCTCCCGCTCAGCCTTATGCGGCGCCGGCGGGTTAAGCGCGTGCTGTATACGCGCGTTCATGGCCTGCACGCCCAGCACACCCTTCTTCATGGGCGAAAGCACCTGTATATCCCTGTACGCGTCCCCCGCGTAGCTGCCGCTTGCGCATATACGTATCACCTCCCGCGCGGTCTGTTCCTGCGTGGAGCAGGGCACAAACATGAAATCCCCTTCCGCCTCCATCAGCGGCGCTTTCCCTTCGTTGATGCGGCGCGCGTTTTTGGCGATATTGCCGCGGTCGGCCTGGCGGTAAATTTCCGTGAGCCGCACCACGTTCACAAGCCCGCTTTGTATGATGTCGTGCAGCACCGTGCCGGCGCCCACGGGCGGCAATTGGTCGGCGTCGCCCACCATCACAAGCCGCGTGCCGTCGGGCAAAGCGCGCAGCAACGCAAAAAACAGCGGCAGATCCACCATGCTCATCTCATCCACCACCACCATATCAAAGAAGAGCGGGTTCTCCTCATTGCGGGTAAAAGCGGATCGCCCCTCGCCGCCGTATTCCAGCAGCCTGTGTATGGTGCAGCCTTCAAACCCGGTGGCTTCGGCCATGCGCCTGGCGGCGCGGCCCGTGGGCGCGCACAGCGCGAAATTCAGCCCCAGCCGCTGCATAATGTGCAGTATAAATTGAATGATGGTGGTTTTTCCTGTGCCGGGCCCTCCGGTAATCACCATGGCGCCAGAAGCAAGCCCCTGCAGCACGGCCTCGCGCTGCTGCGGCGCGAGCTTAATAGCAAGGCCGCGCTCCAGTGATTGCAGCTCCATGCCCATATCGATGGTGGCGTCGCAGACGGGCTGCCGGTTTAATTCCAGCAGTTTTGCCGCGCAGCCGGCCTCCATACGGTAAAGCGCGCGCAGATATACGGCGTCGCCGTCTCCCACTGCGGTATAGTGCAACGACCCGTCTATAATCAGCTCGTCCAGCGCTTCCTCCACCAGCACAGGGTCCGCCGACAGCATATCCATAGCGCCCCGCAGCAGCACATCCCGCGGCAGATAGGTGTGGCCCTCCTGCCGGGCCCATAGCAGCATACAGGTAACGCCCGCGCGCAGGCGCTGCCGCGCGTTTTGCTCCACCCCCACGCGCATGGCTATCATATCGGCCGTCTTAAAGCCTATGCCCTCCACGTCCTGCACGAGACTGTAAGGATCTTCCTCCACGCGTATAGCCGAGGCCGCGCCATACAATTGGTAAAGCTGCATGGCCTGCCGCACGGTAATGCCATACCCCTGCAGGCGCATCACCACATCGCGCATAGCGCGCTGTTCAAAGAAGGATTGTTTAATAGTATCCGCCCGCGCGCGGCCGATACCCGAAATTTCCAGCAGGCGCGCCGGATCGTTTTCCAGCACGGATAGCGTATCCATTCCAAAATGCTCCACAATGGCGCGCGCCGTGGCGGCGCCCACGCCCTTGATAAGCCCGCTGCTTAGATAGCTTGTAAGCGCTTCCAGACTGGCCGGCGCAAGCGAAACGCAGCTTTGCGCCTTAAACTGGCGGCCATAGCTGTGGTGCTCCACATAGACGCCGCATAATTCCACCCGCTCGCCGGGCGCGCAAAGCGGCAGCGTGCCCACCGCCGTAATCTCTTCGCCCGTTTCATCTATCAGTTCCAGCACCGTCCAGCCGTTTTCTTCGTTGCGGAATATGATGCGGTTGATTTGGCCGGTGATTTCTTGCATAACGCTCCTCATTTTACAGGTTTGCCGTTTCCGCCCTATATGTTTAAGTATACCGCACGCGGCGGCCGGTGTAACTACCCCAAATACAAGGCGCGTCTTCGTCTAACCCGCCTTTTTCCATCAATTCCATATATGCCGGGGCTTAATAATGCCCGTTTTGGGCATGCTATGATCAATATGTTTTCAGGGGGGCCCATGCGGCTTGGTATAGTATTGCTGTGGTGTTTGTTTATATTGGGCGTAACGGGCGCTTTGCGCGGCCCGCTAAACCTGCTGCGCGCGCGGGCGCGGCCGGTGGCCGCGCTTATGCTGCTTACGCTACTTTTAAACGCCTTTCCGGTATCGGTCACGCCGGAACTCACCATCAACCCCGCCGCGCTGGCGTTTTGCGTCGGCATCGGCGCGATTACCGAGGTAGATACGCCAAACCTCGCGCTCGCGTTCGCGCTATCCTCCATAACGGGCGCGCTGATGGCCCTTGCGAACAGGCTTATCGGCATATACGCCGCCGGGTTTATTGAGCCCGGTCTGCTTCTGGCGCTCACTTGCCTGCCCTTCGCGCTGTTTTTTCGTTCGGTTCCCGCGACGGGCTTAACTTTAGCTGCGCTTTCTCCCCTTTTCATGTCGTTGTATGAGGCGGGCATGGAATTGCGCGCGTTTGGCTACGCCGTATTAACCTTTGGCGGCCCGGTGGCGTTCGATACGCAAATTTGCGCCGTTTGCCTGTGCGGCATATCGCTTTTGTGCGTAACGCCCAAAAAGCGAACCGCCCCCCGGCCAAACGGGCGCGTGTACGGGAGCTTGCCTGAGGCTAAAACACCCAAAAAGCTTCGTTAGGCTTTTGCCGATTGCTTTTTCGCCTGCCGCCTGTCGAGCACGTGCTTTGTGCAGAACACCGCGCAAAGCAACGCTCCCGTCGCCACAAGTATGCCTGAAAGCACAAACATTTGCTTATCGTCCGTCTTGGGGGGGATCGATCCGCCGCCGGCGCTGCCGGTGTCAACCACGTTTGTGGCGCCGTTGCCTGTCGTGGTGTAAACGGGGGTAAACGGCGTCGTCGTATAGATGGAGTTGAGCACGGCAAACGGCGAAAGCGCGCTGTACGTGCCGGTGATCATGCCGTTTTGCACAATTTCCTGGTTAAATTCCGGTTGCCTGTTGAGGCAGTGCAGTATGGTCAGCACTTGCCCGTTGTAGGCGGAACCTACGGGTATGCTCACCTGCACGCTGCCTTCAAACCCCTGCGTCAGTTCAATATTATACGCCTTTATAACGGCGCCGCTTGCCATATAGGCGCGTATGCCGTCGCAGGCCGCGCAACTGCCCGGCGCGTGCAGCGAGTTTTCCACAACGCTTAGCGTAGCGCTCGTATGGATGCGCGCGCCGTATACGCGCGTGCCGGTCAGGCTGTCGGTCAGCGTGCGGCTGGCATAGTTATCCACATAATTTTGCACGTTCACGGTTACGGAATACGTCGCGGTGCTGTTATCCTGCGCCCTTACGGTAAAATCGACCGGGTAGGTAAAATCATACGCCGCGCCGGCCATATAGTTATCAAGCACAGCGCCGCTGGATACCGTAATGGAGGGTACGAGCCCGTATACCGGCGTGCCGTAAGGCACGGTAAGGGCAATGGTGCGGGTCGTATGATTGATGATGGCGCTGTTTAGCATATTGGGTACAACAAAGCTTGTTATTTCCTTAGCTGAAGACAACAGGGAAGCCTGAACCCTTGCGTAATAGCGTACCGGCGTAGAGCCCGCCGCAGGCTGCACCGCGAACTCCACCGGAACGTTGACGGAGTTGGAAAAATCGCATGCCGCTCCCGATGGCGGCGTGCAGCTGGCGCCGCTCGAGAGCGTGAATATGGGCACGAGCGCGTTTAACGGCGTGCCGTAGGGCAACACAAGCTCAATGCTTCTTGTGGCGTGGTTGATGGTGGCGTATTGCGAAGGATAGCCGTTGATATAGAAAGAGGTAATCCTGTCGCCCGCGTCCGTTACGCGAAAGCTTAGCGAGATTGTCGCAAGCGCGTTTGTGTTGCTGCCCCCTATCGTGAGCGTGGCCTCGTACGCGCCCACGGCAAGGCTTTGCACAGGTTTTATGGTAACCGTGGCCGTACTGCTTGGGGCGATATCCGTCGGCAGGCCGATCGCCATAAAGGCGCTCGCGTTAGCCCCGGTAAAGTTTGCGGCTATATTGCACGCGGTAAATGACGTGTCATCGTTTTTTATGACCACTTGCAGGCTGTTGGGCGAAACATAGGCGAACATGGCTTCGCCAAAGTCATGCGTCGGCGGTGTCGGGTTTTGATAGCTTATGTCAACCGGCGAAACCGGGTTCACCGTAAACGACAGGGGTACGCGGACAGGCGCAATGCCCGTATCCGTTATCAATACCTCCGCAGTATATACCCCCGGCGCCAGACCGGTCACCGGGTACACATATACCGATTGCTCCTCGTTCGGGGCAAGGGATGTTGGCGGCGTGGTTGTAAAGGTAAAGGCGGCGCTGTTTGTGCCGGCAATGGTAACGGAAAAGGCCGCCGTGGTGGTGGTTGCCGATAGGTCGTTTTTAATTTTGATCTCCTCCGGCGACACGCCGATATACCCTTCACTCTGGGGCGCAAACACGATGGGGCCGCTTGGGGTAGCGGTAATAGCGCTCACGGCATAAGCCGGCGGCGCCAAAAGCATAAGCAACGCGCCTATACTCAATATCGCGCCGGCCCTTTTAAAAGTGTGTTTTCTCATCTGTGTTTCCCC
>JAISXK010000053.1 GCA_031270585.1 Clostridiales bacterium | reverse complement strand
TTAGAGATGCAGCAAGCACGAATTGCCGCTTTGGAAAAGAGTCTCAAAAAAAAGGAGCGGGAAATCGGGCGCCTGCAAGAAACGATTGCGACAGAAAAAGTCTTTAGCAGGGCACAGGTAAACCAGTTGGCGGCACGCACGCTTGTACAGCGTGAACGCGAGCGCTATTTGCGTTCGTTGCTTCTTAACACCCCAGATATCATACTCTTTTTCGACCGTGCCGAACGCCTGATTTTTTGCAGTGAGTTCTATCTGAGAATGGCGCGCCTGCTTGATGAGACGCTTGTGCTTGGCCATCATCAGAGTGAAATTTTATTTAACCTATGTGGGGAGAAGGCGTCCATTCAACTTTCCGGTCTGGTATCGGAAACCCTTGCTTCTAACATAGCGCGTGAATGCAATGTGAGCATACGATCCGCAGGCGTTAGACATTATGTCGTTCACCTTACTCCTTTGCGTGAGGACGGAAAAGCCGAAGGGATCATGCTCATGTTTCACGACGTTACCGACTTGCAGGAAGCCAGAAAAGAAGCGGAAAAGGCCACTATAGCCAAGTCGCGGTTTTTATCCAATATGAGCCATGAAATACGCACCCCCCTCAACGCGATTGTCGGCATGACCACTATCGGGCAGAGAAGTAATGAGCTAAAGTTAAAAGACGACGCTTTTTCAAAGATCGAAAACGCCTCCCGCCACTTGCTTGGGATTATTAACGATATTCTCGATATGTCCAAGATTGAAGCGGATAAATTGGAACTTGCGGCCGTAGATTTTTTCTTTGAAAAAACGCTGAAAAAAATCGTAAATATTATTAACTTTCAGGTGGACGAGAAACAGCAGCTTTTGAATGTTTACCTGGATTGCCGTATCCCTCAAATTCTACATGGAGACGACCAGCGTTTGGCCCAGGTTATAACCAATCTTCTCAGTAACGCGGTGAAATTTACTCCAGAGAAGGGCAAAATCGACATGAGAGTCGCATTGCTTGCGGAATACGACAAAATCTGTACGCTGAAAATATCTGTTGCGGATACCGGCATAGGTATCAGTCAAGAGCAGCAGACGCACGTGTTCACCGCGTTTACGCAGGCAGAATCCGACACCACGCGCAAATTTGGCGGCACCGGATTGGGACTGGCTATATCCAAGAAAATTGTGGAGATGATGGGGGGTAAGATTTGGGTCGAATCCGAACCGGGAGTGGGCTCCACTTTTTTCTTTACCGTCAAGCTCAAACGGAGCGGGAACCCTCACGCGCCAGACTTCCAGCATGAAATAGTGGCAGCCTGCAGGAACCGTATACTGATTGCGGGTCAGAATGCGGATACGCAAAAATATTTACGGGACGTGCTAGGTAGTTTTCAAATTGCCTGCGACAGTGCGGATGATGGATCCGCCGCTTTACGCGCGGTGAAAGAGCATGGGGTTTACGACTTTTATTTCGTAAATTGGCGTTTGACCGACATGAGCTGCGAACAATTGCTGCGTTCTCTGCGGCGGGAGGCGTTTATACTGCCGGAATCTTTTGTTGTAACCGGTTCCGCTAAAGAGTGGGGATTGATTGCGGACGAGGCGGCCACCGCCGGAATACGCCACCATCTTCTAAGCCCTATCTTTCCATCGGATGTCGCCGCCTGTTTAAACAAAGCGCTGTGTGCCGCAGATGTAACGGAAAAGCATAAATCTTGCAGAGTCAGCGCTAATAATTTTGCGGGCTATACTCTGCTTTTGGCGGAAGATATTGTTATCAACAGGGAAATCATAAAAGCGTTGCTTGAGCCTACGGGAATTCATATCGACTGTGCGAACAATGGACTTGAAGCGGTTCAAATGTTTTTGGCGCAGCCTGAAAAATACGACTTGATTTTCATGGATATACAAATGCCGGAGATGGACGGATTGTCCGCCACCCGCAGGATACGGAACTCCGGAATTCAAATGGCAAATGCAATTCCTATTGTGGCTATGACCGCCAATGTATTCAAGGAAGATATTGAGCGCTGCCTGGATGCCGGAATGGACGACCATATCGGCAAACCGATAGACTTTGATGAGATGCTTCTGCTATTGCAGAAATACTTAAAACATGAGCGTGCGTAACGTCACTTTGCTATATAATTATAGAGAATCCATAAAACTCCGTTTGAATACCCGATGACAGCGTGCGTAACGTTACTTTGCTAATCATAAAGAACCTCTAAAAACCCCGTTTTAACACCCGATGGCAGCGTGCGCAACGTTACTTTGCTATATAATTATAGGGAACCTCTAAAACTCCGCTTTAATACCCAACGGCACGCTTTCGTGGTAGAATAGTAACCGCTGGGACACATGATTTCGCGGGAGGGCATAGATGAAAAAAAAGCTCTGTATTACGCTGTTTTTGTTCGTTGCAACCGTTGTTGCCACAGGCTGCGGCATTGTAAACAACGCAGGGCGTGTCTTTGGCTGGGCGGATGAACAATTGCCGATAGGCGATACTGTCGGGAAAATAGGCGAAACATATAAAACGTCACGGTTTTCTTTTATCGTCAAATCCGTAACACCGCTGGCCACATATAACGGCATACCGCCGGAGGACGGGTATACGCTGTACGATGTCGTCATATGGGAAAAGAATATATCCGATTCCCCGTTGCCCATATATACGGGCGACTTCTTTATGGATCACGACTCCTACATTGATTACGTGTATGCGCTGGATCCTGAAAGCGATGCCCCGGCGCCTGAAGAACTCACGCTGGGCGCGGGGGAAGAGACGGAATACCATCTGCTTTTCGAGACGCCCGCAGTAGAAAGCGGCCTGATGCTCATGATAGAGCTTTTTAACGGCGATACCATGGGCGCCACCACCTTCGCTATCAATGTAAACTAAAGGTAAAAAGATAAAAAGGGGCGCCTCACTTTTTCAACACCCATAAAAGCGTTGCGGCGCTTTTATGGGCTTACTATTACCCGCAACCCCGCATGCCCTTCGGCGACGGCAAACGCCGCGTTGATTTCGCCAAGCGGGAAGGTATGCGATATATATTTTTTCATATCGATAGCGCCGCTGGCGATCATATCCACGGCCGCCCGGTGGTGGCGCGGCAACGAACCGTGCGCGCCATGCACAAACAGCTCTTTATAATGGATGAGGTTAGTATCTAACGTAACCATGCTGCCCTTGGGCAAACCGCCAAACAGGTTTACCCTGGCGCGGTTTTTCGCCATATGCAGCGCGTCGCTGTGCGATTGCGGCGAGGGGTTGGCGGTGATAACGACATCCGCGCCCAGGCCACCGGTTTCCTTTTGCACACGCGCTATGGCATCCTCTTCGCCGGAGCATATATATACATCCGCGCCGAAGCGCTTGGCAAGCTCCAACCGGGGACGCGAGCGCTGCACCATTATGATTTTGCGCGCGCCCATTTTGCGCGCTACCTGTATGATCATAATGCCGATGGGCCCCGCGCCTATGATCACCACGTCGTCGCCCAGGCGTATCCGGCTTAACTCCAGCGCGTTTAGTACGCAGGCCAGCGGTTCCGCCAGCGCCGCCTCGTTAAAGCTTACATGATCCGGTATTTTGTGCACCGGCCCGTAATTCACTACAGTGGGATTGAGCAGCACATATTCCGCAAACCCGCCGGGGAACTGGTAGCCCATGGCGTAATTGATCTGGCAGTTGTTTCCAATGCCGTTTTCGCAGAATACGCACGCGCCGCAGGGCACGTCCGCGCCGATGGCCACCCGGTCTCCGGGTTGAAAATTGGTAACGGTCTCGCCTGCGGCCACCACCTCGCCCGCAATCTCATGCCCCAGTATGGCAGGTGGATGCACGCGGTTGTTGCCATGGTGAAATATGCGTATATCGCTGCCGCAAACCGCGCACGCCTTTACGCGCACCAATACGCTTTGAGCGTCGCAAACCGGCGTATCCACATCCCTATATGCCAATGTATCCAAGCCTTCAAATACCGCTGCTTTCATTCAATCCTCCTCTGCAAGCATGACTTTGTTGCAAAACGTCTCTTTGTTATAAATCATTTGAAACGCTTCCCCCCCGCGGGATAGCGGCAGCCTATGGGTAATAAAGCGCCCCGCGTCGATGGTTTTATCCGCTATGGCGCACTGGGCGTCCTTCCAGTCGTCGGGGCCATGCCGCGAAAAATCCGCGTTCCACGTGCCGCATACGCATAGCTGCTTGCGCAGTATCTCCCAATACTCTCCCTGGCCCAGCGCCATATCCCCCGCCGGGTTGCCCATGGCAACCACCCGACCCATAGGCTTTGCAAGCCGCAGGCACTGCGCCAGCGTTTGGGCGACGCCGGCGCCTTCAACGGCCAGATCAAACCCGCCTTGCGCGGCAACCCGCTCTATCATATCCCCTCCGCCGGAAAGCGCCGCCTCAAACCCCATATCCTTGGCAAAGGCCACCTTTTGCGGGTCAATATCCCATAACGCCACCCGTTTGGCGCCCATACTCTTTGCGCAGGCCGCCAGCATCAGGCCGATGGGCCCGGCTCCCGCAATGCCCACGGCGTCGCCCGGTTTTATCCCCCCGCGCCTGAGCGCGTGCAGCGCCACTGCGGCGGGCTCCAGCATAGCGCCCTCCTCGTAGGTCACTCTGTCGTCCAACCATACGCAGTTCCATAAATCCACAGCGCAATATGTGGCAAACCCGCCGTTGCAGCGCGAGCCGTAATAGTTATAATGGCTGCATACCGCATAGTTTTCACGTCTGCAGGCGTCGCATTGCATGCAAGGCATCAGCGGAAACACGGCTGCGCGCCTGCCGAGGGCGGCTTTATCCACCCCTTCGCCGACAGCTGTCACCCGCCCGGCGAATTCGTGCCCCAATATCAGCGGCATGGTGTGTGCACCTTTTTGAAAAACCCGTGGTATATCGCTGCCGCATATGCCGCAGGCATGCACCCGCAACAGCACCTGCCCCATTTGCGGGCGTGGCGTATCCACGGTTTTATATGTGAGTTTGCCAATGCTTTCCAACACCAGCGCCTGCATGCGCTCTTTCATTCCCTTTCCTTTCACTACGCTTTATCCCGCCGCCGTTTTGTAAAACTACGCAAATGGATTTTCATCCTGATACAGCATACCCTTTGGCTGGTTAAAGGATATATCCCGAACGCCCAGATATTGCATCACATCAAAGAGCGCCCTGCCGTGTTTGCCAAAAGCCACCGCGCCATGGTGAGGGAAGCGTTTTGCTATCAGCGCATAGCGGTAGAACCTGTCCATCTCGTGTATGGCGATGATGCCGATGCCGCCAAAGCTCTCCGTGGGCACATCCAGCACCTCGCCCTGGGCGATATACGCTTTGACGCCCGTGTCGGCGGCGCCTTGTAGCCGGTAGAATGTGATATCGCCCGGCTTGATATCGCCTTCCATGGTGCCACGGGTGATGTCGGGCTCGGGTAAATCGGGCTCCAGCCCGCGCTTCATGATCAGCTGGTAGCCCATGTGCGGGTCTTTAAGCAGTTTGCAGGCCGTGTTGCCGCAATGGAAGCCCATAAACGTTTCGTTATGCCGCACATCGTATTTGCCCTTGATGCTCCTATCGTATATGGAGGCCGGCACGGTATTGTTGATATCCAGCAGCGTAACCTCCTTGCCGGATACGCAAACACCGATGTATTCCGACAGCGCGCCATAGATATCCACCTCGCAGGATATGGGCACACCCTGCCCGGTTAGCCGGCTGTTGACATAGCACGGCATAAACCCAAACTCGGTTTGGAAGGCCGGCCAGCATTTGTTGGCAAACGCCACATATTCGCGCGCGCCCTTATGCTCCTGCATCCAATCCAAAAGCGTGAGCTCATACTGCGCCAACTGCGGTAGCACGCCCGCATAGCGGTTACGCTCTGCGCCGGTCTCCTTTTTCATATCCTCTACCACCTGCGGTATACGCGGGTCGTCTTTATGCTTGTTGAAGACCGCCAAAAGGTCAAGTTCGGAGTTCTCTTCGATCTCCACCCCCAAATCAAACAACGGCTTGATGGGCGCGTTGCACGCTAAAAAGTCGTCCGGCCGGGGCCCGAATGTGATGATTTTAAGACCGCTCAACCCCAGTATCGCGCGGGCGACGGGCACAAAATCCTCTATCATGCGCGCTATTTCTTCAGCCGTGCCCACAGGGTATGCGGGTACGTACGCCTTCAGCGAGCGTATGCCCAGGTTATAAGAGCAGTTGAGCATGCCGCAAAATGCGTCGCCGCGCCCGTCAAACAGGTCGCCGTCCCCCTCGGCGGACGCCGCGTACATCACTGGTCCGTCAAAAAAACGGGCAATCAGCGTTTCCGGCGTTTCGGGGCCAAAGTTGCCCAGCAACACCGCCAGCGCGTTACAGCCTGCGGCTTTTACATCGGCTACGGCCTGCCGCGCCTCTATTTCGTTTTCCACGGTGATCTTGCATTCATAAAGGTTTTTGCTTATCGCAACAAGCGCCTCTCGCCTACGGATACTCAGCGCCGCAGGAAAGCAGTTGCGGCTGACGGCAATAAGGCCCAGCCTCACTTGGGGTATGTTGTTCATGGTTTTTCTCTCCTTCGCTTATAATCTGGATTTGTGCTCTTAAAGCGCCGCCAGCGCATGGTATTGCGCCTTCAGCGCCGGATACAGCTTAAGAAAAATATCGTAAAACTGCTCGTAACGCGCCTTGTCTTGCCGACAGGGCAACGCCGGCGCGTTGGTTTTAATCACTTTTTGGCATGCCTGCTGCACAGAGGCGTATTCGCCCGTGCCTACGCCCGCCAGCAGCGCGCCGCCAAGCGCCGCGCTCTCTTGCGAGGACGCAATGGTGGAAACGGGGCAACCGTACACATCCGCCAGCATCTGCAACCAAAAGAGGCTCCTGGCGCCGCCGCCGCAGGCTACCATATCCCCCGCCACAACACCCATGCCGTTTAATACATCCAGGCATTGCCGTTGCGAGTAGGCGACGCCTTCCATCACGGCGCGCAGCATATCCACCCGCGTATGGATAGCCGACAGACCGATAAACGCGCCGCGCGCGTGTTCATCCAGCAGCGGCGAACGCTCCCCCATCAGATATGGCAGATATATCAGCCTGTTCGCGCCGATAGGCGAGCGCGCGGCCTCTTGGTTTAAAATATCGTAAACGTCTATTTCAAGCCCCCCCGCCGTCTGCAGCTCGGCGTTAAAAAACTGGTCTTTAAGCCACTTGAGCGAAAGGCCAGCCGCCAGCGTACAACTCATCACCGTGTAACACCCCGGCGCCGCATGGCAAAACGTATGCACCCTGCCGCCCTCGTCGATGGTGACGTTATCCGCATGCGCAAACACCACCCCCGATGTGCCCAGCGTAGTAAACGCCCTGCCCTGCTGCACCACCCCCGTGCCCACGGCGGCGGCTGCGTTGTCGCCCGCCCCGCCCGCCACCGGCGTGCCGGCCGCAAGCCCCGTCAGCGCCGCAGCCTCTTTGGATATATGGGCTGTGATCTTGGGGCTCTCATACACGTCGGCCAACAGGCCGCCGTCTATATCGAGCTTGTCCAACACCTCCTGCGACCAGCAGCGGTTGGGCACATCTAAAAGGTTCATGCCCGACGCGTCGGAAACCTCAGTGGCGTATGTGCCGGTAAGCTTATAGCGTATATAATCCTTGGGCAATAGTATATGCCTGCATTTTCGGTAAACCTCAGGCTCATTGTTGCGCACCCAGAGTATTTTGCCGGCGGTAAAACCCGTTAAGGCGGGGTTTGCGGTAATCTCGATCAGGCGCTTTGCCCCTACGCGCTCGGTCACTTCATGGCACTCCTTTGTTGTGCGCCCGTCGCACCAGATGATGCTCCTGCGCAGCACCTCGCCCGCATCGTCCAGCATCACAAGGCCGTGCATCTGGCCGGAGAGACCAATACCCTTTACATCCTCCGGAGCGACGCCGCTTTTTTGCATCACGGCCCGCATGGTGCTTGAGGCCGCCTGCCACCAGTCCTGCGGGTTCTGCTCCGCCCAACCGTTTTCCGGCTGATACAGAGGGTATTCCTCGCTTGCCGACACGATTTCGCGGCCACTAAGGTCAAACAACACCGTCTTCGTACCCGAAGTGCCAATATCCAAACCCATTAAATACTTCATAACTTTGCCTAGCCTTTCTAATAATAATATTTTAATCGTGAAACGCGAGAGACGAAATGCTGTGATCCCGGCAAAAAAGCAAGGCCCTTTGGTGAACGAGCCGCCCCCGCCGATGGAAAAACGCTTCCACGTCGCCCGGTTGCGGTTTTGTTTTTACAACATCGGATTCTCATTCATTATATTTGAATTGCAACAGAGCGCGCAACTGATTCTATAAATTCAATGTCTTACTATTTGGCGAGTAAATTCTCAACTCAAGTTCCACAGTGGACGCGGGGGTGGAATTTACCGCGAGGCGGCATCCTGTAGAATTAAGTCTGGGAGATTTTCTTAGGCAAGGAGGATGTCATGGCAAACACGAATACAACAAAGCACAAACATATGACTCTGGAAGACCGAAACGAAATACAGGACTGCCTGGATCATGGGATGACATTTAAGGCGATCGCCAAGCGAATAGGGAAAGATCAAACCACTATTTCCAAAGAAGTAAAAAAGCACCTTGATGTTCGCGCAGATAGTTGGGAATGCAGCAATTCAAACGGTGATGTGGCCGTTGTCGAGGCCTGTCCCGCCTTGCTCAAGGCGCCCTTCGTCTGCAATCCGTGCAGGAAAAGGCATGCTCGGTGCAAGTATCGCAAACAGTTTTATCATGCGAGGAAAGCGCAGCAGGCGTATGAAACACTACGGGCCGAAGCACGTGAGGGGCTTCCTTTAACAAAAGAATCCTTTTATGAAATCGACAGGATGATTTCGGAAGGAATCAAACGTGGACAGCGACTATACCACATCATACAAACGAAAAACCTTGGCGTTTCCAAGTCCACGGTTTATCGGCATCTTAAAAAGGGATATCTCTCGGTTTCGCCTATTGATTTCCCCAGAGTCGTCAAATTCAAACCAAGAAAACAGCAGCCCTCTGCATATGTGCCTAAAGCAGCAAAGATCGGCAGGACATACGATGATTTTCTCACCTATACTGCTGCACACAGTATTTCCTCGTGGGTAGAGATGGATACGGTCATTGGGCGCATCGGCGGTAAAGTAATCGCTACCTTTGATTTTACATTTTGCAATTTTATGTTTGGGCGGTTGCTTGAGAGCAAAACAGCTTTAGAAGTGACGCAAAAGCTCAAGAAACTCAAAGCTGAACTTGCGGCGAAACAATGCCCCTTCGGCAGCGTTTTCCCTGTCATTCTTACCGATAATGGTGGAGAGTTCGCCAATGTATCCACAATTGAGAATGACCTTTACGGCGAAAGAGAAACCCGGCTTTTTTTCTGTGACCCAAATCGCTCTTACCAAAAGCCCCATGTTGAGAAAAATCATACAATTTTCCGGGATATCGCTCCAAAGGGAACTTGCTTTGATGCTTTCTCTCAAGAAACTGTTAACTTGATCTTTTCTCATGTGAACAACATCAAGAGAAAGAGCCTGAACGGAAAGTCCCCCTTAGAGGCGTTTTCGTTTATCTTTGGCAACGTGGTTGCTGAGGTTTTGGGGATTGAATACATTCCACCCGAGCACGTGATCCAATCCCCAACGTTGCTCAGGAAAGCCTGAGTAACTTCACCACTTGATTTTACCATATAAGAGCTCGTATTAACAGAAAAGCATAAGAAAATCTCCCGTACTAATTTCCCTTACACTGGACTTTACTTTGAAACTACCCGTTTCAGAGCTTATTTCTCCTGCGCCTTTTTTCATTGTTTATTCTATTTCGGGGCTTTTTCTATCCTTCAAGCACGCCTTCTCTTACTTATTCCTTCCCATTTTCCATGGTCTTTTCTTCTATTGTCCTACTGTGGAACTTGAGTTGGGAATTTACGAAAATGATGCAAAAATAACCCAAAGACAAAACAAAACGGACGTAGCTACCGAACAGCGCAGAAGCGAAGTCAGCAGAAGTGCTACGTCCAATAACAAGGTATCATTAACTGATGCACCGGTCAAGAGCAGTATACGCGAAAATGGTAAAAATGATGCAAAATTCAGCATCAAGGAACTGGATAACGGGCAGAAGTATGTTCATGTCGATACAGACCAAGATATCTTTGACGATATTCCTATGTCGCAAATGCTTAAAACGGC
>JAISXK010000013.1 GCA_031270585.1 Clostridiales bacterium | reverse complement strand
GCTTGCACTTGCACTCGCCCTTGCGCTTGCCCTGCCGCTGGCAGCGGGGCTTTTTGGCGGCTGCGCCAAGGCGCCGGCAGCAACCCCCGCGCAAACCGATCCCCCCGCAAAGACCGCTGCGCCCGCAGAAACCCCCTCGCAAAGCGAAGCGCCCGCACAGGCTAAGCCGCCCGCCATAAACATTGTTACTCTCAAAGGCCCCACCGGCATGGGCATGGTGCATCTAATGGAGCAGGCCGCCAACAACCTGAGCGGCGCCGACTACCAATTTCAACTCGCTGCGGCGCCCGACGAAGTGGCCGGCAAAATTGTAACGGGCGAGGCGGATATAGCCGCTGCGCCCATCAATCTGGCCGCCAATCTCTATAACAAAACAAATGGCGGCGTATCCATCATCGCCATCAATACCATGGGGGTGTTGTATATACTTGAAAACGGCAATAGCATACGCACTTTGGCGGATCTCGCCGGCAAAACGCTGGGCGCCACCGGCCAGGCCGCCACGCCCGAGTATATATTAAACTACCTGCTGGATCAAAACGGCATTGCCGGCAAAGTGAATATAGAATACCAGAACGACCATGCCGAGCTTGCGGCTTTGCTCGCCTCGGGCTTTTATGATTACGCCATGCTGCCCGAGCCCAACGTGACCGCCACCCTGATGAAAAGCGAAAACCTTCGCGTGGCGCTTGACCTGACGGAAGAATGGAACAAGCTCGAAAACGGCGCCGCGCTCGTGCAGGGCTGCGTCATCGTGCGCAACGAATACCGCGACGCCAACCCCGAAGCGGTGGAACTGTTCCTTAAGGAATACGCGCAATCAACCGCCTTTACAAACGAGCATGTTGACGAAGCCGCCGAGCTTATAGCAAAATATGAAATCATGGGCGCCGCCGCCGCCGCCAAAAAGGCCATACCCAACAGCAACATCGTATGCCTGACGGGCGAAGAAATGAAAGCCAACGCAAAAGCCATGATAGAAATGCTCTATGAGGCCAACCCGCAAAGCGTGGGCGGCGCGCTGCCGGACGACGGGTTTTATAATTGACAATGGGGTAAAACGCGTTTACGCGCATGCGCGCCGCAACCCCATACTACTATCCCGGTCATGACGGGATACCATGTTGAAAGATGTATGAAACCAAGCTTGAGACCCGCGCAACATGTTTGCGCAGCGTACTTGTCGTGCTGTTCTGGCTGGGGCTATGGCAGCTTATCAGCGTGCTGCTCAATTATGAATTGCTGCTGCCCTCACCCGTGCAAACGGCAAAAAGCCTGCTTCGGCTGATGGGTGAAGCGTCGTTTTACCGCAATGTATACGGCAGCCTCTCGCGCATATTGACGGGCTACCTGTGCGCCGTGATTGTGGGCGCGCTGTTGGGCGCGCTCACGGCGGCGTCGGGTTTTTTTAACGCCATGCTGCGCCCGCTGCGTAGCTTTATCAAGGCGACGCCCGTCGCCTCCATGATACTGGTGGTGGTGTTGTGGATGCCGGAAAACAGTATGCCGGGGTTTATGTCGTTTTTGATGGTGCTGCCGCTGGTGTGGGCCAATATGCAGGAGAGCTTTCGCGCTGCCGACCCACAACTGGTGGAGATGGCCCGCCTTTACCGCTTTGGCCGCAGAAAAACCATACGCGCGGTATACCTGCCACAGTCGTTGCCGGCGCTTTTATCGGCCTGCACCACCGGCATAGGCTTTGCGTGGAAGGCGGGCGTCGCCGCCGAAGTGCTGGCGCGCACCGCGCATTCCATAGGCAAGCCGCTTGTAGAGAGCAAGAGCAACCTGCTCACGGCCGATATGTTCGCGTGGACCGCCATGGTGGTGATCTTATCCATATTGCTGGAGCGCGTATTCGCCGCTCTGCTCAAACTGTTTTTAAAAACACCCAGATGGGAGGGATTGCTTGATACGCCTCATAAACGTTGACGCGGGTTACAACGGCCAGCCGGTATTGCGCAACCTTTCCCTTACCCTGCCGGAAACCGGCGTGGTGGCTATACTGGGCCCGTCGGGCAGCGGCAAAACCACGCTGCTGCGCGTGCTTTCGTCGCTGCTTTCACCCATTTCCGGACATATAGAGGGGATAGCGGGCCTTCGCGTGAGCATGGTTTTTCAGGAGGACCGGCTGTTGCCGTGGTACACGGCCCTTGAAAACGTGGCGCTGCCCCTGCGGCTACCCAAAAAACAGGCTCTGGCCCACGCCATGCAATGGCTTGCGTATATGGATCTCTCAGCCTTTGCCCACGAATACCCCCGCGCGTTATCGGGCGGCATGCAGCGCCGCGCCGCTATCGCCCGCGCCTGCGCTTGCCCGTGCGGCCTGCTGTTGCTGGATGAACCCTTCAAAGGGCTCGATACCGCGCTTCGCCTGCGCGTGATGACGCGCGTAAAAACCGCCGCGCCGCTCACCGTGCTGGTTACGCATGACAGGGAAGACGCTAAGCTGATGGGGGCCGGTATCGTGGAACTGGCGGCGCCGGCAATTTAAGAAAGCGCCGCGCTTTTTTCCGGGGCTTTATTTTTATGTATGCGTACCTTCCTCATGAAAATACGCGTACACCGCCTGCGCGGTGCGCTTGTCCACACCCGCTTTTTCAATCAGCTCGTTCACACCGGCAGCCCTGATCATATCCAGCGCAGGGAAGGCGTCAAACAACGCGCGCTTTCTTTTTTGACCCACGCCGGGTATCTCATCCAGCCGCGAGTGCAGCGTGTTTTTGCCCCGCAGGCTGCGGTGGTAGGTGATGGCAAAGCGGTGCGCCTCGTCGCGCAGGCGCTCCAGCAGGTGCATGGCGGGGCCGTTCCTGGGCAAATCCAGCGGCTCTTCGCTATCGGGCACGTATACGCTGCCCGATAGCTCCGCCAGCCCGATTACCGGGATGTACTCGAGTCCAAACCCGCGCAGCACGGCAAGCGCCACATTGAGCTGCCCGCGCCCGCCATCCACCACCAGGAGATCCGGCAAATCTCCAAAGCGCTCGTCGCCATCCGCCGCGCGCCGGAAGCGCCTTGTCAGCGCCTCCTCCATGGCGGCGTAATCGTCGCCTTCGGTGGGGGCCTGTATGCGAAAGCGCCGGTAGCAATCCCTGGCGGGCGCGCCGTTTAAAAACACCACCATGGATGATACCGTATCCCGCCCCTGTATATGCGAATTATCAAAGCATTCCATACGCGCGGGCAATTCCTCAAGCCCCAGCGCGCCGGATAGCATGGCAAGCGCGCCCTCGCCGTGCTCCCACGCGCGGCGCTTGAGCGATTGCTCCTTTTGCAGCGTATCCATGCCGTTGCGGTAGGCAAGCTCGGTCAAACGGCGCTTTTCACCGCGCTGCGGCACATGCATACGCACGCGCTTTTTGCATAGATCGCACAACCACGCTTCTATTTCTTCCGCCTCGGCTGCGGGGGCATAGAGCGCCACCTCGGGCGGTATCTCGATTACGCCGTTATAATATTGCTTTAAAAACGCGGCCATATCCTGCCCGGACTCGCCCGCGGCGTTTTCTATGCGGAAGCTTTCCGTTCCCACCACCTTGCCGCCGCGCACAAACACGGCGAACACCAGCGTTTCCTCATCCAGCGCGCAGCAGGCGAACACATCCTGTTCCACCCCCTTGTTCGCGATGGCCGCCTGCCTCTCGGCAATCGCGGATACCGCCGTGATGCGGTCGCGAATCCTCGCCGCGCGCTCAAACTCCAAATCGTCGGAGGCCCTTTGCATCTGCGCCGTCAATTCCTTCACGACGGACTCGGTATGCCCTTCTAAAAATGTGATGACCTGCCCTATCAGCGCGTGGTATTCCTCGCGCGATACCCCGCCCGCACACGGCGCGCAGCATTTGCCCACATGATACATCAGGCAGGGCCGCTCGCGCCTTGCAACCGCCTTGCCGATATCCTTTTTGCAGTGCCGCATCGGGAAATGCTCGCGCACGACATTGAGCGCCTCGCGCAGCGCAACGCCCGACAGATACGGCCCCAGATACCGCGCGCCATCCTTATTCACGCGCCGCACCACCTCGAAACGGGGGTAATCCTGCCGCATATCCACCCGGATATAGGGGAAGTGCTTGTCGTCCTTCAGCAGAATATTGTAGCGCGGCTTGAATTTTTTGATAAGGTTGCTCTCCAGCGTCAGCGCTTCCGTTTCGTTATACGTTAAGAGCGTCTCAAAATCCGCGATATGCGCAACCATGGCCGCCACCTTGGGGTCATGGCTTTTGTTTGCCTGAAAATATGAGCGCACGCGGTTTTTCAGCGACACCGCTTTGCCCACGTATATCACCGTGCCGGCTTTGTCTATCATCTTATATACGCCCGGCGCGTTTAATAGCAGGGCCAGCTTTTCTTTGATGATTTCGTTCATATGTTTTTCCGGAGACTCCGTCTTATTCCCCCCACTTTTCCGCAAAACACCCCAGTGTAAAACCGGCGTTTTGCAGCATAGCATACAAGAGCGGCAGCGGCATGCCAATCACATTGAAATAGTTTCCGTTGATCCCCTCCACAAACATGCCGCCAGGACCCTGTATGCCGTAAGCCCCGGCCTTATCGCGCGGCTCGCCGGTGGCGATATACCAGACGATCTCTTCACGCGTCATGGGCGCAAATGTAACATCCGTGCGCGCATGGCGCACTTCCTGCCCCTTGGGGGACAGCGCCGCCACGCCGGTAAACACCGTATGCGTGCGCCCCTGCAAGCGCGAGAGTATGCCGTATGCATCCTCGTCGCTGCGCGGCTTGCCAATCACCCTCCCGTCAATATATACCACCGTATCGGCGCCTACCACACACGCGTTTGGGTTGCTCTCAAACACCGCGCGCGCCTTTTTGAGCGCCAGCCGCTCCACAAGGGCGGCGGGCGCCATATCCCCGGGCGCGCCTTCATCCACTTCGCCGCATTCCACGCGGTATGGTATGCCGATAAGCTTTAAAAGCTCTTGCCTGCGCGGCGATTGTGAGGCGAGTATCAGTTGCATGCGCCACCCGCGTCCCACCCCATATCCAGCTCAAGCTCTATGGGGCAGTGGTCGCTGCCCATCACTTCCGCATGAATGCGGTGCGCCGCCATATTTTCCCCGAGCCGCTCGGATACGATAAAGTAATCAATCCGCCAACCGGCGTTGTTGGCGCGCGCGTTGTGCATATAGCTCCACCAGGTATAAGCGCCGCGCGTATCGGGATGAAGACTGCGAAACGTATCCACAAAGCCATTGTTAAGCAGCCGCGTCATCTTGCCGCGCTCCTCATCCGTGAAACCGGCGTTGCGACGGTTGCCGCCGGGGTTTTTGATATCGATCTCGTTATGCGCCACATTGAGATCGCCCGCGAGTATAACGGGCTTTTTCGCATCCAACGCTTTTAAATAGGCTAAAAAATCATCCTCCCAGCGCATGCGGTAATCAAGCCGCAGCAACTCGCGCCTGGCGTTGGGCGTATAGCAGCACACAAAATAAAAGCCCCGGTATTCCGCCGTGATCACGCGGCCTTCACGGTCGTGCCCGTCTATCCCTATGCCGCAGGTTACGTCAAGCGGCTTGCGCTTTGTAAAAAGCGCCGTGCCGGAATACCCCTTCTTTTCAGCGCTGTTCCAGTATTCAAAGTAGCCGGGCATGTCGATTTCGGCTTGGCCCCGCTCCATCTTTACCTCCTGCAACGCGAGTATATCCGGCCCGGCGGTATTGAAAAAATCCATAAACCCCTTGCCCATGCAGGCGCGAAGCCCGTTCACATTCCAGGAAAAAAGCCGTATGCCCAATCCATCGTCCTCCTTATCGCCTCGCCTGCGTCCGCCCCGCGAAGCATATCGTACAATACATAGTATAGCATACTATAAAATCCACGTAAAACACCGGGACCAAAAGTAAAAGGCGCCAAACCCTCCGGAAAAAGCCGGAAAAAGGCGTAAAAAAGTACACAAAAGTGCTTGCGCTTTTATAGTACCGCTTGTATAATCCCGTTTTCGACACTTAATAAAAAGGGAGAGAGAAGAAAACGCAGTATAGCGGCGTTTTCTTCTCTCTTTTCTTGCACAAAATGTTGTATGAAATCCCTAGCCCAAAATTTTTCTCAA
>JAISXK010000079.1 GCA_031270585.1 Clostridiales bacterium | reverse complement strand
TTCAATCCGTTTTTGTACCGTCGGCTTTTACGTTCTCAACTTTCATTCTGCCAATCAGATCGGGTATGCCTACGCCCAGTTGCCGCGCGCGGGCGGCGACATCCTCATATTCGAGTTTGGTTTTGTTTACGCCATACCCGCAGCCGGTCTTTTCGCGCACATCGCCATAGGGCGTAGCCAAAATAGTACTCTCGCGCCGTAGCATATATTTTTCGTATGATACGCGCCGCACGCCAAACGTGGTGGTATAGCGCAGCAGCGCCGCCGCCATCCTGTCGGCGTCGTTTGTTTCACACAGGCATATGATGTGCTGGCCGGGTCTGCCCTTTTTCATCTGCGCGGGCAATATGTAAAAATCCAGCGCGCCCGCAGCCAGCAACGCTTCCCCCGCAAAGGCGACGGCCTCGCCCGTCATATCGTCCACATTGCAGCATAGCTCCACAATGCTGCCGTTGGGGCCTTCCCCCGCCAGAACCGCACCGCCCGTACCGGCCATGGTTCCGTAGAACGCCCTCAGGCAGTTGGCGGCCGCAAAATCCTTCTTGCCCATGCCATAACCCACCGCCTTTGCCGCTATCACCGGCATGGGGCCAAAGTTATCCCCCACGAAATGCTTGAGTATGGCGGCGCCCGTGGGCGTACAAAGCTCGCCTTGCACCCCGCCGCCGTAGGCCGGCACATCGCGCAAAATATACGCGGTGGCGGGCGCCGGCACGGGCAACACGCCATGCGCGCAGCGCACATGCCCGGCCCCCACATGCACGGGCGAGGCGTATATACGGCTGGGCGAGAACTCCTCCATCAGCATGCACACGCCCAAAATATCCGCCACGGCATCCATGCTGCCCACTTCATGAAAGTGCACTTGATCTACGGGGCGGCCATGCACGGCGGCTTCCGCCCCGGCCAACAGGCGAAATATACCAAGGGCGTTATCCTTTACGGTTTGGCTTATTTGCAGCCTCTCTATGATGCCGGCAATATCGGCAAGGCCGTTGTGCGCGTGGTGTTTCGCTGCGGCACAACCGTGCGCATGCGTATGCTCCAGGGCATGGTTTTGCCCATGGCCACACGGCTTTTCATGCCCCGTTACAGACGCGTCATGGGAAAGTTCCTCCCGTCCATTCACCGTCACCGATACGCCCATACCCGTGATGCCGCACTTTTCTGCGCGGCCCATGGCGAGCGTCACCCCGTGCAGGCTTAGTCCGTTCATCCGCGCGATAAACGCCCGCGCCGCCGCCTCATCCAGCATATCTAAAAGCGCCGCCATGATCATATCGCCGGAGGCGCCCATATTGCATTCAAAGTAGAGTATATTCATCGCGCACCTCCCATGTGGTTGATCATGGACGCCAGATACCCCGCGCCAAACCCGTTATCGATATTGACGACGCTCACCCCCGCCGAACAGGAATTGAGCATGGACAAGAGCGCGGCGAGCCCTCCCATGGACGCCCCATACCCCACGCTGGTGGGCACGCCGACTACCGGGCAATCGGCAAGCCCGCCTATCACGCTTGCAAGCGCCCCTTCCATACCAGCAACGGCAATGATTACCCCGGCGGACATAATCTCCTCCAGATACGCCAACAACCGGTGCAGGCCCGACACCCCCACGTCATACAGGCGCGTCACCCTGTTTCCCAGCGCCTCGGCCGTCAGCGCGGCCTCCTCCGCCACGGGCATATCGCTGGTGCCACCGGTGGCCACGATAATCTTTCCCAAACCGTCCGGTTCCGGCAACGGCCCGATAATCCCGATTTTTGCGGCCGCGTGATAGGTCAGATCATAGGCCCTTTTCATGCTGCCGGCGGCTTCAGGCTCTAAACGCGTAATCAAAATGGCGCCTTGTCCATGCTTACGCAGCGCATGCACAATACCCTCGATCTGCTCCGGTGTTTTTCCGGCGCCATAGATCACCTCCGCAGCGCCTTGCCGCACCGCCCTGTGAATATCAACCCTGGCAAATCCGATATCCTCAAAAGGCGCCGCCTTCAGCTTTAAAACAGCGTCCTCGACTGACAGGTCCCCTCTTTGAACCCCCTCTACTATTCGCCTGATGAAAGTATTCATCCAACACCCCTCGAGCCATCATGATCATAAGCCTTCCGGATTTTCCGGAAAAGATGGTTCCGCCAATTAACGGCAAAACCGCTTTTCAACCCGGCCTTACGCTTGCTTTTTTTTAGAAAGCGCTGCCGCGACAACGCCCTTAGGGTCTTTGATCAACAGGATAACCAGCCAGATGATAAGCCCAAGGGCGACGACAGAGAGACCAAGATATAAATCATTGAGCATGTCCGCCGGCGCCGGAGTGAAAAATTCGTCCCGCAGCTCGGCATACGCAAAGATTGCGTCTACGAGCCACATGAGTGAGGCGCCCCAATACATAAAGCAAAGAACACCCACCTTCATCTCGTTATTTGGGGCGTTTCTGTACCATATAACAGTACAAACGATTGCCGCAAATACGGCGGTAAGCAACGTCATTTTTACCCCTCCTGTTTTGCTGCGGCACGCGTTTTCAAAGCCCGCTTCTCCATTACGCCCGAAACTATTAACATTCCGGCCCAAAAAGCGGTTACCAGAAGCGCCATGGCGACGCCCGCCGTGGACATCTCGCGCAACATGGCTAAAGCATCCGAGGGATTGCCTGCGGCGGTCAAAAAAGGGAACCATGGCGTCACTTCGCCATGCCATACGTGCTCAAAAGCCAGCAGCGCGGAGCCTCCCCAGAGCAGATTTGTAAGCCACTTGATCTTTCCTGAAAACGGGATTTTGTTTTCCATACCACAATCCCCGCTTCCTGTTTCGGGCTTTAAGGGCTGAGGCTCCTTTTCTTTCGATTTTGCAATTTGTGTCGCGACCGTTACCGCGATTGCCTCTGCGGCAGGAACAAGAAAACACGCCATGAATAGCTACCTCCTGCAATAATACTTTCGTTTTTCCCGATATGATTTGGGTAACCGCCGGGGCGGGTTCAATAAAAAAAAGGGCTACAGTTTTCCTTCAAAAAAAACCGTATACCTTCATAGTATACATGCCGCGCCCAACTATACCCGGAATGGAAAACGCTTCTGCGCCCCCCTTATCGGCTTCATGCCGATACAGATGATTGTATCGGATACTCCCCCGCGTGTCAAGATAAGAACGGCTTTAGTATAGTATTATATTAAACTTACCCGCAGCAAATTTACCCGCAGTCAACAAAACGGCGCTGTCGATTGCTTTTGCCACCCCGGCGCCGTTTGCGGGCAGGCATACCCTTTTTTCAATGATTGCGCCACATCCAGTATACGCTGGTTTTTTGATCCGCGAAACAGCAGCGACAAATCACGCTCGGCTAATATAAACGGCCCGTCCACCAGCGTATCCGCGCAGCGGAGGAGTGAAAGCTTATCGGCGTCGTTTTCGTTTAGCAGTGTTTCAAACGTATACCCGGTGTAGATACTCAGCGCGTATCCGGCCCGCCGTATTTTTTTTGCGAGCGGTATGAGCGCCGCAGCCTGCAAAAGCGGTTCTCCGCCGCTGAATGTAACGCCGCTTAAAAGCGGGTTGGCTTTTACCCTATCATAAAGCGCCGCCGCAGAATACGGTTCGCCGCCCTTTAGCGGCAGTGCGGACGGGTTATGGCAGCCGGGACAGCCGCGCAAACACCCCTGCATGAATATGGCGAGTCTTAGCCCCGGGCCATCCGTAATGCTGTCGTTTACAATGCCGGCCACCCGGATGGTTTGCGCGGCGTTATCCGACATCGTGCTTCACGCGGTCGGCTTCCTCCGCGCGCTTGGCGTCGTTAAAGCGATCCAGAGTGCCCACAAGGTAACCCGTAATGCGGCGGATGCGTTCAAACTTCAGCGGGCCTTCACGCTCTTTCCTGCCGCAGCCGGGGCAGGTTTCATCTATAATGCCGTTATAGCCGCAAACGGGGTCGCGATCCACCGGGTGGTTGACGGAACCGTAGCCCACGCCCGCCTCTTTCATGGCGCGCACGACGCGCTCAAAAGCCTGCACATTGTTGGACGCGTCGCCATCAAGCTCTACATAGGTAATATGCCCTGCGTTTGTAAGCGCGTGGTAAGGCGCCTCGATCTTGATCTTTTCATAAGCGGATATGGGGAAATACACCGGTATATGAAAGCCGTTTGTATAATACTCACGATCCGTCACGCCGGGTATATCGCCAAATTTTTTCTTATCCAGCCGTACAAAGCGACCTGAAAGCCCCTCCGCCGGGGTGGCCAGCAGCGTGAAGTTCAATTGTTTTTCTGCGCTGAGCCTGTCAAGATAATCGCGCATATAGCCAACGATCTCGAGCCCCAGGTTTCTGCTTTCGGGCGTTTGGCCGTGGTGGCTGCCGCAAAGCGCCACCAGCGCCTCGGCAAGCCCTATAAAACCCACGGAAAGCGTGCCGTGCTTTAATATTTCGCCCACCTCGTCGTTAAGCCCCAGCCCGTCGGAACCCAGCCATATGCCCTGCCCCATCAAAAACGGAAAATTGCGCACCTTTTTCACGGCCTGGATTTGGTAACGCTCCACAAGCTGGCCTGTTACCTGCTGCAGCTTACGCTCCAGCTCTTCAAAAAACCATTCCACGCTGCCGCAGCTTTTGATGGCGACGCGCGGCAGGTTGATGGATGTAAAGCTCAAATTGCCCCGTCCATATGTAATTTCGTTATCCCGGTCGTATACGTTGCCGATCACGCGCGTGCGGCAGCCCATATATACAACTTCGGTTTCGGGGCGGCCCGGGCGATAGTAGGCGAGGTTGAACGGCGCGTCCAAAAAACCAAAGTTGGGGAAGAGCCTCCGGGCGCTCACGCGGCAGGCCAGCTTGAACAAATCGTAGTTGGGGTCGCCGGGGTTGTAATTGACGCCTTCCTTCACCTTAAATATGTGGATGGGAAATATGGCGGTTTCGCCGTTGCCCAACCCCTGATCCGTAGCCAGCAGCACGTTGCGCGTTATCATGCGCCCCTCGGGCGAAGTATCCGTGCCGTAGTTGATGCTGGAAAACGGCGTTTGCGCGCCCGCCCTGCTGTGCATGGTGTTGAGGTTATGTACCAACGCCTCCATGGCCTGGGCCACTTCGCGCTCGGTCTCCTCCGCCGCGTATTCCCGCGCAAAGCGCTGTATGCTCTTGATCGCCGTTTCGTTTGCGGTATAGGCTTTGAGCGCCTCGGCCTCCCGCCCGATGTACTCTTCGCCCATGAAAAGCCCCGGCCAAACCTTATACTTTTCGCCAATTTCGCCGATGACGGCCCGCATGGCCTCTTTCGTGGTTTTTCCCTGCCCACAAAGCAGGTTGACGGCCTTGCTCAGGTTCGCGATATACAGCTTTTTAAACGTTTTCTTTACGCCCGGCGCCAGCCCGTAATCGAAATTGGGTATGCTCTGCCCGCCGTGCTGGTCGTTTTGGTTGGATTGTATGGCAATGCACGCAAGCGCCGCGTAGCTCTGTATGGAGTTGGGCTCGCGCAGGTGCCCATGGCCGGTGGAAAACCCGCCCGTAAACAATTTTACTATATCGATCTGGCAGCAGGTGGTGGTCAACGCGTAAAAATCAAAATCGTGTATGTGGATATCGCCCTCGGCATGCGCCTTGGAAAGCGCGGGACTCAAGAGATATTTTTCGTAATAATTCTTGGCGCCCTCCGACCCGTATTTGAGCATAACGCCCATGGCGGTATCGCCGTCGATATTGGCGTTATCGCGCTTCATATCGCTGTCGTCCGCCTCTTTAAATGTCAGCTCGTCGAATATGCGCATGAGGCTTGTGTTGCGCTCGCGCGCGCGCGAGCGCTCCGCGCGGTACAGGATATAGCGCTTCGCCACAAACGCGTAGCCGTTATCCATCAGCACGGCTTCCACGATATCCTGAATATCCTCAATGCCCGGCGGGTTCCCTTTAAACTGCGCCCGCAGGCGCTCCTGCACAAGCAACGCCAGGCGCATGCTTTCGTCCGCCATGTTTTTGCGGCCCGCCGCCGTCATGGCCTTGTTGATAGCGCCCGCTATTTTTTCGATATCGTAGGGTACTTTTCGCCCATCCCGCTTTTGTATTGCCGCAAACATATCGAATAAAACCCCCTGTATGCCTTCCCCTGTAAACTATATATTGTATGCATACACATTTTTGCACACTATATATTGCCTTGTCAACCTGTTCCGCCGCAGAAATTTACCTGAAATAAAACGCGGTTTGATTATATATAAGATAAGCGGTTTATCATAAAACAGTATACTATCCCCTCGGCATATCTACTATCCGTTTGCGCCTTGCCCGCGACAACAGGCAATTGCTTTGTCCATACTTGCGTATATATACGTAATTCGATATACTTAAACTGCTTCAAGGATGGCGAAGAGGGGGATGTAGCCATGGATGCCGGAAACCCAAAGCTCAAAGTTACCCTTTTAGGTGGCTTCGTTGTGGAATATGAGGGGCAGATCATAAGCAGCCTTGCGCCAAGGGCGGATAGCCTGTGGATATTGTTCCGCTATCTGCTCGCCAGCCGCGGCAAGTATATCACATCCGATTCGCTCATCGATATGCTTTGGAGCGAGGACGAGGTGGTAAACCCGCGCAAAGCGCTGCAAAACCTGATATACCGGCTGCGCAAGCAATTGCCTGAAGCCGACGAAAACGGCCGGCAGTATATATTGAGCCAGCACCGCGCGTACGGATGGAATCCCGAGGCGCTGGTATGCGTCGATGCCCAGGAATTCGAAACCATTGCGACAAAGATCAAGGGCGGTTTGCCCGAAACGGAACTGGCCGCCGCCGCCAAGCGGCTTATGAGCGTTTACGCGGGCGACTATATGGAAGATATCGCCGATCAAAGCTGGGTGGAAAGCTATACGGCCTATTACAAGCGGCTCTTTTTTGACTGCATGAATATATACGTCAATACGCTTTTTGATCAGCGCCATTATGCCGACGCGGTGGAGGCCTGCTCTATCGCCATCAAGCATAATATGTTTGACGAGCATTACCACGCCGCGATGATACGCGCCATGCTGGCGCTCGGCAACCGCTACGGCGCGTTGACGCACTATAAAAGCATCGTGAGCATATTAAAGCGCGAGCTTGGCGTGGAACCATCCGACGAATTAAAGGCTGCGGGGCAGAGTATACATTCCATTTCGCAACCGCAGCGCCCCGATATCAGCATGGTGCTGGACGACCTGCGTTCGGCCTCCGCCGCGTCCGGCCCCATGATATGTGAAATGGATGTGTTTCGCCAGATATTCCAGCTGCAGGAGCGCAAAAACAGGCGCGAGCAATCGCCATGTATGCTTGTGATGTATACCATCGTGGCGCATAGCCGCGAGTTGAGCGATCAGGAGATGTTTCAGGCCATGTCCGCCCTCAAGCGCGCGAGCATGCTCTCGCTGCGCAAATCCGATGTGGTAACGCAGCACAGCAACACACAGTTGCTTTTGCTGCTGCCGGCCTCCAATGAGGTTACCATCAGCATCGTACTCATGCGCATCCAGCAAAAGTTCAATCAGCTTTGTTTGGAAGACGACGTTACCCTCACCACGCAGGTGCGCTCCATACAGCCAAGGCCGCTTACCCTTTAGGCATCAGGCAAGCGCGCGTATGCGCACCCGCGTATGCTTATTTACCGGTTCCATTCGTTGCGGCTACTCCGTCTCCTTCGCCGGGTTTGGCGCGAAGGGCCTGTTGAGCGCAAACGTGGCCGCCGACAGCAGCAGGCAAACACCCGCGAGCAGCCGAAAATACAGCGTGTACCCGCTCAAAAACGAAGCGGCCGTTAAAAACAACCCGCAAAGCAAGTATTTTTTGGCGTTACCCGGCACAAAGGGCTGCGCCGGCAGCTTTTCGCGCCGCTCTTTTTTCGCCGCTATCTCGCTATGGATATAGGCTTCTATATCAGCGTCGTTTACCGCGTAGCCGTCAATACCGCGCGCGGCGCGCAAAAGCGCTTCCTTTCCGATTAGCGTCACGCGCGCGGGCAAGCGCTTAAGCAGCGCCCCGGCCCGCTCGTCCGGCGCCGCCACGCTACAGATAACGAGCGCTGCGGCTTTCTCTTTTTGCGCCGCGTAAAACGCCGTAAGCACATCATCCTCATTTAATTTGGCGGCCCGGCGCACGCAAAACAGGCGACCGGTATCCGTCTCGTTCAGGCTGAGCGCGGCATGGCGGCATATCTCCTGAAAGCTCTTTTCGTTTAGCAGCAGCAACCGCTCCTTTTGTACAATATCCGCCAGGCGCGCGCGCTCGCGCGCGACAAACCTTTCAAAGCGGATAGAGCGCCACAGGTGCGCCGCAAGAAAAAGCAGCAGCGACGTTAGGCCCGTCAAAAGCAGCGCCGGCCACAAGCGTCCCATGTGGTAATAAAACCAAATATAGCACGCCGCCATAAATACCGCGTGCAGCAACACCACATCCAGCACACGCGCGAACTTGCCGCGCCCGCCTTGGTAGCCGCGCCTATAGTATTCTTTGATTGACTTATCCATCAAACTTCATCTCCCTTATTGAACGGGGTCTCAATTATATCCATTGTTGCCATATAGGGCAAAGAGCATGCCGTTTTTTTATATAAAGGTGTATAATACGCGTATAGAGCGCAGCACACTTGGAGGAAGCGAATTGCAAAACGCGCGCAACAAAAAAATCGGTATGCTGGGCGGTACGTTCAACCCCATCCACACGGCGCATGTGGATATGGGCAGGCTGGTGCGCGAGGAATTTGATCTGGACGAGGTGCTCTTCATACCCGCCGGCGACCCGCCCCACAAAGCTGTTGAAGGCGCCGTATGCGCCGCGCACAGGGCGCGCATGACGCAGCTTGCGCTGCGGGGACTGCCCGGCCTTTCCATGTCGGATATAGAGCTTGACCGCGCGGGCAAAAGCTACACCATCGATACGGTAGCCGCGCTGTCTGCGCTTTATCCCGGCGCCGCCATCTACATTGTGGTGGGCAGCGATATGCTGCGCGATTTGCCCCATTGGCACCGCGCGCGCGAGCTGCTGCAAAAGGCCGCCTTTATAGGCGTGCCCCGCCAGGGCCGGGATCATAACGACGCCGAAGCGCTATCGCTCCTGGCGCAATACGGCGCGCGCGTGCCGCTCTCCAAAAGCAAGGCGCCGCCGATATCCTCCACCATGGTGCGCGCGGGCATATACAAGGCGCAGCCCATCACCGGCTTTACACCCCCCGCCGTGGAACGTTACATATACCTGCACATGCTTTACCAGCCGCCGGATATATCGGCTATCGCCAAAAGGTTGCGGGGCATGCTATCCCCAAGCCGTTACGCGCACACAGCCGGCGTGGTGCAGGAGGCTATCGCCCTTGCGGCGCGCTACGGGGTCTGTGCCGATGCCGCCAGGCTTGCCGCGCTGCTGCATGACTGCGGCCGCTCACGGGATATTGGCGCGCTCACCCACGCCCAGGCCGGCGCCGCCGTCGCGCGGGATATGTTTGGCGTTAGCGACGAGGCGGTGCTTTCGGCCATACGCCGCCACACCACGCTGGGCGCCGGCGCAACCAAGCTTGACAAGATCATTTGCCTTGCGGATATGCTGGAGCCCGGCCGCGATTACGAAGGCGTTGAAGCTTTGCGGGCCGCCGCAGAAACAAGCTTGGACGACGCCTTGCGCCGGGCGCTTCTACATACCGTCGCGTATGTAAAAAGCACCGGCGGCGAGGTGGATGAGGGTTCGCTTTTGGCCTTGCGGGAACTATCCTGAATCCCGCCCGCCCGCCGTAAAAGGCGCCGGCGCATATTCTTTGCGCGAAAAAGAAGGATGCCGCGCCAGGCTGCCATCGCCTCTAAAATCTGGTTCGTATTGTTTTTCTATGGTATACTGAATAAAAAAGAAATGGGGTTGTGGTATTTGGAATTAAAAGAACAGGTATTGCAGCTGTGCGAAATACTGCATGACAAAAAAGCGCAGGATATCATAGCCATCCATGTGGCGGATAAAACCGTGATCGCCGATTGGTTTATCGTCTGCAGCGGCCGTGTCCCGCAGCAGGTAAAGGCGCTTTGTGACGAGGTGGAAGAGAAAGCGCCCGCGCTGGGCCTGGAATACAGGCGGCGCGAAGGGTATTCGCAAGGCCGTTGGGTGGTGCTCGATTACCGCGACATACTCCTGCACATCTTTTTGCCGGAGGAACGCCGGTATTATAACATGGAACGCCTGTGGGTAGACGACCCCGGAGGGTATATACGGTATCCGCAGCCATAGTTTTTGGTTTCGCGCGCGGCGCATTCCCTCAATGCTGCGTAACGCGGTAGGAAAGTACCAGCATGCTGTCGATCAGCTGCACGTTTTCCAGCGGAACGGGCGCGTTGATATCGGTGGGCACGAAGTTCCATATGGCTTTTATGCCCGCCGCCACCATTTCATCCGCAAGCGACTGGGCGACCGTGCGCCTGGCGGCGATAACGCCGATATCGATGGCGTTTTCTTTTATGTACCGGCCCATTTCGCCTATCGGCAAAACGGGCTTGCCGTTGATTTTTTGGCCGATCAGGTTTTCGTTTATATCAAAAAGCGCCTGTACTTCAAACCCTTTATTATGGAAGCCCTCATGATTGCACAGCGCCCGGCCAATGTTGCCGGCGCCCGCGATAATCATCTTAAACTTCTGCGCCAACCCCAGTATAAGCCCTATTTCCTCGTAGAGCTTTTTTACGGGGTAGCCATATCCCTGCTGGCCAAACCCGCCAAAACAATTAAAATCCTGCCGCACCTGGGATGGCGTGAGCGAAAGCTGTTCGGCCAATTCGCTTGAGGATACGCGCTCGACATTGTTGTTGGCCAGCGTCTCCAGATGCCGGTAATACCTTGGCAGCCGCCTGACGACGGCTTCTGATACGTTTTGTGATTTCATGGCCATTCTCCCTTTGTTATATGCGTCCATTATATATTAAGTATAGTACGCTTTCAAGAATAAGCCGCATGGACAACGGCTATCCCCCCTGTTTTGACGGCAAAGAAACACCCGCGCGTTTTCACACGGGCCCGTGCCGGTTCCCTTAACCTACGTTAGAGTGAATT
>JAISXK010000060.1 GCA_031270585.1 Clostridiales bacterium | reverse complement strand
TGATATCAAATGTTGTGGTACCACCATTTGCAGCGATCGCCTGGGAGACATCACCAGCTGTAGCAAAACCGGGTGCATTACCATCGTCAGGCGTAATCTCGACAGCAGTTGTCGGGTTCGCACGACTGTTTTTAATTGTGACGGTCTGCGTTTCCAGCGCGGAAAAGGTGACGGAGATGGCCGGGAGGGGGTTATTGCTACCGGGGGAAAAGACCAATTCATTGACCGCCAGCGCTTTGGGGGCGCCCGCAACCATCAGCACCGGCAACACCATAGCCAGCAGCAGCGTGGCGGCAAGCATCTTGCCGGTAAAACGTGTTTTTAATGTAATCATACTTTCCTCCTTCGTAATCCCTGTGCTGCAATAGCACAAAACGTAAACGCGCCAAATAAACAGGTTGGCGCTGTGAGTGGGGGCGATCATATATATACATATAGTATACGGTAAAATCGGCGCGCAAGTAAAGGGCAAAAAGGCGATTTTGCACGATTTTATACGATTTTACACGGAAAAACCGCGCGTATTTTTTAAATAAGGGCTTTTTAGCGCGGCTACAGCAATACGATGCCCGCGTTTTCGCACGCCGCAGCCGTCGCCTTATCCCATATGGAGGACTGCACCTCGCCGATATGCGCCTTGTTGAGCAGCAGCATGCACAGGCGGGATTGGCCGATGCCGCCGCCCATGGTAAGCGGAAGCTCGTTGTTTAATAACATCCTGTGGAACAGCAATGGCCTCCTCCCGTCGCAGCCCGCGAGCGTAAGCTGGCGGTCAAGCGTATCCTTATCCACACGGATGCCCATGGAGGATATCTCCATCACGCAATCGAGCAGCGGGTAATAAAAGAGTATATCGCCGTTGAGCGACCAATCGTCGTAATCGGGGGCTCTTCCCGCGTGCGGCTGGCCGGATTGAAGCGCGCCGCCGATTTGCGTAACAAACGCCGTGTTATGCGCGCGCACATATAGTTTTTCACGCTCTTCGGGCGTTTTATCGGGGTAGCGGTCTTCAAGCTCTTGCGTCGTTACAAAGCTCACCTCGCGGTTTAGCTCTGTCGGCACATGGGGGTAACGCGCCTTTACGGTATCGAGCGACCGGCACACGGCGTCCACAATGGCGCGCGCGGCGGCGTGAAGTGTCGCCGTTGTGCGCTCTTCGCGGGTGATAACCTTTTCCCAATCCCATTGATCCACATAGATAGAGTGCAGGTTATCAAGCTCTTCGTCGCGGCGTATGGCGTTCATATCGGTATACAGGCCCTTGCCCGCGTGAAAATCATAGCGGTAAAGCGCCATACGCTTCCATTTGGCCAGCGATTGCACAACCTCCGCTGTGGTGTTGGCCGCCGGCGCTTCAAAGGATACGGGGCGCTCCACGCCGTTGAGGTTGTCGTTTAAGCCGGTGGAAGGATCCACAAACAGCGGCGCGGATACGCGCTTGAGGTTGAGCGCCGTCGCGAGCGCGTATTGAAAGCTCTCTTTTATGAGGGCGATGGCGGCCTGCGTGTCGTAAAGGCTTAACGACGACCGGTAGTTGGCCGGTATGGCAATCTTGTTCATAGCGCGTTTTTGATGAGCTTGCCCAACCGCTCCAAACCTTCCGTAATGCGTTCGGGGGCCGCCGCCGAGAAGTTTAGCCGCATGGTGTTTTGCCCCATGGCGGCGGGGTCTAAATAAAAATACTGGCCCGGTATAAAGGCGACCTTCGCCTGAGAGGTGGCGGCCTTTAAAAGCGCCGGCATATCCAAGCCGCCGGCAAGCTCGCCCCACACAAAAAGCCCGCCTTCGGGGCTGGTGTGCGTAAAGGTTTCGGGGAAGTACGCGTCGATGCCCGTAAGCATGGCGTCAAGCCGCCTGGTGTACATGGGCAATATTTCCGCCAGGTGCCCCGGCAGCAGGCCCTTCTTTAAAAAGGCGTCGGCTATGGCCTGCGTCAGGTTGGACGTATGCGCATCGTTGCTCTGTTTGGCGACGGTCATTTTGCGAATGATGGCGGGATCGCCCACGGCCACGCCCACGCGAAGGCCGGGGGAGAGTATTTTGGAAAAGCTGTTGAGCATGACGACATTGCCGCAACTATCAAAGCTTTTGATGGGCGGCAAAGGTTCGCCGCGGTAGCGCAAATCGCCATAGGGGTCGTCTTCCATCACGATAAAATCATATTTTTCGGCAAGCCGCGCAATGCTTTCCCGCCGCGCGCGGCCCAGCGTTTTGCCGGTGGGGTTTTGGAAAGTGGGAATAACATAAAACATCTTGGGTCGGTATTTTTTCACCTTTTCCTCAAGGTCGTTTATATCCGCGCCTTCGTCGTCCATACGCACGGGCACAAGTTTGGCCTGGTATGTGTTGAGCATTTGCAGCGTGCCTAAAAACGTGGGGCTTTCCACCAATACGACATCGCCCGGATCAACAAACACCCTGGCGGTAAGATCAAGCCCCTGCGAAGAGCCGCACGTGATGAGGATATTGTCTTCCTTCAGGTTCGTTAGCCCCTTCTTTTGCGCTATGTGCGTGATGTAAGAGCGGGGCAGGGAGGAATAGCCCTCCGTGGTGCCGTACTGCAATACGCCGGCGCCGCTTTCATCCAGTATCTCCCGCGTAATAGCTTTTACCGTTTCGAGCGGAAAGGATTCTTTGGCGGGGTTGCCGCCGCCGAAGGAGATGATTTCAGGATCGGCCAAGAGCTTGAATATTTCGCGTATGATACTGCCGGTAATACCGTCCATCCGTTTTGCAAACGAAACCATGTGTTAATCGCTCCTTTAATCAATGTATTGCGCTGCATTCTATATCCTGCTATATCCTATTGTAGCCGCGCGCCGCGCCCGGCGCAACAACAAAATGGCATACAAAATGGCGAATCCTGCGCGGGCCCTATGCGCGCGATTTACGAAAGGGAAGGAAGATGATACAATAAATAAACCTTGATGATTATGAAGGGGCAAACATATGTCGTATCAGGCGCTCTATAGAAAATTCCGGCCTCAAAAATTCGGCGATGTCGTAGGGCAGCCGCATATCACTACCATACTCAAAAACCAGATACAAACGGGGCGCGGCGCGCACGCGTATCTGTTTTGCGGCTCGCGCGGCACGGGCAAAACCAGCACCGCGAAAATTTTTGCGCGGGCTGTTAACTGCCTTTCGCCTGAAGGGGGCGAGCCCTGCGGGGCCTGCGCCGCCTGCGCCGCCATGGGGCGGGACGACGCCGATATCGTCGATATCATCGAAATCGACGCCGCCAGCAACAATGGCGTGGACGATATGCGCGCCTTAATCGAGCAGGCCAGGTTTATGCCGCTGCAGTTTACCTACAAGGTGTATATTATCGATGAGGCGCACATGCTTTCTGGCAGCGCCAGCAACGCGCTTTTAAAAACGCTGGAGGAACCGCCGGCCCACGTGAAGTTTCTTTTGGCCACAACGGAGCCGCAAAAGCTTTTGGCCACCGTGATATCCCGCTGCCAGCGGTTTGATTTTAAGCGGCTTTCCATGCCCGCTATCATAAACACGCTGCGGGAGGTATTGGCCGCGTCGGGCGTTACGATGGATGAGGGTGGGCTTTTCGCCGTCGCCCGCGCGGCCGATGGCGGCCTGCGCGACGCGTTAAGCCTGTTGGATCAATGCATGGCCTTTTGCGGCGGCGATATCACGCTGGAGGATGTGCATAACCTGCTTGGCTCTGCGGATGATACGCTGCTCTTTGCCATCACGGGCGCGCTGATTGCGGGCGACGCGAACAGAGCCATACTTCTATTAAACGAGCTGATGGATAGAGGGCGCAGCCTGAACGTGTTTATGCAGGATCTGTCGGAGCATATGCGCGCGCTGCTGCTTACAAAGGTGTGCGGCGATTGCGGCGCTATACTGGAATGCACGCCGGAAACCGCGCAACGCTATCTCGAGCAGGCGCAAAGCGTCTCACAGGCGGCGCTTTTGCGCGCGCTGGAGCTGATAGCCGAAACCCAAAACGCCATGAAATGGATTGCGCGCCCCAGAGTGCTTGCGGAGACGGCGCTTGTGCGCATATGCAGGCCGCAGGATGAAGAGGGCATGCTGGCGCTGGAAGAACGCGTCGCAAGGCTGGAGGCGCAAGAGAAGCCCCGTGGCGCTATGCCCCTCTTTGCGCCGCCCGTACAGCCGGAAATACCCGTACAGCCGGAAACGCACGTACAGCCGGAAATACCCGTACAGCAGGAAACGCCCGTACAGCCGGAAACACCCGTACAGCCGGAAACACCCGTACAGCCAGAAACACCTGTACAGCCGGAAACACCCGTACAGCCGGAAACACCCGCGCAGCCGGAAACGCCAGTACAGCCGGAAACGCCCGTACAGCCGGAGCGGGAGAGCGCAAAGCAAAAAACAACGCCCCCCGCCGGCAAAGGGGATTGCGAAACTATGGACGCCGGATATAGCGGCATAGCGCCCCAATGGGAGGCGCTGCGAAAGGCGTTGCTCAAGCGGGAAAACTTATCGCTGTATGTGCTCTCGGCGGATGCGAAACATGCGCGCGTGGAAGGGGAGGAACTGATCGTTTCATTTCCCAGGGAAAAAAGCGGCAATGTGAAAGCGCTTATGGCACAGCAAAAACTTGAGGTTATGAATACGGCGCTGCAGGAGATTGCGCCGGGCTTGCGGCTTG
>JAISXK010000052.1 GCA_031270585.1 Clostridiales bacterium | reverse complement strand
GGCCCCGGTTCCATGCGCGCGCCCATACTTGCGGCGCTTGCCGCAGGCCTTATTGTGGGGGCGCTTGCCCAGCGCGCGCGCCTGTGCATGGCGGGCGGCATACGCGATGCCGTGATGTTTAAAGATTTTAAGCTGCTGGCGGGGTTTGCCGCCATACTCGTTACGGTGCTGATAGGCAACCTGATCCTCGGCAAATTCAAACCGGGGTTTGAGGGACAGCCGATTGCGCATACCGACGGGCTGTGGAATTTCCTCGGCATGGCGCTCGTTGGCTGGGGCAGCGTGCTTTTGGGCGGATGCCCGATGCGCCAGTTGATACTCGCGGGCGAAGGCAACAGCGACAGCGCCGTTACCGTACTTGGCTTGCTTGCGGGCGCTGCCATTAGCCACAATTTCGGCTTTGCCTCATCTGCGGCAGGCCCCACGCAAAACGGAATGATCGCCGTGGGGACGGGGTTTGCGGTGCTGCTTCTCATCACACTAATCAATTCGCGCACAGCAAAGGAGTAATATGCCATGATAGACGCAAGAGGACTTTCCTGCCCGCAACCTGTGATATTAACGCAAAAGGCCGTGAAGGCGGGCGAAACAACCGTGCAGGTGATGGTCGATAACATCTGCGCTGTGGAAAACATCACGCGGTTTGCGAAAAACTGCGGGTACGCGCTGGCGGTTGAAGATAAAACGGGCGACGATACGCTGTTGACGCTTACAAAAGGCTGATACATGAACCAATATGTGGCCACCTTCCATACGCATCTGAGCGCGCTGCGCACGTGGCGTGCTCTTGGCGAACTGGGTGTGACGGCAAGGCTTGCGCCCGTGCCGCGCGCGCTCAGTTCCAGCTGCGGCACCAGTGTAAAATACGAGGCTGCGGCGCCGCATATCTCCGCTATGGATAGGGATATGGAAGCCGTGTATCTCTACCTGGATAAAGCGTTTACGCTGCTGTATGAGAATGCGTGACGACACCGAATAAGCCGATGGCTTTGTGATAGACCTTATCATAATAAAGTTTAGTACATTTTCGGATAAGGGCGGCGCGACAAACGCCGCCCTTATGCTATTTTGGCGGATAAATAAAACCGGACGGCACAAAAATAAAGTTTGCCCTTTCTCTTAAACGTAGGCAAGCGCTACCCCCGCACACATCGCAAGTACGATAAAGCTGCACAATTTCCGTATACAAATACCCCCTTTGCATGATGTTTTTAGCGCGCCACAAACCGCCGCAAACCGCCGTTCGTATTTGATTGTGAAAAGAGCACGTATACAGTATAATAAAGGCATTCATCACAGTTGATGCGAGGATACTATTATGAAAAGTATGACACGATGCCCAGACCGGGCCCGGCAATGCGTTCAACCGCTTTATCAATAGGCTATGAGCTTACTTTCAACGCTCTGCGCCGCGCTGCAGGTGCCGGCCACACGGGATGCCGCGCAAACTCCGCCGTTGGTGCTGGCTTATATGGGCGATACCATCTATGATCTTGCCGTGCGCACGGCATTGATAGAAACGAGCGACGCCACAGCGCATGGTCTGCATATGAAGGCAAGCGAAAAGGTTCGCGCCGCAGCGCAAGCGCGCGCGGCACAAATGGTACTGCCGCGATTAAGCGAGGAGGAGACGACCATTTACAGGCGCGGGCGCAACGCGCATATGGGCTCGGTGCCCAAAAATGCCACCATCGCGCAATACCGCGCCGCTACGGGGTTGGAGGCGGTGCTGGGCTATCTTTATCTGCGCGGCAGGGATGAGCGGTTGCTGCAACTGCTCAATATTGCGTTACATACAGAATGTGAAGGAGATTTGACATGATAAGTTACGAGAAAGACCGGACTGCCAGAAGCGAAAGCAACCTGCGCGGCGGAGAGGGCGTCGTGGACTTGACGCCGGTGTTCCCTTGCGCCATACCGCATATGCGACTGTTTAGTGTGATTACACTGCCGCCCGGTGCTTCCATAGGCATGCATAAGCACGAAAAAGAAGCCGAGGCGTATTACGTGCTGGAGGGCGATGTCGTGGTGCGGGAATGTGGCGGGGACTTCACGCTCGGCACGGGCGAAGCCCACCTGTGTTCCGATGGCGAAAGCCATGCGTTGCTCAATCAAAGCGGGGCAGTAGCAAAATTATTGGCGATTATCCCCACAGAAACAAGGTAACGGCGCATGACAGCATATAGCCAGAGCGGCAGCGGCAAGGGCCGCAACCAAGACGGCAAGGGCCGCAACCAGGGCGGCAAGGGCCGCAACCAGGGCGGCAAGGGCCGCAACCAGGGCGACCGTGTACATAGCCGAAGTGCTGAAAATCGCAATCAGGGCGAACGCATATACAGCCGGAGCGGTGAAAACCGCAATCTGGGCGAACGCGTATACAACCGGAGCGCTGAAAACCGCAATCAGAGCGAACGCGTATACAACCGGAGCGCTGAAAACCGCAATCTGGGCGAACGCGTATACAACCGGAGCGCTGAAAACCGCAATCAGGGCGAACGCGTATATAGCCAAAGCGGCAAAAGCCGCTATCAGGGCGATCAGGGCCGTAGCGGCAATAAAGGCCGCCAAAGCGGCGCGGGGAATAGCTTTTTGCAGCACGCGCCCGAAACAAACGTCGCGCAAAAAGAAGCCCCGCCCCGTAAATACGCGTCATCGGCGGGTATGACAAAAAAAACCAAAGAACATGCGGGCGCGGCCATATTAAAGACGGCGCCCGGCGACAAGGCGCGGCATGAAACGGCTATGGAAAATCAGCCCTGCTTTTTGATGGGACGCAACCCGGTGAGAGAGGCCGTGAAGAACGGCCGCAGCATCGATAAAATACTGGTGCAAGAAGAGCAGGATGGCTCCCTGCGGGAGATCACCACTTTGGCAAAGCATCGCGGCATTATAGTACAGCCCGCCACGCGCCAAAAGCTGGATGGGATGACTTTGCCCTTTGGCCATAACGGCAAGCCCGGCAACCATCAGGGTATCATAGCGCTCATACCCGAGGTTACATATTGCGCCGTAGCCGATATCATCGATGCCGCCAGGACGCGTAACGAAGACCCGTTTATACTGGTGCTGGATGAAATCAACGATCCGCACAACCTGGGTGCCATGATACGCAGCGCCGCTTGTGCCGGCGCGCATGGCGTAATAATCGCCAAACGGCGCGCGGCATCGGTAACGGCGGCCGTTGCAAAAACGAGCGCCGGCGCCATCGAGTATGTCAAAATCGCCAGGGTCGTGAACATCAACGCCGCCATACAAGAGCTAAAGGCGAAAGGCGTTTGGGTGGCTGGCGGCGATACCGAAGGCACGCCCATGGGTGAAGTGGATCTGACCGGCCCGCTTGCCATCGTGATTGGCAACGAGGGAGAGGGGCTTTCGCGCCTGGTGCGCGAAAACTGCGATTGCGTCGCAAAAATACCCATGAAGGGAGCTATGGCGTCGCTGAACGCTTCCGTTGCGGCGGCCATACTGCTTTTTGAAAAAACCAGACAGGACGCGGCAAAAGGGTAAAAGGGCGGAGGAACGATTGGATAACGGCAACGCGCCGCGAAACGGCGCCTACGAAGCCATGACGGATGAGGAACTGATAGCGGCATCCCGTGCGGGTGACTTTGGCGCGGAAGATTATCTCTATGAAAAATACAAGCGCTTTATACGCGCCCGCGCCCGTTCTTATTTTTTGGCAGGGGCCGACCGCGAAGACGTTATGCAGGAAGGCATGATAGGGCTATATAAGGCAATACGCGATTTCAACCCCGAAAAAACCGTATCTTTTCGCGGTTTTG
>JAISXK010000044.1 GCA_031270585.1 Clostridiales bacterium | reverse complement strand
TGGCGTGTGGCCATCACAAGGTATTTGCCCTCCGTCTCGCCTGCGCTTGCGTCGTGGCCAACGCCCGATTCGCGCGCTACGGGGAAAGCCGCCGTAACGCGCTCCCCGCCCTGCAATTGCAGCAGGTTGACAATGGCCGTGCCCTTCGCGGCGCGTCCCGCCTCGGGTATAGCGTAGCATTTGATTCTAAAGGCCCTGCCGGTATTCGTAAAAAACATGATGTTAGCGTGCGTGGATGTAACAAACAGGCCTTCCACCGTGTCCTCTTCGCGCGTGCCCTGGCCCATAACGCCCTTGCCGCCCCTGTTTTGGGCGCGGTAGGTATCGCTGGCGACGCGCTTGATGTATCCCAGGTGCGTAAGCGTTACGCACATCTCCTCTTCCTGAATGATATCGTCCATATCGATATCTTCAATGATATCGGTGATCCCGGTGCGGCGCGCGTTGCTGTATTTGCGCTTTATCTCAAGCGCCTCCTCGCGGATAACGTGAAGCAGCGCCCCCTCGTCCGCCAGCACGCTTTCCAGGTACGCCATGGATTGACTAAGCGCCGTATATTCGCCCTCAATCTTTTCCCGCTCAAGCCCGGTCAAGCGCTGCAAACGCATATCCAATATAGCCTGCGCCTGCTTTTCCGAAAAATCAAACCGCGCTATCAGCCGCGCCCTGGCTTCGGGGCCGTTGGGCGATTTTTTGATGATATCCACCACCTCGTCGATATGCGCGAGCGCCTTCATGAGCCCTTCAAGCAAATGCCTTCGCTCCCTTGCGCGCTCAAGGTCGTATTGGGTGCGGCGGCTTACAACCTCTTTCTGGTGCAGCAGGTAGTATTCCAGTATCTGCTTCAGGTTGAGCACCTTGGGCTCGCCATCCACCAGCGTGAGCATGATCACGCCAAAGGTATCCTGCATGGCGGTGTGCCTGTACAGCAGATTAAGTATCACGTTGGCGTTAACGTCGCGCTTTAGCTCGATCACAATGCGCATACCGTTACGGTCGCTCTCGTCGCGCAGATCCGATATCCCGTCTATCTTTTTTTCGTGCACCAGCCCGGCAATGCGCTCCATCAGCCGGGCTTTATTTACCTGATAGGGTATTTCCGTTACCACGATGCGGCTTTTGCCATTGCCCATCTGCTCAATTTCGGCGCGCGCGCGCGTCACAACGCGCCCGCGGCCGGTGTTATAGGCGGCCGCGATGCCGCTTCTGCCCATAATCACGCCGCCCGTGGGGAAATCCGGGCCGGGCATGTGCGCGATAAGCGTATCCATGGCGATGTCGGGGTCGTCTATCAGCGCGCAAAGCGCGTCGATACATTCGCCCAGGTTGTGCGGCGGTATATTGGTCGCCATGCCCACAGCAATCCCGCCCGAGCCGTTCACTAAAAGATTGGGGAAGCGTGCGGGCAGCACCCTGGGCTGCAGCAGCGTTTCATCAAAGTTAGGCATGAAATCCACGGTGTTTTTTTCTATATCGGCCAGCATTTCCGGCGCGATCCGTGAAAACCGCGCCTCGGTATAACGCATGGCGGCGGCGCCGTCGCCATCCACCGAGCCAAAGTTGCCGTGCCCCTCTACCAGCGGGCAGCGGGTATTAAAATCCTGCGCGAGGCGCACAAGCGCGTCGTATATGGATGAGTCGCCATGCGGGTGGTATTTGCCCAGCACGTCGCCCACGATACGCGCGCATTTGCGAAATGGCTTATCGGGGGTAAGCCCCAGTTCATCCATAGCGTACAGTATGCGCCGGTGTACGGGTTTAAGCCCGTCGCGCACATCGGGTAGCGCGCGGTTGGTGATGACGGACATGGAGTAGGCGATAAAGCTCTCCCGCATCTCCTTTTCAATATCACGCGCTTCAATACGGCCTGTCGGGTTTTCACTCATTATCCTGATTAACCTCTCTTCGGGCTTCACTTACTAAGCGTTCACGCTTTTATATATCCAAATTCGCCGCCAGCCTGGAGTTGGCCTCGATAAATTCCCTGCGCGGCTCAACTTTATCGCCCATGAGTATGGTGAAAATTTCATCCGCAGCGATGACATCGTCCATAGCGACACGCAGCATGACACGCTTCTCTGGGTTCATGGTGGTATCCCACAATTGCTCGGGATTCATCTCGCCAAGGCCCTTATAGCGCTGTATGGCGGGCTTGTTTTCGCGCCCCAGCCCGTTTAGCCTGTGATCGAGCTCTCGGTCCGAGTATGCGTAATACTCCTGCCTGTTGTGCGATATTTTGTAGAGCGGCGGTTGCGCGATATACACATACCCCTCTTCGATAAGCGGACGCATATGCCTGTAAAAGAACGTTAAAAGCAGCGTGCGAATATGGCTGCCGTCCACATCGGCGTCGGTCATGCAGACGATTTTGTGGTAACGTAGCCGGCCGGCGTCAAAATCAGAATCCATACCGGCCCCAAAGGCGGTGATCATGGCCCTGATTTCGGCGTTGGCCAGCACGCGGTCAAGCCTTGTTTTTTCCACATTTAATATCTTGCCGCGCAGCGGCAATATGGCCTGAAATCGCGGGTCGCGCCCCTGCTTGGCGGAACCCCCGGCGCTGTCGCCCTCCACGATAAACAGCTCGCAAAGCGCCGGATCCTTCTCGCGGCAATCGGCAAGCTTGCCGGGCAGGCTCGTGCTTTCAAGCGCCGTTTTGCGCCGCGTAAGCTCACGGGCGCGCCGCGCCGCGTCGCGCGCGCGTGAGGCGGCGATGCATTTTTCAATCAGCGGCCTTGCTACGGCCGGGTTTTCTTCCAAATAGGCCGAAAGCCCGTTGCCAACGGACGACTCCACCAAAGGGCGCATATCGGCGTTGCCCAGCCTTGTTTTTGTTTGCCCCTCAAACTGCGGCTCGCGCAATTTTACACTGATGACGGCGGTAAGCCCCTCGCGGATATCCTCGCCCGAAAGGGAGGGATCGGCAATCTTTAACATATTGCCCTTTCTGGCGTAATCGTTGATTACGCGCGTCAGCGCGGATTTAAAGCCAACGAGATGCGCGCCGCCTTCCAGAGTAGAAATATTGTTGGCGAATGAAAATATATTTTCGTTATAGCCGTCGTTATATTGCATGGCGATGTTAACGCTGGCGTCCTCCGTACCGTCTTCGGCGGCGCGGCTGGCGTTAATCGCGATAGGCTTGTCGTGCAATGTTTCTTTGTTTTTGTTTAAATACTCCACAAAGGATATGATGCCGCCCTCGTAGCGATAGCCCCGTGTGACAACCGGATCCACGCGCTGGTCTTCGGCGGTGATACGCAAGCCCGCGTTTAAAAACGCCAGCTCACGCAACCGCGCGTTCATGGTGTCAAAGCTAAAGTTTACCTCATCAAAAATATCCGCGTCCGGCAAAAACCAGATGGTGGTGCCATGCACGCCCTCATCGCATTCGCCTATGATCGTAACCTCGCTTATGGGCGCCCCGCGTGAATACGTTTGCCGGTATACTTTGCCGTCGCGATAAACCGTGGCGATCAGCTTTTCACTCAGCGCGTTTACGCAGCTTAACCCTACGCCATGCAGTCCGCCAGACACTCTGTAGCCCGTGCCGCCAAACTTACCGCCGGCGTGCAGAATAGTCAGCGCGACCTCAAGCGCGTTTTTGCCCGTCTGCGCATGGTAACCCACAGGGATGCCGCGCCCGTCGTCCCGCACGGTGACGGAGTTGTCGCCGTGTATCGTGATATGGATATGGTCGCAGTAGCCGGCCAGCGCCTCATCGATTGAGTTATCCACAACTTCCGTCACCAGATGATGCAGGCCCCGCGTATCGGTAGAGCCTATATACATGCCAGGCCGTCTTCGCACCGCTTCCAGGCCCTCAAGCACCTGGATATCCGAAGCGTTGTAATGTTCCTCGTTTACGCCGTTGTGATTGTTTTCGTTTTCCATTCAAATCTCCCTTAAACTGACGGTGCCTAAGCTTCCCGGCGCCGCAGATGATGAATTGAATATGCGGCTGTCGTGCAGCCCGTTTTGCCGCACGCGTTTTTGCAGCGTTTTGGCGTTGATGGCGCAGGCGTATACGCGTTGCGTTCCCGCCTTTTCGGTAATAACATATGCCTGTTCACCCTCGGCGCAGGGGATAAAGCAGCCCCCCTGCTTTGCCCGGCGCAAAAACGCCTGGCCGCCCCCATGGCGCGCTATGGCGGTTCTATCGAGTATGGCCACCACCTCGCCCGCTTCCACGCACGCCGAAAAACCTATATGTATAATCATATCGTATCAAACCCCATAGTTTCAGTATTGCCATTTCACGGCGCCCTTAAAGCCGCTTACGCAGTTTGTACCATGCCGTTATGCACGCGGTATACGGCCATATCGCCAACGCCGGCGTCCTTTAGCCCCTCTGGCCGCGTACAGGTAAGAAACGTCTGGCAACCTCGCATAGCCGACGCCAGCATATGCTGCCGATGCCCGTCCAGCTCGGAAAGTACGTCGTCCAACAGCAACACAGGGCTTTCGCCGCCAAGTTCCCGCGTCAGCGTAAGCTCAGAAAGCTTTAACGACAGCGCCGCCGTGCGCTGTTGGCCCTGCGAGCCAAAAGCGCGCGCGTCCATGCCGTTTACCAGTATGGATACATCATCCCTGTGCGGGCCGTGGGATGTGCCGCCGCGCTCTTTATCGCGGATGGCGTTTTCCCGCAGCGCCTTTAACAATGCCGCCGCCTGCGCCTTCTCTTCATCCAGGGGGGTGGAGGGCTCGTAATTTACGCGCAACGTCTCCTTATCGCCCGCGAGCTCGTTGTGAAGCTGTGCCGCCATAACGGCGATACGCCCCATAAACGCGTGCCGCTCCCGCATGATGGCGGCGCCCAATTGCGCGAGCTGCGTATCCCATGGATCAAGCGCGCCGGCGGTAGATAGCCCATCGCGCAGCAGGGCGTTGCGCTGCTTCAGGGCAAGGTTGTATTGCTGCAGGCGGTAATAATACGCCGGATTGAGCTGGGATAGTTCCATATCCATAAAGCGCCTGCGTTCGGAAGGGCCCTGCTTGATCAATCGAAGATCTTCGGGCGAGAACATCACCACACGCAAGTGGCCTAACAGCTCGCCCGAGCGGGTTAGCGGCATGCCGTCTATCCTGAGTGCGCGGCGGCCCTCGCGAAACAAATCGCACGCGATCTCATGCGCGCCGGTGCGCCCTTGAAGCGCAAGCCCCACGCGCGCGCGCGCTTCGCCGTAGCGGATTAGCTCCCCGTCATGGCGCGTACGGTGGCTGCGGCCCAGCGCGCATAAAAAAAGGCTTTCGAGTATATTGGTTTTGCCTGCGGCGTTTTCACCGGCCAATACACACAGGTTGGGCGCGGGCTGAAAATCCAGGCTTTGGTAGCTGCGAAAATTTTGCAACCGTATGCGCGCTATATGCATCGGCACCTCGTAAAAGCAGGGCGCGTTTAAAATAAAAAAGCCCTTCGGGATATGATAGCAGTATACCACATCCAAGGGCAATTTGGTATATATATTTAAGAAGAAAACATATGCTCTGGCGGCAAGAAGCCGATATCCGCCGCAACGAGGCGCATGGCCGCAATGCATTTGTTCGCCGCCATTTTTTATCGGCCGTATAAAAAGCGGGGCGGCGATGGTATACTAAAGGGTAATGCGGACGGGTTGCACCCGAATGGAGGAATACATGAGCGAACCGGGGGCCGGTCAAAAAAACAATAAGCGAAAAAAAACAAGACCGGCCAAAAGCGCCAGCCGCCGTATATTCAACAGCCTGCTTTTTTTGCTGGGCGCCGTTTTGTTGCTGATTGCGGGCCGTTCGGCCTATGTGGTGCTGACAGACCCTGCAAGAGCGTTTGAAACGCCAAGGCCCATTCCCACCGTTGCGCCAACGCTCGCGCCAAACGCCACGCCTGCGCCCACGCCTTTACCCACGCCCACGCTTTCTCCGGAAGAGCTGTTGCGGGCGCGCGCCGACAGTGAATTTACGCAAAACAAGGTCAATATACTGCTGCTGGGCTGGGATCAAAGCCCCGAGCGCGAGGATAAAGACAGCGACGTTTACCGGGATGAAAATAACAACTACCGCTCCGACGTCATCATGCTTTTGGCCATCGATTTTGAAAGCGGGCGGGTGGATCTGGTATCCATACCGCGCGATACCTACGCGCCCATATACAACACAAAGGGCCGCTGGAAGATTAACGCCGCGTTCGCCAAAGGCGGCAGCGCAGAGGGCGAAGGGTTTTTATATGCCATGAACACCGTGAGCGACCTATTGGGCGTGCCCATTCACTATTATGTGGGCGTGGATATGGAAGGGCTCAAGGCCGTGGTTAACGCCATGGGCGGCGTGGATTACGATGTGGATATAAAAATTACATTGAACGGCCGTGTGCTGGAAAAGGGCTACCAGCGCCTTGACGGCCAGCAGGTGCTGGATTATTGCCGCGCGCGCAAGGGAATCAGTACGGACGTGGGCCGCAACGACAGGCAGCAGCGCATACTTTTTGCCATATTCGAGCAGATGAAAAGCCGCGACCAGCTTGTGAATATACCTAAAATTTACGCTTCTGTGCAGGATCGTATGCGTACAAACCTCAACACCGGGCAAATAGCCTCGCTGGTGGTTTTCGCCCTGTCTATCGATATGGATGATTTGCACCGCCATACCCTGGCGGGCGAGTATGTAAGCGGCGTGTACAACGCGTCGTTCTACGTTTTAAACAACTCCAAGCTCAAAGCGCTCATCAAAGAGATATACGGTGTGGATGTTTCCACAAACAAGCGGTATGACGTGGGATATGTGCGCGCGGATAAAGCCGCCTCCGCCGCCACGGCATATCTTTCCGGGGCGGAATACCTGCTTGCCACGTTTAGCGGCGCCACCGGCGCGGATACGCTGCAAAGCGCTTATGAAGAGCTGCAAGGAGCCGCCGAGCGCAGCATATCATCCGGCGGCGACGCTCTGTTTGATGAGAGCGCCATAGAAAGCGCGCAGCATAAGCTTTATAGCGCGATGCTTTACTTCTGCCGCCAAAACAACATCACGAAGGATCGGGTGGATAAATCCAGACTCCCTTCCGCGCTCTACAACAACATCCCCGATGGAGAATCGCCCGCGCTATCAAACACCGATGTGGACGCGAGTTTGACGGGCGGCGCGAACGCGCAATAGCTTGCTCGAAACGGGCCGTATGGATATACATTGAAATACTTACCGGTAGGGCCCGCGAAAAACAATGCATACTATGATATGAGCTATAATATGAGTGCCCCATCGGTTATGCCGCGCGGGGATCTTTCCTGGATTTGCGAAGGGGCGCCGCGTGGGGGCGCGCCCGGGAGCAGGGCATCCTCCATTTCCGGCATGTTTTCCCAGTAGCGCTTGTGCATATGCGTCATGCGGCATTTGAGGTTGACGCGCGCCTCTATGGCAATGGCGTTGTAAAACTGCTTCCACAGGGCCCGGTAGCTCTCTTCTTTTTCCGGCGGCGGATTAAAGCAAAACTTCTCCAGACGCACAAACTCCGGTTTATACTCTTTATACACCAGCGCCATGCTGTGGGTTTTATCGTAAATCATAAAGCTTTCGTGGCGGTAGCGTTCGCAAAAATGGCGCGCCAGAAAGGGCAACGCATAATTCTTCGGCGTAATGGCAGCCGCCAAAAAACCCTCGTAATCCGTAAAGCGTATAAAGCCCAAAAGCAGGTGCTGCTCGCGCCAAAAATGCCTTTCGGCCTGTTTCAACGCGTGCACGCGCGCGTCGCCCGGCATGCGCATCACCGCAGGGCCGGTTGCAAAGCCCAGCAGCAAGAAACGCAGTATATGCAATTCCTTGTCTTTCAGGCAGGAATAAAACACGGTTTCCACCAACTCCAGCGCGGCGGGAGAGATTTTGTCGTGTATGGCGTTGCGCACCCGTAGCGCCCGCCGTTCATCCGTCGCCACCTCTTTTTGCGGGAACAGGCCAAACGCCGTCTCACCCGCACGGCGGATATGCGCGGGCATTTCATCCGCGTACACACAGTCGTATATGCAGCTGTACAACCCCGGCAAGCCGCCGTCATACATATACTCCACCGCCGCCGCAGTCAAATTCCTGCCAAAAGGCATAATACCGCTTCCTCCACCGCTTCTTGCATGGTCTTTACATCCCCGCTGCCGGGCAAACCAGTGCCCGCCGTATCAAACATGCTCAACTGCTCCGTGCCGAAGGTGATCGCTCCGGGGTCTATCAGCGCTCTGGTCATGGCCTCACGCCCCATATGTATGCCGCGCGGCCTGTCCGCGCAGAGTATGAAATACCGCGCGCGCTTTAACACCACGCCAATTTTCTTCAAATCATCCAGCCCCAGCCTGCCCGCCCTGCGCGCATAGAGTATGCGCCTGACGCTTTCGGGCCCTATACCCGGTACCCGCAGCAGCAGTTCACGCGGCGCGGCGTTGACATCCACGGGGAAAACATGCAGATTATGTATCGCCCAATTGCATTTGGGGTCAAGGTAGGGGTTGAAGTTGGGGGTCTGCTCGCTTAGAAGCTCCTCCGCCGTGAAATGGTATTGGCGCATCAGCCAATCGGCTTGGTAAAGCCTGTGCTCGCGCAGCAACGGCGGTTTGGTGTCGATGGCGGGCAAAAGCGTATCCTCCACCGTGGGAATGTATGCCGAATAAAATACGCGTTTGAGCGCGTATTGGCTGTATAGGCCCGAAGCCAGCCGGATGATCTGGTAATCGCTTTCGGGGCTTGCGCCAATGATCATCTGCGTGGCCTGGCCCGCCACCGCGAATTTTGGCGCGTTCCGGTAGATTGCCGGCTCCTGCTCGCTTTGCTTATGCCCTGCGGCAATTTGCGCCATGGGAGTGAGTATGGCGCGCCTGGACTTTTGCGGAGCCAGCCGTTTAAGGCTTAGTTCGCTGGGCATTTCGATGTTGACGCTCAGCCTGTCCGCCAACAGGCCCAGTTTGTGCACCAGCCCCGGCGAGGCCCCGGGTATGGCTTTGGCGTGTATATAGCCCCGGAAATTGTGCTGGTAACGTATCAACTCCAGCGCGCGGATGATCTGCTCCATGGTGTAATCGGGGGATTTCACCACCCCGCTGGATAAAAACAGGCCTTCGATATAATTGCGCCTGTAAAACTCAATCGTAAGCCTGGCCAGCTCTTGTGGCAAAAAAGCGGCGCGCGGCACGTCGTTGCTTGCGCGGTTCGCGCAATACCTGCAATCGTATATGCAATGATTGGTGTACAGCACCTTTAAAAGCGATATGCACCTGCCGTCCGCCGAAAAGCTGTGGCAGCAGCCCGCCGCCAGCGTGTTTCCAAACCCCCGGCCGCCCGCGCGCCCTGCGCCGGATGAAGTGCACGCGGCGTCATACTTCGCGCTGTCGGCCAATATGGTTAATTTCCGCATCAAATCCATGGGAACCCTTTGAACTAACGTTTTATTTTATGAACATACGTTCTTTAATGATTATATACGCGGAAGTTTTGTTTGTAAAGGTGGAAACAAAAATATCAAAATATCAGCCGTCCCGTTATAGGTGCTGCTTACTATGTGCAACGAAAACGAGCCCCGGCGGCAGAGTCGAGACTCGTTTTCATTGAAACCCGCAATACGAAAAATACGCTTAGCCCCTGGGCCCCGCCTCAACGATATCTCCGGGCATATCGGCATACTTCTCAAAGTTTTTCACAAAGCGCGCTGCAAGCGCGCGGGCCTGCTTCTCATACGCTATTTTGTCGGCCCAGGTGTTTATGGGGTTGAGCACCTCTTCGGGAACGCCGGGGCAGGTCTTGGGCACCAGCACATTGAATATGGGGTCAAGAGAAAACTCCGCGCATTCAAGCGCGCCCGTCAGCGCGGCGGTTACCATGGCGCGCGTATGCTTGATGCTCATGCGTTTGCCCACGCCGTAAGGGCCGCCCGACCAGCCGGTGTTGATCAAATACACATTGGATTTGTGCTTGTTTATACGTTCGCCCAGCATCTTAGCGTATACGGACGCCGGCAATGGCAGGAAAGGCGCGCCAAAGCAGGTGGAGAACGTGGTTTGCGGCTCAATAATGCCGCGCTCGGTGCCGGCAAGCTTGGATGTATAGCCCGATACAAAGTGATACATGGCCTGATTGTTGTTGAGCTTGCTGATGGGGGGTAATACGCCAAATGCGTCCGCCGTGAGGAAGACGACGGTTTTGGGCTGGCCGCCCACGCCTGGTATAACGCAGTTGGGTATGTATTCCACGGGGTAGCCCACGCGGGTGTTTTCGGTGATGCCGCCGTCGTCATAATCGAGTTTGCGGGTGTTTTCATCCATCACCACGTTTTCCACAAGCGCGCCAAACCTGATGGCGTCCCAAATCTGCGGCTCGTTCTCGCGGGAAAGTTTGATGCATTTGGCATAGCAGCCGCCCTCGAAGTTGAATACGCCGTCGTCGCTCCAGCCGTGCTCGTCGTCGCCTATCAGCTTGCGGCTGGGGTCGGCCGAGAGCGTGGTTTTGCCTGTGCCCGACAGGCCGAAAAACAGCGCGACGTCGCCCGCTTTGCCGATATTGGCCGAACAGTGCATGGGAAACACACCCAGCTGCGGCAGTATATAGTTCATGATGGTGAATACGGATTTTTTGATTTCGCCGGCGTATTGGCTACCCGCCACCAGCACCTCCTTCTTCTCGAAGTTGACGAGTATGGCGGCCTCGCTGTGCATGCCGTCTGTCTCCGGGGTGCACTTGAAGCCGGGGGCCGCAATGATGGTAAAGCCGGGTACGAAGTCTTTCAATTGCTCTTCAGTGGGGCGTATGAGCAGTTGGTGAATAAACATGTTCTCGCTGGCCAACTCGTTTACCACGCGGATGGGCAGGGCGTACTTTTTAGAAGCGCCGGCGAAGCCATCAAACACAAATATCTCGCGGCCCTGCAGATAGGCTGTCATTTTGCCGTATATGGCGTCGTACTTCTCTTTGGATATGGGAACGTTCACCTTGCCCCACGCGATTTTGTCATGCACGGCGGGGGTATCCACAACGAATTTATCATCAGGGGAGCGGCCGGTGTATTTTCCCGTAAGCACTACGAGGGCGCCGTTATCCGCCAGTTTGCCTTCTCCTCTCCCAAGGGCGCGCTCTGTAAGCGCAGCCGGGCTCAGGTTGCGGTATACGGCCTTGGGGGCTATAATGCCGATCTTTTCACAGTAGTCTTTCATTGAGGGTAGCTCCTTCCGATATTGAATTGATACTGCTATAATCCCGTGATTACAGGTCAGGCTGCGGCAACGCGCACGAGCGGTCGCTTGCCTACGTTACCGATTATATATTCATTGCCGCATGGAAACAAGCGCAAAATAGGGACGGCACACGAATTTATCGCACCGTACCCAGCACAGCGTATGTGTCCGGCATAACGGCATAACGCGCGCTAAACCCCGCGCGCGCATTGGGCGTTACAAGAAACAGGCGCATGCCGTTGATCCAAATACCCTGCGCGCCCGTCCCGTCAAGCGGGTAAACGGTGCAGTAAGCGTATTCTTCGTAGGTTACCGTGGCAAGGGCATACTCCTCTTCCCCGGGCAAAGGCAGCAGCAACGCGCCGTATATGGCGTCTATCGCGCGTCTTTCTTCCTCAGTTAGCGCCGCAGCCTCATCCGTGGCCCTTTCCGCAGTCCCGCCGCCAAAGCTTTCCGCGCCGCCGCCGTATCCGGCGTCCATCCCGCTATCCATAGGGCTATCCATTATGGCGTCGGGCGCCGGCAAAGCCATTTCGGGCGTTTCCAAGCTATTTTCAGAGCGGCCTTTTTCCGCGCCGCCCGCTGCGGCTTCGCTCCGATCCTGGCCTTGGCCTGCCGTATTCATAGCGGCGCTTTCCATGCTTTCCATGGCGAGCAATGGAGCCTCGTCCTTAGCGGTATCCGTAGCGCCGGTCAGGCCTTGCCGCACACTTATAAAAGCCAGCAAAACGGCCGCCGCCGCGCCAAGCGATATCGATAGCGCGTGGATGGTTTTACGCCGTTTTTTGTTTTGTGCGGGCATACCGCCCCGTATGCGTATAGCTCCATGCTTGCTTTCTTTGTCCACGCCGTTAAAGGGCAGTACGCCGGCGTTACTCTGCTGCGCCGCCCGCCGCAATATCGTTTCTCTGATAGCGGCAAAGGGTATGGCGGCATTATCTTTTTGCGCTGTTTCGCGCAGCGGCGCGTCAATCCACCGCTCAGGGTGTTTATCCATATACTCCGCCTTCTTTCTTAAGCCGGGCTTCCAGCATGGCCCGCCCGCGCGACATGCGCGACTTCAGCGTGCCTTCGTTTAACTGTAGTATGTTCGCTATCTGGTGATAATCAAGCTCGGCGAAATAGTATAAATAGAGCGGGTCGCGGTATTTTTTGGGCAGCTTATGAACTAAGTCGTGTATAAAGCGCCTTAGTTCGCCCTGTTCCGCCGCCTCTTCCGGGCCAACCGCCGTATCCGCTTCGTTTTCGCCTGCGTTTTCTGTGAGCACATTGCGCTTTTGACGCCGCAGTATATCAATGCCGCTGTTGACGGCGCAACGGTAAAGCCAGGCGCGGCATTGCGCGTCCGATAATGTTCCCAACATTTCCATATTGCGGTGCGCGCTCAAAAAGGTGTTCTGTACGGCATCCTGAGTCAGATCATGATCGTGCAACACAGAGAAAACCGCCCAATAAACCAGTTTGGCATTTGCGTCGTAGAGTGATTCCAAAGTTATATGCGGCATATCCTCTTTATGCAGGCAAGGGGCATACGGCCTTATTGCAACCCTTTCTGTTAAGATGGCGCATAGCGCATAATTATAGTAACAGGCGGCAACCCCTTTTGCAAATGATAGCCGTTCGCCGTAAGATTCTACCGGCACCGCCGCGCGCTTTTCATTTACCGTCTATAATACGCAGCACGCCACGCTTTGGTTGCGTGGAATATACTAACAGGCAAATCTTTTTTATTAGCGGGCAGAATAAGGCGCGAATGACGACCATATTTATGAAAAAAGGAGAGATACAACATGAAACGTTTTATAGCCATATGTCTGGCGGTACTGCTTGCAATAAGCTTGGCGGGTTGCAGGCGCAACCGCAAAACGCCTGCGCCCACACAGCCGCCCGTCACGTCCGCCCCGCCCGCCGCCGGCGCCACGCCCCGGTTAGCCGACGATTATGGTAACCCCGGCAGCACCGAAAATCCCAACAAAGCCGATAACTTCGGTGGCGGCGGCACGAGCAATGGCGTTAACACCATACCCAATTTTCGCGAAGGCACGGAAATGGAGGCAAGCGATCTGCCGGATATCAAATCGTCCCTTCAAAGTAAATTTGCCGGCGCCACCATAAATAAAATAACCCACGGCTGGCATGCAGAGCAACACGTATACGTTGTGGAATATACCCTTGCCGGCGGCGCAGCAGGCACGGCTTATATCCGCCCCGACGGCACGCATATGCCCGTCGCCTGAACGCGGCGGCAAAGTCGGGAAGCTTTAAAAAATGAAATGCACATCCGGTTTTACCGGGTGTGCATGGGTTTTTTCTACAATCACGCAAATCAACCGCTGCTTTTCGTATGCCGCGCGGGTTTAGCAACCACAAAACTGGATACACTCTTAAAATAAAGGCGTCGCGCGCCCTTGCGCGAGCCGCCGTTTTCGCTTAGACATATTTGCGGATAAACGTGCCCCTCTGGGGCTTATTACGCTACAGGAGGTAACGCCAAACCATGATAGATAAAACTCCGCGTTGGGATATCGTAAGGCAAAACGCCGTCGTATTTGTTAAAAAACACGGTTTTGCGGTTGTAATCGGGCTGTGCGCCCTATGCGTGGGCATCGCCGCTGCGGTAAAATTTTTGCCGGGCAAGAATGAGGCCCCGCCCGAAACCGACGGGCGGCAGGTAAATCTAAGCCGCGACGAGCAATTGGGCGGCGTGTCGCCGGCGGCCACGCCTTTGCCGCCAAATACGCAGGCTCTGGCGCAGCTGTCTATACCCACGCCATCCCCTTCCCCAAGCCCCGCGCAAAAGCCGGCTCAGGCCAACACCAAATACGCTCCCCCTGTGGAAGGCAAGGTGATAGGGGGGTACGCAATGCGGGAGCTCTTATATTCCGTTACGCTGGATCAATGGACCACACATGACGGCATCGATATTGCCTGCCAATTGGGAACAAAGGTCAAGGCGTTTTTGGCGGGTACCGTGCGGCGCGTATATACCGACGGGCTGTATGGCGTAACGGTGGAAATAGACCATGACGGGGGCCTTGTAAGCATATATGCCAACCTGGCCGCCGGCCCGCCTGCGGTTGAAGGGCAAAAGGTACAAGCCGGCGCCGTGATAGGCGTGATAGGCGATACCGCAATAAACGAATGCGCCATGGCGCCGCATCTGCATTTCGCCATATATAAAAACGATGCCGCCGTAAATCCTTCGCAATATCTCTTGCTTGATCCATAGGAAAATTTTGTTTTGCCGCGTACGCGCGCTTTTGTTTAAGCGAATTATAAATTTAGAATGAACTTTTTATTAATCCGCTTATCATTTACCAAGGCGCACAGTATAATGAAGGTGGTTTCGTGCCTGAAAGGGCTTAAATATATACATGTCAGGGAGATGCTTAGAAAAGGAGGCAAAAGTTATGAAAAAAACTCTTACTAGAACCATGGCGTTTACTCTCATGCTGCTGATGGTGTTCGCTCTTGCATCACCTGCTTTGGCGGCGTCGCAGACCATGGTAACAAAAACACCTACGCAGGTGTACAGCTACCCCAGTCAGCAAAGCGCAAACGTAATCGGCAAGCTGGAAAAAAATGCCATCGTAACGACCACAGGCACAACGGGCCTTTGGTCCATCATCGAATACAATGGCGCTATCGCCTATGTGCTCACAAGCAGGCTCGATAAATACACCGGCTCTGCGGGTAGCGCCGGGTCTGCTGCCGGCAACGCCTATGTGGAGGAGGGCGGCGCGTCCTCGGCTACGACGGTATACACCACCGGCACCGTTAACGTGCGCAAAGGCCCCGGCACCAATTATTCTAAAATAGGCCAGCTTAGCAAGGGAACCGCCGTAAACAAAATCGGCGGCAGCGGTAACTGGGCGCTGATTGAATGGCTCGACGGGGTGGCGTATGTCAGCTTAAACTATTTGACCAGCTCCGGCTCAGGCGGCTCAGGCACAGGATCCGCCACGGGCGGCAACACCATGCAGGCGACCGCCAATGTGAATGTGCGCAAAGGCCCCGGCACAAAATATTCCATAGTGGGGTGGCTCGCTAAAGGCGAGACCATAACCAAAACCGGTACATCCGGCAAATGGACGAAAGTAACCTATAACAACACGACGGCTTATGTCAGCAGCACGTATTTAAAAGCGGTTTCGGGCGGCAGCGACACGGGCACGGGCAACAGCGACGGCGCTATGCTGCTTGCCGCGCGCGTTGAAACACCCGTGCGCACGGGACCCGGTTTCGCAAACTCTGCCGTCGGTTATTTGGATATTGGCCAGACGGTCACTTATCTGGATAGCTATGGCGCGTGGTATAGGGTGCAATACGGCTCCCATTCCAACGTATACGTATACGGCCCGGATATGCGCGTTTTGGGATCGAATGACACAAACTCGGCCAGCGGGTATGTGTACGCGCTCTCCAGCGCGCGCGTTTATTCCAGCGCGAGCACGGGTTCCGCCACGCTGGGCTATCTGTACGCAGGCGATTACGCGCGGCGCACGGGCGTTACCGGCGATTTCACACGCATTGAATACGGCAACGCCACAGGGTATGTGCTGACCTCGCAAATCACCTACAGCAACGCCGGGACTGGCGATATGACTCCCATCAACGCTTACATGTACAGCGCCTATAGCAACGCGCCCTGCTACACCGCGCCCACGACGTTAGGCTCGCCGCACGGCTATCTTTCCTACAACGAAAGGGTTTACGCCATAAAGGGCAACAGCGCCTGGACGCAGATACAGGTAAGCGGCTACACGCTGTATACCAACACCAGCAACCTGCGCCAGTACAATGGCGGCACCGGCACGCGCTATATATTCGCGTTTAACGACATTTCCACCTACACCGATTACGCGTGCAACACTCAGGGCAACTCCATACCCGCAAACACCGAAGCCGTTGTGTTGTCGTATTACCCCTCCTTTGACACGGCCGCGTATGTGCAGTGGACTGAATACAAAGACGGCGTATTTACAACGCTAAACGGCTATGTGAAGGCCACTGCCCTGCCCTATATCTATACAAAATAGTATTTTTCCGCGCTGCGGCCGGAAATACTTGTTGAGCCAAACAAATTGGATTGAAGCAAAAAGCTCGCGTAAACGCCGCATGTTCGCGGGCTTTTTCCTGTTGGCGGCTGCGGGCTATAACGGGTTTAACGGTTGCGATGTCCCCCCCTGTTTTTAACGGCAAAAAAATACCCGCGCTTCTTCACACGGGCCCGTGCCGGTTCCCTTAACCTACGTTAGAGTGAATTCCTTCAGGTTCGTATGCTTTACGCGCGAACCTTTTTTACTAC
>JAISXK010000032.1 GCA_031270585.1 Clostridiales bacterium | reverse complement strand
AGCGCCTTACTTCATCCGCAGCCGTAAGCTCCTGGGCCCGGGCCGTTTTTTCGGCCTTTGTTATCTCTTGAATAAGCGCGTTATACTCGGCCGGCCGGCGGCCCGCATGGCGCGCTCTGCCTCCCTGCGCGCCCTTGATCACCGGCATGAGCAACTGGTTATACGTGGTGTAACAATCTGGGCAGCCCAGCAGCCCCGTTTTTTGAAACTGCGCAAAGCTGTTGCCGCACGCGCAAACCGCGCCGGTATTTTGCACCGGCAACATTTGAAAACCCGACAGCAGATTGATAAGCGAGGGCATACCCAGCTGCGCCTCACCGGCGCATTTGCCGCATAGATGGCGCTCTTGCTTTTCCCCGTTTACAATCGAGACGGTATGTACATTCGCCTCGTTTTTTCCGCAATTCTCACATAACATACGAACCCCTCCTTATATCGACTCCATCAATAATACACAAAACATGGATTTTAATATCCTTGCGCGCATACCGTCCTGCAAACCGGCGACGGGCTGCGCGCAGTTGTCTACGGCCGTTTTCATAAGCCTGCTTTCGCGCAAGGTAATCGTTTTTTCTTCCAGAAGCCTGTTGATCATGGCATGCGCCCGGGCCTTGCTTATCCCCTCGCCTATGCCGCTGCACGCCATATACCGCAAAAGGTTTTCACCCCCGCCGGCTATACGCATAACACGGATATATCCGCCGCCGCCGCGGCGTGAGGCGATCACATACCCGCTATCCAGCGTAAACCTTGTGGATAGTACATAGTTTATTTGCGAAGGCGCGCAGCCAAAATGCTGCGCAAGCTCGTTGCGCCGTAAGGAAACTTCGTTGCCCTGCGCCATCAGTTCTTTGATAAAACGTTCAATACTATCCGATAACAGCGGCAAGCGCGGCGCCTCCCTTCCATTCCTGACTATCTTTGACTTTTATATGCATTGTACCACACGCGAACCATGTTTGCACCCTTAGTTGTGGCGCGCGTGTGAGTTCCATGTAAACAAACCTGTTACCGGGCCATGCGCCCGATTTGCCTCGCGCTTTTCTTTTTTCGTTTCTTTCATCACGATCCTTCAGGTTTGTTCATGCGCGTGCCGTTATTTTGCGCGGATCTATGGTATACTTATTGTAAAATCATAGCCTCGCCATGCCGCCGCCGGCATGGCGCCGGCTATCACAACCGCTCAGGAGCTTTCATTATGTTAAAAAAGGCCAGTATACTTCTTTTTTCCATACTTCTATGCCTGCTTGCCGCATGCGAAAAGGAAGAAGCCCCCGCCGTGCCCGGTGCGCTCGCCATGGGCTTTCACGGCGAAGGCTATGTCGCCACCGGCGGCGCGGCTGAAGAGGTAAGCGACCTGAATTTAAAGGCGCTTGAAATATCCGCCGCGCGATCGGGCGACGCGGAGGAGACCGTACTCACGTTTTCCTTTGTAACGGGCAGCCGCATGTCGGGCAGCGAAAAGGAAACGCCGGGCGTTGTGCCGGCGTACACAGTTTCCGTTATGGATTACCCCGCCCGCCTTGTGGTGCAGTTTGAAAACCTGGCTCATTGGGATTACCGGCGCGGCCTTACATTGCCTGATACGTTTCTCGGCACATTCCAGCAATCCATCGTGAATACTCCGCGCATATCGATCTGCTTTCAGCTCAGCGAGCCTATGTATTATATCGACGCCGCAGGTGAAGATACGCTCACCATACGACTACGGCGGCACGACGCGCCGCAGGATAACGGCGACCCCCAAACGCCAAAAGAGCTTTATTATGTAACGGTAAACGCCTATGACGCTTACCGCGCGGGGCAAATATCGCCGGAGCTTGACGCGTCGCCCACGCTCTCAACAAATCTCGGCGATATACTGCTCATATCGCCGCCTTTTGAAACCATGGAACAGGCCGAAGGATACCTCGTTGCCGCAAGGCGCCAATACCCCAATATTATAGAGGAAAAATGGGTGATACAAGCGCTGCGGGGCCAGCAACTGCCCCATTACGACAGCGCGCTCGATCATTTGGCCGCCATACAAACGCCTTCTATTCGTTTGCCCGACCAATCGTTAAAAACCCTGCCTGTGCTGGTGCCTGACGGTCTGTTTTTATGCGAGCTGCCCACGGGCGAAGGCTTTTTATACAGCCGCGAACTGCCGGCCGAAGAGGGTGAAAACGCCTACCAGCAACTGATGATCATGCGCTATGACGGCGCCACGGCGCTCGCTACATCGTTTGAATTTTCCGGCATAGAGCAGGCGCGCTTCTCGCCCGATGGGCGGCGGCTTGCCGTTTTGGAGCGCGCGGATGAGAATACGCATCTTTACGTGTTCGACGCCGGCACATACGAATTGTTAAACGATCTGTCCGAAATGGGTTTTGGCAGCAACACAAGCGCGTTTTTATGGAACAGCCTTGGCAATATCGTTTACGCCATCACGGGGCAAAACGATATTCAGATACACCAGTTTGATTATTCCATACCCGATGAATCGAAGCGTCATTCCTATGTGGATCGCAACAGCGTGGACGAAGGCTCTTTCGGCCTGTCGGACGGCGAATTGTACTTTACCTATGCTGCGGCGGAGGATGGCTCCATCATATTTTGCATCAAGCCGGAGGGCGGCGTGCGTAAGCCCTTTATACCCGGCGGCAGCTTTGAAATTTCATCCGACGCGAAATATATGGCGGTGGTTACCACAAGCGAAAACGCGGCCCAACTCTCGCTGCCCGGCCTTTCGCTATATACCATGGCCACCGGGGAGCAAAGAACCGTCACCACCGATTTTTACCCTTACGTATGCCTCTGGTCGCAGGATTGCAGCAAGCTCTATTATATAGAAAGCCGCGTTTCGGGCGGCCAGACGGAGGCCGATACCGCAACGGAAGTCGATCCCTCGATTGAAGCCGACACCTTAACGGATGGCGGCGAGGCCAGTTCGCTACCCGCTGATGATACGAACGCGCCCCTTGAAGAACAAGACCCTTACGCGTTTACGTTATGGGTATACGATATCTACGCGGGCCAAAGCACAAGGCTATTGGATCTGGCTACACCCACCATATTCTCCTCCGCCAATCCGGCTGTGTTGTATCTCAACCGGCATGAGAGCGACACCGGCGGCACGCTCATCCGCGCGACATATATACTAAACCTGGATACCGTCTTTTTGGCGGAGGATACGGGCGATGACGGCGATGAAAATAAAGAAGAAAGCGGCGCGCTCAATATTGGCGGGTAATCCTATACCGGCTTACAAGCGGGAAAAGCGCAAACACAATGAGGGTATACAGCGGTATCATAACCGCTTGGTTGAGTAGCCGCAAGGGCAATATAGCTGCCAACGGCATATTGTAAAGCGCCGTTATTAAAAGGGTGTTACATACTACCGAGCCAAAGAGTTGGCCCGACGCCACCGCGCAAAACAGCCTTGGCAGCGTGACGGCCTGCCCTTTTTGAAAAAACAGCCCCGGTATCAGCCCAAAGAAAACGCCCACGATGGTAAACCAGGGCATATACGCCCCCACGGGGAATGACAGCGCCTGTAAAAGATCGGTTAGTCCACCCACGATGCCGCCATAAACGGGGCCAAACAGCACGCCTGCCAGGATGACGGGCAACACCCCAAAGCTTATTTTTACGGAATATGTCCCCATCACAAAGGCCGGTATCTTAAGCAGCCCCCCTAAAATAACCCCCATGGCTATGAGCAATGAGGAAGCTGCCAACCTCCTTACTTCCTTTTGCAAACTCATAAAAAAACGCCTCCTTTACGGGCGCGAAAAAACGCCCAAAATATGGGCGCAAAGCCGCCGTTTCGGTGGCAATTGCGCAGCGGACGCGGTGGCTATGCCATGGGGAACCCATACCATGGGGAACCCATCCCCCGCACGGACGACTTCCCATCCCGCGCGGGCTTTGCAAACGCAAAGCATAGCACCTACTCTGCTTATACCAGTATATATGCCGCCGGGTAACCAGGCAAGTCTCTTTCATAATACGCGAAGAGCCGCCCATAAAGGCGGCTCTTGATGATTTTACTTTCTGTCGCGCTTTGTTTACGCGGCGGCGGCCTTCTTCTTGTTGATATTGGCCAGCGCTTTGATGCCTTCGATAACCAGGAATAGGGCGAGCACGACCAGCAACACCGCAAAGATCACTTGCAGCACGGAACTCGTCATATCACCGGTAGCGGTGACGATGTTGGTGATCTGATTCTTCAGCGTGATAATCAGCGAAGTAATTGTCGCTACCAGCATAAACGTCATGGGGACGTAGAACATGCCGTTCTTTTTGCCGATGCGGCCCAGCCATACGCAAACCGCCAGCAGCGAGAGGCCGGCCAGCAACTGGTTGGCGGCGCCAAACAGCGGCCAGACCTTGGTATAGCCGCCTACGGCGAGCAATCCGCCCAAGCCAACCGTAATAATGGTGGCCACATAGGGGTTGATGAGGAACTTGCGGAAACCGGTGATGGATTTCGCATCCTCGCCTTCATTTATGAAGAATTCCTGGAACAGGAAGCGGCCCATACGGGCGGCGGTGTCCAAAGAAGTCAGCGCGAAGGCGGAAACCGCGAGCAACAACAGTGTTTTGATGGTCGCTACCACGCCGGCACTGGCGCCCAGCATGCCGAAGAAGCCGGAAATACCGATGGCAAACGTTTGTGGCGGCGTACCCTGTTGCGCGCCCAAAGCGCCAACCGCGATCAACGACAGCGTCGCCAGCAGGCACTCGACCAGCATGGCGCCATAGCCGATGGCCTTGATATCGGTCTCTTTATCCAGCTGTTTGGACGAGGTGCCCGAGCCCACCAAGCTGTGGAAGCCCGAAATAGCGCCGCAGGCCACCGTGATAAACAGCACCGGGAACATGGGCCCCATCGATTTATCGCCCACAGTACCCAGCCAGTTGGTAAACGCGGGTATTTCCATCTTGGGATTCGCGAAGACAACGCCGACGACCGCTAGCAGCATCATGGCATACAGCAGGAAGCTGTTAAGATAATCGCGCGGCTGCAACAGTATCCATACCGGCGCGACGCATGCGATGATGATGTACACAAGTATGAATATCAGCCAGATATTGCCGCTCACGCCTGAAATCGGGGCCGCTAGGCCAACCCAAATGCAGATTGCCAGCAAAACAACGCCGATGATGGAGCTAACCCCCAAAGGCGCGTTCTTGCGGTATACCAGGAAGCCGAACGCGATTGCCAGCACGATGAACAGCAGCGACGCCGTCGCGACGGATCCGTTTGAGAAATCTCCGGCCGCCGCCTGATCGGGCGTGACGGTAAACGTGCCCTGTACGATACTCGCAAACGCGGCGATAACCAACAGCAACGTCAGCCAGCCGAATACGAGGAATAGACGCTTGCCGGTCTTGCCGATGTTCACCTCGATTACGTGGCCGATAGATTTGGCGTCATGCCGCACGGACGCGAACAGTGACCCAAAATCATGCACGGCGCCAAAGAACACGCCGCCGATGAGTATCCACAGCAACACGGGCAGCCACCCGAACGGGGATGCCTGAATGGGGCCGTTGATGGGGCCTGCGCCCGCGATGGACGCGAAATGATGCCCCATCAGCACGGGGGCCTTGGCGGGCATGTAGTCCACGCCGTCTTCCAACTCGTGCGCGGGGGTCGTTTCCTTGTCACCAACGCCCCAAGCTTTTGCCAAATACTTACCGTAGGTGAGGTAAGCCCCACAGAGAACCACGATAGAAATGAGCAAAATAACAATAGAACTCACGACTTTTTACCACCTTTCTAAAAATAATTAATGAATAAAAATCCAGGCCGAAGCCTATATGGTCAACATGGTCGCCCATGCAGAACCCTTACATATGCAACGCGTTTTCAAGCACTTTCTTCATCCCTTTGCCGCGTCTGTTTGTAACGATTGTTTCGTCGCTAAGATCCAGCGCCGCCACGCGCACGGTGCTGTAGCCGTGCAGCGTAAACCTATAGTTGCGCGTGAAGGAGAACCGTTTGATCAGTTTTTTTACTTTGTCGTCTATGCTCTCGCACAATAGAACCAGACTCATATATGAATACATATGCTCGCTATGGGGTATCACATAATCCCTTTCCGCCTGCGTGATGAAGGATTTTTCCGCTTCCCACGTAGCCTCGTCCAAACGCCTGTCGTGCACAAAGAAAACATGTTCGTTGGATTCTGTGGCGTATAGCTTGGACCTGTGCACCAGCACGTATTTTTCCATACGTTGCGTAAAGTGCGCATACGCCAAAACTACCCTGTCGCCATACGCGTGCGGTTTTTCTATATCAAAATAACCTTCGAATTGGAGTATCAGATTATCAAGAACCGACTGCAGTTGCGCCATACTCTCCCCCCAAGCAGCGAATAGCAAACAAACCGGATCAATCGAGCTTTGTACATTATAACCCCTGCGCGCATAAAAAAAAAGCTATATTTTTATTTTTTTATTTTATATTCCCGAATGTCACGTATATATAACGTATTATTATGCATTTACCCCCCTGATACATTCTATTTTTTCGTTTTTGGGCTGAATGCCAGCGCGCCCGACACCGCAAAGAATATCGCCGCAGCCACGCCGCCGGACGACGCTTCCAATCCTCCCGTGATAGCGCCCAGCACGCCGTTTTGCCGCGCGCCGTCTATAGCGCCCTTTGCAAGCGTATAGCCAAAACCCGTAAGCGGCACCGAGGCGCCCGCGTTTGCAAAACCTATAAGGGGTTCGTATACCCCCAGCGCGGTTAATACAATGCCCGCCAATACAAACGCCACCAATATACGCGCGGTGGTCATGCGCGTATAACAAATCAGCAACTGGCCGATTACGCATATCGCGCCCCCCACCAAAAAAACAATCACATATTTCATCACGCGCGCACCCTTTCGAGTATCACCGCGTGGGCAATACCGGGTATGGATTCCCCCTGCAGGTTTGACACGGGGCTCATGAGCGCGCCCGTGGCCAAAAAGAGTATCCTGTTCCATATGCCGTCTTCGAGCATCTGCAACAGATGCGCGCCAAGCACCACCGGCGCGCAGCCGCAGCCGCTGCCGCCGCAATCCGCCCCCTGGCCGGGAGCGAATATAAGGTTTCCGCAATCCATATGCTTCTCCTCTATATGAAGCCCTTCGCTGTCGCAAAGCTCTATGAGCATTTTTGTGCCGAACTTGCCCAGATCCCCCGTTATCACGGCATCGTAATCCATAAGGCTCTTGCCGCTGTCGCGCAGATGCGCGCGCAGGGTATCCGCAGCGGCGGGGGCCATGGCGGCACCCATATTGCTCATATCGGTAATGCCCATATCCACGACGCGGCCAATCGTGCCGCCCGCCACGCAAACGGATTGAAAGGGGTCGCAGGGGGATGGCGCATCCCCCCGCAGCACCAGCGCGCCGGCGCCCGTCACCGTTCTTTGCGCGGTGGGCGGCGCCGTCACGCCCATCTCGAGCGGGTAGCGAAACTGCCGCTCCGCAGCGGAAAAATGGCTGGAAGCCACGCATGCCGCGTTGCCCAAAAACCCCCCTTCGATAAGCATGCCCGCCAACAAAAGCGCTTCCGTCAATGTGGCGCACGCGCTGTACAGACCAAAAAACGGAACGGATAATTCGCGCGCGGCGTAATTGGCCGTGATGAGCTGGTTAAGCAGATCCCCCCCCAGCAGACAATGCAGGCCGCCGGTACTGAGGCCGGTTTTATCGAGGGCCATGCGCGCCGCAGCTTCAAACATCTTGCTCTCCGCCTTTTCCCAGGAGGATTCGCCCCAGGTGTCGTCCTGCAATATTTTATCAAACAGCGCTCCCAGGGGGCCTGCGCCCTCCATATCCCCCACGATGCTGGCCGCGCTCACAATATGCGGTTTTCTTTCAAAAAAAACCGTACGCTCCCCTTTCCTTTTACACGCCGGCATGGGGGTTCTTCCCTTTCTTAATGAAATATCAGGCTGAGCAGGCCCACGATGACAGAGCCCGCAACGCCATACGTCAGCACCGGCCCCGCGATGGAAAACAGCCTTGTTCCCAACCCTGAAATAAAGCCCTCTTTTTTATACTCCATCGCCGGCGCCGTCATGGAGTTTGCAAAGCCCGTGATGGGCACCGATGTGCCGGCCCCCGCAAACTTGGCAATTCTATCGTATATCCCGAGACCGGTGGTCAGAGCGCCCAAAAAAATCAACACGACGCATGTGAATGTGGATAGATCGTTTCCCGTAAGCTTCAGCGCTTTTTCTCCAAAGTCGCGAATGAGCTGGCCGATACAGCATATGAGGCCCCCCACAAAAAACGCGCGCACACACATACCGGACGCTTTGCTTTTGGGCTGCAAGGCTTTTACCCTTTCCCGGTATATTTGCGCCCTTTTATCCTTTGGCATACTCATACGCGCTGTGCGGATCTGTTCTGTTTTTGCTTTTCAACAAACGGCTTATAGCGCCGCTCCCGCCAGCCGGGGCACATATTATCTGCGCCGCAGTTTATGTCCGCCGCCGGAAAAAAGCAGTATTCACATAATTTCGTATCCGCGCTGTCTAAATGACGCATGTTTTTTCTTTCTCTCCTTTCAGAACCAGCCTGGCGCCCTTATATGCTTGCTGCCGCGCGTTCGCCGCGTTCACAAGGCGCGCGGCAAATAGCGCCAACACCACCAGCAGCGCCAACACGATAAACAGCAGCGCTTTTCTTTTCACCATAGCGCTTATCACCTCCCGCGTTTGATCCTGTGTCGCGTTCATATCCTGTCCACTATAGCATGCGCGCTTTTTGTCTGGCGCATGCATAAAAAAATGCTCGCGCGTTTGAAAGAAAATGGGAAAAATAAGGGGTTCTATTCTTTATAGCAATTTAATTTGACAACACTAATAAAATGTGATATAATTGAGTACGTCAGGAGGGTTAACATGGCATATTCAATCGACTTGAGAAAAAAGGTTGTCGACTATCGAAAGATGCAC
>JAISXK010000031.1 GCA_031270585.1 Clostridiales bacterium | reverse complement strand
TAAAATACGGGCATGGCGGCGCCGGTACGCGAGGAGACCGCGTTAAGCCTTTGCTGCACCGCGTTGAGCTTGCTTGTGTATATTTCCGTAACATAACCCATAGCATATATTTCCTCGCCTTAATATAACATAGTATAAGTTGATTATTCAACATAATAATTGTAAATTTCGTAAATTTCGCGCTATATGTAGTATATAAAAGCCGTATGGCAGGGTATATGCTGTGTTTGGCGCGCATGAACCCGCCCTTTGGCGCATATTATTTGCGCGGCTGGCTCCACGCGTATATCTTTTTTGCTATCTGATCCAGCGGAAGCTCATAGGTGATGGCCCCCAGGTTTTTTGCCACCATAGGCATGCCATAAACAATGCAGCTTTCTTTATTCTGGCCTATATTGGTGGCGCCGGCCTCTTTCATCATAAGCATACCTCTGGCGCCATCGGCGCCCATGCCGGTAAGCAATATGCCCAGCGCAGCTCCGCCTGCCGCCTTGGCCACCGAGGAGAACAGCACATCCACCGAGGGGCAGTGCCCGCTCACCTTCTCGCCCTGGTATACCTTTACGCGGTACCCGTTGCCGCGCCGCACCACCTCCATCTGATAATCGCCCGGCGCCAAAAGCGCCAGGCCCGGCAATACGTCGTCGCCATCCCTGGCCTCGCGCACAGCAAGCGGACATGTGTTGTTCAACCGCTCCGCGTATAGTCTGGTAAACACCGGCGGCATATGCTGCACCATCACAATGCCGGGCAGGTCGCCGCCGCAATCCTTCAGTATGGTGTTGGTGGCCTCCGTGCCCCCGGTGGACGCGCCCATGGCGATAATCTTGCTCTGTTCTTCCAAAGGCGTATGGACGGGCGTATTGGCATACGGCGGTTTGTGCTTGCCCACCTTGGCGATAGACGCGATTTTTATCTTTACGATCAATTCGGATATAAACGCGTCGCGGCGGTTTTCATCCATCATATTGGTTTTGGAAAGAAAATCCACAGCGCCCGCCTGCAGCGCGTCAAACACCAAATTGCTGGCCGCGCTCACCACCAGTACCGGCATGGGATATTGCGGCATCAACTGCTTTAAAAAGTCAAGCCCGTTCATGCGCGGCATATCCACGTCGAGCGTCATCACATCGGGGTTAAGCTCTATAATTTTATCGCGCGCCTCATAGGCGTCGGCTGCGGTGCCGACTACTTCCAGTCCAACGTCGCTCGCAATCGCCTCGGACAAAAACTTTATTGTAAAAAAGCTGTCGTCTACAACCAATACGCGAATCTTTCTTTTGCTCATAAACTACCGCCGCCTTCTCTTGCCCGGAAGTGTATTTACACGCATGCTACTTGTGGGGTTTTTTATAGATTGCCGGCGCCACATATACAAATCTGCTGGTGGCGCGGTCGATGGATTCCGACTGCCCCACGATGAGATATCCGCCGTTTTCCAATACGTCGTAATACTTTTGCACGAGTCGCTGCTTGGTTTCCATATCAAAATAAATCATCACATTGCGGCAGAATATCACATGGAATTTCTTTTTGAAGGGAAAGGCGCCCTCCATCAGGTTGAACCGGCGGTATATTACCTCGTTGCGGATGGCTTCCTTCACCTGATAGTGGTTTTTATCCAGCCGGTCAAAATAGTTCGTGATCCATTTTTTTGATACTTTTTCAAGCGAGCTCACATCATACACGCCCCGGCGCGCCTGCGCGAGCACCTTTTCGGATATATCGGTGGCCAGTATTTTTTTATCCCACATGGTACGCTGGCTTTCGAAAAACTCATCGGTGAGTATGGCCAGCATGTACGGCTCTTCGCCGGTGGAACAGCCGGCGCTCCATACGCGCAGGTCGTAGTTCGTGATCTTCGCTTTCCACTCAGGTAGTATGGCGCTTTTATAAAACTCGAAATGATCCCACTCCCGCATAAAAAACGAATAATTGGTTGTGAGGTAATTGATGACATTGTTGACTTCGGCGCCTGTAGGATCTTCAAACAGCGTTTTGAGATATGTGGAATAATCGCTGTAGCCGTTGCGCAAAAGGTAATTATTGAGGCGGCCCTCTATCAGCGTGCGCTTTTTCGTCATGTTGATGCCGAAGTTTTGTTTTAGAAAACCTGTAAATTCTTTAAAATCCCGGTCGTCAATCTTTATCATATATTCCTCTTTTTGCGGCCGCCCGGCTTACATGCAAAATATCCTGTTGCGCCGTATAGTATATATCGACTTTTTTTAAGCGCCCATAACATGAATTTAAAAATATTATGCCGCGTGCGCCGACGGGTTATTAATCCGATTTTATCATGTCAAAGTATACACGCAAATGATAGTACGAAACAAGCCGATAAAACGAACGTACAGCCTGGTAGCGGCACGCGCGCCCCAAAAGATACACCATAGCTAAAGCCGCCGCGACAGTTTTACACAAGGTAAACCGCGCGGCGGCTTTAGCGGGGGTTTCAAAAAATACTTTATTTTTGACGCTAGTATTTTCCAAAATCATTATCGTTGAGCCGTATGGATATGGGGTCTGGCTCCGGCGGCGGCAACGCCCTGCCAAAGTCCTGGTAATCCCGCTCTTCTTCATGCTCCGGCTGGCTTTCAGGCGCGGGGTGGTGCAAAGCCGGTTTGACGCCTTCAAGCAGCAGATGCGTTTCGTTCTGCAGCTGGAAGCGGCCCACCATATGCTTAAGCATTTCCGCCTGGCTGGATAGTTCCTGCGCGGCGGCGGCGGCCTGTTCGGATGTTGCGGAATTGGCCTGCACCACGTCGGAAAGTTGTTCGATGGCCTTGTTCACCTGCGCAACGCCGCTGGCCTGCTCGTTGCTGGCCACGGCAATTTGCCCTATCACGGCTGCGGCGCCCTCTATGGATGTAACGATCTTCTTCAGCGCCTTGGCCGTTTCGTTGGCGATATACGTGCCGCTTTCGGCCTTTTTAACGGAGTTTTCAATAAGCTCGGTCGTCTCTCTGGCGGCGCTGGCGCTCTTGGCGGCAAGGTTTCGCACCTCCTCGGCCACCACGGCAAAGCCCTTGCCGTGCGCGCCCGCGCGCGCGGCCTCAACGGCGGCGTTTAGCGCCAGTATATTTGTTTGAAAGGCTATATCGTCTATCACCTTGATAATGCGCGAAATGCTAAGCGAGGAGGTGTTGATTTCCTCCATGGCTTTTTGCAGCTCTTTCATCAGCTCGTTACTCTCAACGGCGTATGTTTTCACCTCCATACTGCGCGCGTTATTCTCGTTGGCATTGGTGGCGGTAGCTTTTACCTGTTCGCCTATCTGCGTCATGGTGGCGGTAAGTTCTTCTATCGAGCTTGCTTGCTCGGTAGCGCCCTGCGAAACCGCCTGCGCGCCGTCGGATACCTGCTTGGTGCCGGAAGCCACCTGATCCGACGCGATGTTGATGTTTTGCATGACCTCGGAAAGCGAGCGCGCAATGGTGTTGATGCTTTCTTTCAGTCCCGCAAAATCGCCCTTAAACTGGGTTTGTATGGTTACGGTCAGATCCCCTTGGGCCATGGCGTGCAACGCCTCGTTGATTTGCGTAATGTAGGCGTTGATCCCGGTGATGGTGTCGTTCAGGGCGTTTTTTATCATGGCATGGTCGCCCTTATATTCGCCCTCCATCATCACGCTAAGATTGCCCTGCGACATTTCACGCAAACACCCTGCGGCCACCTGCACGGGCGCTATCACGGCGTCAAGCGTATCGTTTACGCCCTTGATGATCTTTCTAAAGTCTCCCTTATGCCGCTCTTCGTCCGCGCGCACGGAAAGCTGCCCTTCCGCAGCGGTATGCGTCAGCATATCCGCGTCGCAAATCATGGCGTTGATGGCGTCCGTCATCTTTACAAAGCCGGCCGCCAGCACGCCTATTTCGTCGTTGTATATCGTTCCGTCGTATTTTACGTCGGTATGCCCTTCGACTATGCTGTCGGACATGGTTACGATTTTTGCAAGCGGAGCCTTGATGGAATGCACCGTCAGCGCAACCAAAATAACGGCAACCACCAATATGGCGGATAAGCTGATAACCAAGCCTGTATATGTGCGCATTATATCTTCGCTGTGGCTTTGGTTTTTCCCATGGGCCTCCAGCGCGTTGGTTTCGGTCAGGTCGCCCAAAAAAGCGTCGATATCCACAATCAGCTTTTCGGATTCTTTCGAGATCAACGCAGCCTTGGATGCGTCAAAATCATCGCGCAGCGCATGCGTGATCACCTCGTCGCTCACCGCAAAAAACGCGTACAGCACGCTTTCAAGCGTTTCATAATCCGCCAATTTGTCGTCGTCGCCCACGCATACGCTATTGTATTTTTTAAGCCCTTCTTCTATCTGCGGCACTACCTCTGTATCGAACTTCTTCTTTACGCTTTCGGCGTATTCTACACTGTCTTCAAGGTTCATCAACGCCAGTTCCGCGCGCATTCTCTGGTAACCCGCTTCGACAATGCCCAAATACCCCTGTGCATTGCCGTTTGCCTCGAATATGGCGTTGGATGTGCCGTTGGACTTGCGCAATGCGCCCGCCGCGACAACACACGCTGCGGACGCAAGCGCGATGACCAAGCCAAAGCCCAATACCAGCCGCGCGGATATTTTAAGATTATAATACCATTTCACTTTTGTTCCCCCCTGTTTTTCGGCTACCGGTATAAAGTATTAAATGCCTGCCCGTTCTTCAGGCGTACTTTGATCCTGCAAGAGCTTTTCACAATCGAGCATCAGCTTTACCTGATTATCCACCCTGCCAATGCCGCAGATGTATTTGTTTTGTTCGCCGGCGCCCCGCTGCCTGGGCGGCGGCACAATCTGGCCGTCCGCCAAGCTTAGCACTTCCGTCACACTATCCACAATCAAGCCTACAGTCAGTTCCTGCACGCCCTGTACCTCCACCACCACCACACAGGTGCGGTCGTTATACGCCACCTCTTCTTTATGAAAACGCACGCGCATATCGATCACAGGAATGATACGCCCGCGTAAATTGATGATGCCCTTTATAAACGCCGGCACCGCAGGCAATCGAGTAATGGGCTGCACGCCTATGATTTCAATCACATTGCTGATATTGATGCAAAACTCCTCACCGCCCAGCGCAAAAGTCAAATACCGCTTCATGGCGGCGTCGGAGGCGATGGCGCCGACAACCGCCTCATCGTTGATAGACATATAAACCTCTTCCCGTTGCGACGGTCGCCGCGTTTTATAAAAACATATCCACCAGCATTCCGCGAATATCGTCCACGGCATCCAGCATGGATAAATTGTCGGCCTCGTTTTTCAATATCATCTCGGCAATCTCGTCAAGCCGTTGGTTTACCTTGCGTATCACCGTAAACACCTTGTGCCTGCCGCGGCTGTCAAACTTGTCGGATTTGCAAAATAAATATGAATTGCTCGCCGTTTCATTGAACAATTCAGAAATTAGCTCCCGATATTTTTGAAACTCCGCGATATCGACTTTTTCGCCAAGCCGCTCTCCCTGCCTGGTGATACGATCACTTAAATCGTGTATATATTCCTGATACTCGGCGTCCTGCATAGTGCTCATATGCCGCAAAAAGCCGTGTTGGGCGGTTTCGCCGCCGCGCCTTTCTTCAACCGGCTGTATGCGCGGCACATCCATAGGCAGTTTCGGCACTTCCTTAATACGCAAATCGCTTCACCTCCGGTACTTATTTTTTCTTGTCAAAATATAAGCCGTCCCCGCTGCCGCCATACGGGTTCACGTAGGATTGCGCCCTGTGGTACGCCTTTTGCATGCTTCTCAGTTCGCTTTTATAGCTTTGCATGCGCTCCCGGACAATTTGGTTGCATTTTTCCTGCGTTTCGCGCATAAGCGCAAGTAACCCCCGCGCCTCGCTATCAAGTTCTCCCAAACGCCCGCGCTCCTCGTCCGTCAGACCGGTTTCATGCAACGTATCGCCTGCATCCCGCTCCAGCAAATCCACTTCGGCGGCAAGAGCTTTAAAGCTTGCCGCCGCTGCGGCGAACGCTTCCGCCTCGTCATTTTTGAGTCGGCACGCCTCTTCATCGATCAACGCGAGCATACTCCTCAATATCTCGTTTTTTTGCTTCCGGTTATCCAGTAATTGCCGCATTTTTGCGCTACACCAACTCTGCCGTGCCCTGCGTTTCTTTGGCCACGGTGCGCCACGCGTCGCGCAACTCTTCCATAATGGTCAGTACGCCTGGTATACGCCCGGCTTCTTCCTCCAATAATATCAGCGCGATTTCGTTGATCACAAACTCATACAGCTCCAGCAATTCGCGCGCGATGGAATATTCCAGGCTGAGACTGTTTACAAGCTCCATCAATATGGCCACGGCTTTACGCAAAGCCATATCCGACCTGTTGAAGTTTTTTTCGCCTATAGCCAGGTTGGCTATTTTTAATTGTTTGATGCATCCGTCATACAACATAACCACAAGTTCCGCCGGGTTGGCGGTCAGTATGCCCTGTTGCTTATACCTCTGTTGCGGGTTTGCCAATGCTGCGTACATATTAACCTCCGATACCCGTCGCCGCCTAATTGTCGGATGTGCCTATCAGCGAACTGATCCAAGCCGTTTGGCTCTGCAGATTCGCAAGAGCCGTCTCCATAGCGGCAAATTTCTTCCAATAGCTGTCTTCCCGGTCGGCAAGCCATTCTTCCAATCGTGTAAGCTTGTCTTCAGCGTCTAAAACCGCTTTGGTGTTTGAATATAACGTTGTTTCGTTTGTGGTGTTGATGTAACCGTTCATCAATGTGTTCATTTTCACCACAAGGCCCGATTCTCCATAGTTGGCGGCAGAATCCGTGGCCGTGCTGACGTTTGCGAACATGGTCTTCACCTGATGCGGGTCGCTGGAAAGCGCCTGGCGCAACGCGCCGGTATCCAACACTATTTTGCCGCCGCCGCCATCAAAGTAATTGCCCGTGGTAAAGCCGATATCCGCCGCAGTTTTGTCAACGCCGCCATTACCGGTATAGAAGAGACCGCGCAAATTGGATATTAGCCGGCCCAGGTTACTGTCGCGGTACAATAAGCCTTCCTTTGCAAGTTCTTCCCATTTTTCGGCTTCTTTTTCCGTCAACTGACCCTTCTCGGTTTCACTGAGAGGGTCGTATGCGCGGTTGGGACGTTGGTCATACGCCGTCTGTAACTCCGCAATCAGCTCGTTGTAGGCGTTTACAAAGTTTTGCAGCTTTTCAATGATGGGCTCGATATCCCGCTCCACATGAAACTGTATGCCGGCGGATCCGGCCTCGGCCGCCGTCATGGTTTTATTCAGCACGAACGAGAGCCCGTCTATATCGAATTTGTTGGAATTGCGGGTAATCTGCGTCTCCACACCGTCTTCCACAAAGGTTACGACGGCGTCTTTGCCGATATAGGCGCCCTTCTCGATGGCAAAGGCCGCGTTGCCCGTTTCAAAGGCGTTGCCCAAACCATCTTCAATGAAGATTCTGCTCTCGAAACCGGTTTCGCGCCCCGTGAGCGTAAAGCCCTTTGAAAGGCTGCTGTAATTCATCACGACGCCCGCCTCGGCGCGTGCGTTTACGGTGGTTATCACCTCGTTTAGCGTAGCGGTGCTTGTAAACGTAAACTGCTGGCCGTTGATGGTGAAGGATATGGCGCTCTGCCCATGGGCGTTCGCCCCAAAGGTAAGCGGCGTCGCGAACTTGCTTGCCGCATCGACGAGCGTGGTATCCAGCGATATGGTTTCGCCGGCCCCGGCCGCCCAGATGTCCGTACTTTTCGCCGTGGCCGCAGATGCTAACTGGTCGATGCTCTTGACGGCCAGCGTTCTTTCGTAGGCGTTGCTGCTAGCGGTTACGCTAAAGGCGGTCGACTCATCCACCATGTTCACCTTATAGGAGTCATACGCGGCGGAAGAAAATATATTGGTCTCCGGGCTTAGCGCGCTGAAATACTTTTCGCGGAAATTCTTGATCTTTAAGTTGAAGTCGCGGTAAGCTTCGCCCTGCCATTCCAATTTTGTTTTGGCCTTGAATTGCTTGTCGATCTTAAGCTGATCTACCTGCAATAAACTTGAAACAATGCTTTCGGTATCCATATTGGAATTGAGCCCGGTGATGCGCAGCATGCTGCGGTTAATATTGCTTAATGAAGCCATCTTTCCTACTCCTTTACTGTCAAAGGTTCAAATCCTTTCATGCCGTTATCCTCTTTATCGGATGAAAGAAGCCGCGACTTAATAACATTGCCGCGCTGCAAGGAAAATATTGTTCCTACGCGCCGGAAACTAACGTATCGCTCGCATTTTCCTTGGCCGCATCCTCATTATAAACGTTTGCGGGCACGTCGTAACGCGCGGCTTCACGTTCGTCGGCTGTTTTTTTCGCGAGCGCGGACGCCAAGCTTGAAACCATAAGCGTCATACCGTTGCCAAGACCGTCGCCGCCGCCACTCATACCCCCGCTCATCATCATGAAAAGCATCAGTATGGCCTCGCTCATACTGGCGCCCTCGCCAAACAACCCCAAAAGCGCGTTGCCGCTGCCGCTTTGCTCCGTCTTTTCGGCTGGTTCCTGGGCGCTGTCATGAACCGCCGGCGCGGTCTCTTCAGCAAGGCGCATTTGTTCTTCAATCTCCACCACGGCCTTGGCGGCCTCAGCCAGCCTTCGCTTTTCTTCCACAAGGGCCGGATCGACCCGGTCGACGGAACTGATGGGTATGCTGGAAATAGGCAAATAGTCGGATGCGCTTTGCCGTGTTTTCGGATTATTGGAATTGGCGCTTGCTTCGGCCTCAAGCGCGGCGTTTAATATCTCGCCAAAGCTTGCCCCTGCGGCCGTGCTTTTGTTGTTAATCTCCGTAGCTGTCGCCGCCGTTGCGGCAGTTTGCAATTGCACTCCTTCAATCATACGCTTTAAACCCCTTTATATCGCTTGATCACGGTTTCATTCAGCCCAAACCGGCTGCCGCGCCCGTTATCCAGCTTGGTAACGAACACCAGCACCTCGGCCACTACCTGATAAAGGTCTTCGGGTATATCTTCGCCTATGCCAAGCTTTTGCAACGCATTGGAAAGGCTCGTATCCTCCACGACGGGGATGCCGTGTTCCGCTGCCGCCTTGAGCATATTTTCCGCCACGTAGCCCTGCCCAAGCCCCACGATATAGGGCGCCCGGTTCTGCTCGGCATCATATTTGAGCGCGGCGGCTTGTTTTTTTTCTTTCCTGTGCTCGCTCATATTCTGCAATCCACATAAACCTCGCTCTTGCTTACGGCGCCCAGCAGCACCTGCCCGGCGTTGGCGATGGTGGTATGTTCGCCCAGCGCCCTCACCCTGGCGTCAATCAAATTATAGCGGTATTTCTTCAATACGGGCAAGAGTTCGCGGGATTTTTCTTTTATCAACGGCACGGCCGTTTCATCCTCCACCCCAAACGTCAGCGATATATTGCGTTTTTCCACGCGGATCAGGCTTTCTACCCTGCCCATGGTCTGCGTTTGCAGGCCGATGAGTATGGCGGTATCCTCAGGGTCTATACGCCCACCGCGCTTTTTGTTCCTGTGGATGTATAGCTCCGCCGTGCCGGGCCCGGAGTTGTTCACAGGTATATGCAAACAATAAAAGCGCTGCACATCCTGAGTAAGCCTGGTTTGCGCGGCCATGTCCTGCACCTTGCCCTGAAAGGCTTTGCTTTTGTTGGCGGCGCCCTCCAGCATATCCTTTAACACATCCGCGCGCATGGCCGTGTCGGCGGCCGCGCGTTTTACCTGCGTGCCATCCGCCGCGCCGTCAAGCCGCATAAACATGGATAGCAGCTTTTGTGACAGCCCCGCAAGACCGGCGCCTGTTTGCGCCGCTTGCCGGGGCGTGATTGCCTCTTGCGGCGTAACTGGCTCTTGCGGCGTAATTGCTTCTTGCGGCGTAACCGCCTCTTGCGGTATAGTCGCCTCTTGCGGCGTAATTGCCCCTTGCGGTATAGCCGCCTCTTGCGGTATAGCCGCCTCTTGTGGTATAGCCGTCTCTTGCGGCGTAACTGCCCCTTGTGGCGTAACTGGCTCTTGCGGTATAGCCGCCTCTTGCGGCGTAGCTGGCTCTTGCGGCGTAATTGCCCCTTGCGGCGTAACTGGCTCTTGCGGTATAGCCGCCTCCCGGGCGACTTCAAAGAGCTCGGGGCCTATGGTTTGCCCGTTGGCCAGCGCTCGGAAGGCCGCGATGTTCTCTTTCGTGGGCGCAATACCGTTTGCCGTGAAAAACAGCGCGTCCTTTGCCTCCAGGCCCGTTTGCTCCATCAATTGCAGCGTTTGCTGCAACAGCGGCTTGCTGGCGGTAACCCCTAACCCCTTCATGGCGGCAATAACCGCCTTGGCGCCCTCGTGATCACCGAGACCCAAGCTGTTGAGCAGCGTCACCTCGCGCGGCATGGCTTTGCCGGCGCCGCCGGGTCCGGTGATGGAAAGCATCTGCATGCTGGTTTTGCCGCCGCTTTTATCGGTAACCATAAGTTCAACCTGGTCGTTTTTCTCGAGAACGGCGTTAGCGGAAAGCTTTGCGGCAAACATCCTGCCATCCTCGGTTTTAAAAACGACGTTCTCGCCGCTTTGCGCAACCACGGTCGCGCGCACGACCTCGCCCTTTGTAAAATCGGATCGCAACGATTGCCCCGCTTGCGCCGGGCTTCGTAAGCTTTCGTGTACCTGTGTTATTTCAATGCGCATGGTCTATCCTCCGCGTTATACCTTTTGCCATGTGCGCTATCAAACGTTCAAGTCGATGTGGTGTATGGCGCCGGCGCTGCCGTTCTCCCTTAAAAATACCGAGCTTGCGCGCATAAACCCGTGCGTTGTGCCCGCGTTGCGCATATCATAGGCGGTTTTCGCATTGTGAAGGTAAATAGCGCCGATGCCAAGCTCCCCTAACGAGAAGAGCACACGATTGCCTGCGCCATCCAGCGTGAACACGCGCAGTTGGGAGAATACCTCGTCGTTTTCGTCTATCCAGCCGTTTTTGTCGATGTCATACGCGGCAAGCTCGCCAAAACCGTTGCCCGTTTGCGGGCCAAACAATTCCGCGCCGTTGTTGATGGCGCCGTCGCCATTTTTATCGAGCGCCAAAAACCCGCTGCCGTTTACCGCAAAGGATATGTTCTCGTTAACGCCATCAGACGTAAGGTCAAACGCCCATTTCCGATCGCTTAGCGACGGGGCCGCGCCGGCATAGCTTATCACAAGCGGATCGACGGCTTTTTTTGTCGGCAGCGCGCCGCCAAGTCTGGTCATAAATACGGTTTCGTTATAATAGGTTTGGCTCATGGCAAGGTGCAAATCAAACGATATGTTTCTGCCATCCGCCGTTTGCGCGAAGCCGCCGGCGTGAAAGCTCACCTGCTGGTCAAAGTAACTGATTTCGCGCGTGGTGATCTGCATACCCCGGCCCTGCGCGCCGAGGGATGTGTCCGTTGGCATCTGCGGCGATTGCGTATCCTCCATGTTGAGCGACGGGCGCTGCAGCCGCACTTTCTTGCCGGACACCGCATATAAAAGCGCCTCCAGCAGGGATAGCGTTAAGTCGCTCTCATCCAAAAGCTTCGTGTCCTTCTTTTGCGAAAGCTTTCTGAGCGCGGAATGAGCGAGCGTGTCCTGCGCCTGCTGCCACAAAGTATTGGTGCGTTCACCCAGCTCCACCATATAATCCTCTATGGGATTAACAGGCTGCTCGCTGGCGGCAGGCCTTTGCCCCGTCCACGCTTCCATCTTTACCGTTTGTTCGCTGTAAACCTCTTTTTTGCTTGCGCCCTCCAGTGTCACGTTGGAATTTACTATTTTCATATTTACCTCCAGTCGTCGGTTCCTTCCACGCCTTCGCGCACGCGCCAAGCTATGCCGCCCGCCCTTATAAAGGATAAACCGGGTTCGGGTTTGCACGCCGCGCTAAAGCTTAGTGCGCAAACCCTAATCCCGTTTACACACTGTGCTTAGCGGCTGTGGCCGTTTCGCTTGGTATGAAATAGTAGTTGCACCGCTATTTTCGGGCGCTTCCCTTCGCCCGGCGGCCGCATCCGGCAAAAAAGAGCCGAATGGACATATATAGCTATATAGGTTATCGGTAGATTGCAAAAAAATATTAACCATTCCGGCAAAACTTTCGATATATAGTATATCGGCGGTGTCTGGCGGGCCAAAGCGCGTTTATAAGTAATAAACGCGCATACCTTGCCGTGCGTTTCCATACTATTGTGGCGCATACTTTTCATGAAATGGGGATGTCAATGAAAAACCTAAGTCAATTGAACGCGGAGCATCTTGATTTTTTTATGGAAATAGAGAATATAGGCGCGAGCCACGCGGCAACCGCCTTATCGACGCTGCTGGGGCGGCCTGTAAAGGTGCGTGTGCCCAAGGTGAAGTTTTTAGAGTTCGCAGAGGTCAACGCCGTACTCGGCGGGCCGGAAAACCTGATTGTGAGCCTGTTGGTTGAAATGTCGGGCGATTTAAACGGATTCATTCTTTTGGCGCAAGACGCGCTGGAAGCGAAAAAAATGTCCGCCGCCATCGTAAGATCCATGGGCATGGAGATAGAGGATACCGGCGAATTATTAACCGGTCTGCAGGAGTCCGCGCTCAACGAGGTGGCAAATATACTTTCCGGCGCGTATTTGAACGCGCTTTCGGAGTTGACGGGCCTGTCAACAAGCAAAAGCGTGCCCAAAATGGTAATCGACATGGCAGGCGCTATTATGAATTTGCCCGCAGCCATCTACGGCGCCTATGGCGACGTGGTGCTTTTGATGGAGACCGAATTTGTGGATACCGGCGGGGACGGTAATCTCAACGGCCACTTTTTAATGGTGCCTGATGTGGAATCGTTCCACATCATGCTATCATCAATGGGGATTGACTGATGGCAAACAATATTTTGATTGGGATTGCCGATTTGGCCGTCGGAAAGGGTACGGATACGCTTACAACGCTCGGCTTGGGCTCGTGCGTGGGGTTGGTGCTCTATGACCGGCTTTCAAAGATAGGCGGCATGGCGCATATCATGTTGCCGCAGGCGCCGCCCACTGTTGCGCAAAAGCATAAGGCGCAATATGGCGATACGGCGTTTGAAGAGTTGCTTTCACAGATAGTGCGCGCGGGCGCCAATCCCTACCTGCTGGTGGCGAAGATGGCGGGCGGGGCGCATATGTTCGCCACTTCCACAGGCAACGATGTCATGAAGGTAGGGCAGCGCAACATAGAAATTTGCCATACCCTGCTACAAAAGCGCGGCATACGGCTGCTTACCGAGGATACGGGCGGGTCTGTAGGACGCACAATTGTTTTCTACTGCGAGACCGGCGCGCTCACGATACGCACGGCCTGGCCCAAAACGGAAAAAACCATTTAAAATATTCCCATGTTTATTCTGGAAATATGACGATGAATGCGCTAATATAAAGTTTGGATGTAATTGCGCAAAATTCAGTATGAGTTGATTACGAAAGTTAGGAGGCTTCTATGAAAAGAGTTCTCGTGGTAGACGATGCGGCATTTATGCGGGTTTCCATTAAAAATATGCTGGCCAAGCACGGCTATGAGGTTTGTGGCGAAGCGGAAAATGGGGAAATCGCCGTGCAAAAATACAAAGAGCTCGACCCCGACATCGTTACGATGGATATCACCATGCCCGAAAAGGACGGCCTGCAAAGCTTAAAAGAGATTCTCGCCATCACCCCAACGGCAAACGTCGTTATGATTTCCGCCATGGGGCAGGAGAGCATGGTGCGCGAGGCGATTATTTCGGGCGCCAAGGGCTTCATCGTAAAGCCTTTTAAAGAAGATGTTATCATAAACGCGTTGAATAGTTTAAATTAACTGCTGTCTGATCCGTTATAATACCTGTCGGGTAAAGTTTTGTTGCGCCGGCAGGCGGCGCGTGCAATGATTGGATAAGGGGAGCGGGTATGTCGCAGGATAATTCTTTGCTGGAAGTATATATTTACGAAAATACGCAGTTGTTGGAGCAATTGGATGGCATATTGCTGACCGCCGATAAAAGCGACCGCTTTACGGCGGATCAGGTTGCGTCCATATTCCGTATACTGCATACCATCAAAGGTTCCTCCGCCATGATGGAGTTTGACCGGATGGCCAAACTCTCTCACGCTATGGAGGATCTTTTCGGTTATATCCGCGACAATATCGACAGCGCTTATAACCATCGCGAGATTTGCGATATGGTGTTCGCGGCGGAGGATTTTCTTACCTCAGAGATCGAAACGCTGCAAGACGGGCAAATGCCCACGGGCGAGCCCGGCGCGCTTTTGGATAGGATAAACGCCTGTTACAACGCGCTCAAGGGCGGCGCTATGAGCAATTCCCACGAAACACCCACGCCCAATATCGCGTTTAACGATGAACTGCAGGCGGCGCTCAATATGCTTGACGGCAACCCCGCCATCAAAAGCGGATCCAGGCACTACAAGGCGGTCATCCATTTTGAGAAAGATTGTAAGATGGAGAACATACGCGCCTTCGGCGTTTTAAAATCCATCGAAAACCTTTATACGCGCATCACGACCGTGCCCGAGGACGTATTGAAGGACGACGGCGCCGATGAAATCGTGGCCAACGGCTTCACCATGTTTATCGAAAGCGATACACCGTCTGAAACGTTAAAAGAAAAGATTGCCGGAAATATATTGATCGAGCAGCTCACGTTTGAACCCATGGAAGAGCTGACAAATACCCCGCTGGACAGGCGCGCCTCCAAAGAGACGGCGCCAAACGCCCCTAAAGAGGCGGCGCCGGCGCCTCAGCAAAAACACAATTATATGAGCGTGCGGCTGGATAAGCTGGACAAGCTTTTGGATTTGGTGGGCGAAATCGTGATCACTGAAAGCACCGTAACAAAAAACCCGGATATCGTGGGCCTGCATCTTGAAAATTTCTCCAAGGCGGCGCGCCAGCTAAGAAAGCTGACGGATGAATTGCAGGATACGGTGATGTCCATCCGCATGATACCCATATCCGCAACGTTCCACAAACTGGAGCGCATTGTGCGCGATATGTGCAAAAAGATCGATAAAGAGGCAAATTTGGTTATCATCGGTGAGGATACCGAGATGGACAAAAACGTGATCGACAACCTTTCCGACCCGCTGATGCATATTATCCGCAACTCCATGGATCATGGCATCGAGCATCCCGATATACGCGAGCAAAGCGGCAAGAACCGCGCGGGCGCTATCACCATAGAGGCGCGCAACACCGGCGGCGATGTTTTGATCACGGTGAGCGACGACGGTAAGGGGCTTGACCGCGAGCAACTCATCGCAAAGGGCATTGAAAGGGGGCTTATCAAAAAGCCGCCCCCCGAGATAACCGATAAGGAAGCTTACGCGCTGATCTGTACGCCGGGATTTTCCACCAACGAGCAGGTTACGGAGTTTTCCGGACGGGGGGTGGGAATGGATGTCGTTACCAAAAATATACAGAAGATGGGCGGCTCCATCTCGGTGGACAGCACCATGGGCGAAGGCATGAAGGTGACGCTGCGTATACCGCTCACACTGGCCATAATCGATGGCATGCAGGTGCGGGTAGGCGATTGCGTATTCATTGTACCGCTGCTGAACATACGCGAATCCTTCAAGCCCGCACACGGCGATGTGTTTACTGACCCTGATGGCAACGAGTTGATACTCATACGAGAAAACTGCTATTCTGTGCTGCGTCTGTATAAGCTTTTGGGCATCGAATCGGCTGTTGCAAACTTTGAGGATGGAATACTGGTGTTGATCGACAGCGACAGCGAATCCTATTGCCTGCTGGTGGATCAACTGCTGGGCGAACAGCAAACCGTCATCAAGCCCATGCCGCTTTATATTTCACGCTCTGCGGATTGGTTGCAGGGTATTGCCGGCTGCACTATTTTAGGCAATGGCGATATCAGCCTAATACTGGATATCAATAACTTATTGCGGGGGTAATATGCGATTTGTCCCATCCAACTGTTTAAAACCCGGTCAGAAACTGGGTAGGGATCTCGTTTTTGATAGAAACCGCATTTTGCTGCGCTATGGCGTATCACTTACCGAAGGTCATATCGGCAAAATACAGGCGCTGGGATTTCAGGGCGTCTATATCGACGATGACATCAGCAAGGATGTGTATGCTGAAAGCATCATCAGCGATGAATTGCGCCATCGCGCGCAAAAGGATGTGCGCTCACTTTTCGTCAAGGCAGAGGCCGACCCCAGCAATCGGTCGCTTTCGCATGTGCTGAGCCTGACGCCGCTCATCAACAACATTGTGGATGAGGTGCTGCACAACCGCAACCTGATGATGAATGTGATAGATATACGCGCGTATGACGATTATACCTATAGCCATAGCATCAACGTAACGGTGCTGTCCACCATGCTGGGTCTGGTACTTGGGCTGAACCGCACCGCTCTAAACGAGCTTGCCATGGGCGCCGTCGTGCACGATTTGGGCAAAATATTTGTGGACAAACGCATCATCAATAAAGCGAGCAAGCTTACCCTTGACGAGTTCGAAGAGGTAAAGCGCCACAGTTTGGCCGGCTTTAACTATCTCAACATCAGCAGCGCGCTGCCCGGATCGGCCAAGGTGGCGGTATTGTCGCATCACGAGCAATACAACGGCAACGGTTACCCCGGCGGGCATGCGGGCGACGATATCCACCTGTATGGCCGCGTGATCGCGGTAGCTGACGTGTATGACGCGCTCGTATCCGACCGGCCTTACCGGCACGCCATGCTGCCATCCGACGCTGTGGAGTATGTAATGAGCGGTTACAACACCATGTTCGATCCATTGGTTGTGGATGCGTTTGTGCGCAAGGTGGCGCCATACCCGGTAGGCACCTGCGTGCGGCTGAGCAACAACGTGACAGGTATCGTGGTGGAAAATTTTGAAAGCGCCTGCCTGCGCCCCAAAATCAAAGTGGTGAAAAACGGTGAAGCGACAGACGAATATCTGGACTTGGCGCACGATCATGGCGCGTTGAGCGTTACCATACTGGGTATGGCGGATATTTGAATTGAACGCGGAGGCGGCCGGCGACAAGCGCATACGAAGCAGGCCCACGCAAGCGCTCATAACGACTCAATTTCCCGCCGGTGTAAGTGAACGCTACGCCGCAAGTGATGTGGTATCCCAAGCGTTCCGCATACCGAAAAAAGATGCGTCCAGAGGAGGTCGGGCAGGCCGCGTATGACGGATCGGTTAAAGCTATGTTGATAAATCCTCTGTGTTTTTTTTGCTTTTGATCTTCATCCATTCGGACAGCAGCTGCTGAAGGCTGCCCTTTTCACGAATCGCAAGAATCAAGCTCTGAAGCAAAATAAATAGGCACAGCATAAGTCCGGTGGTTATGCTCTGCCAATATGGTTCCCTAAGCCCTGAAGCAATCACAATATTGCTGATCGTCTTTAAAGAAAGCAGCCCAAAAAGCGTACCGATTACATTTCCAACGCCTCCGGTTAATAATGTGCCGCCGATAATGGCGGATGCGATCGCTTGCATTTCTGCGGCAGTAGCGTTGGAAGCGTTTCCCGCCCCCGTATGCGACAGATAGACATAACCGCCGATTCCGGATAACAATCCACACAGCAGATAGGAATAGAATCTTGTACGTTTTACATTGATGCCCAGCAGTAACGCGCTCTGGCCGTTACCCCCCACCGCGTAGAGATTGCGTCCGAATCGTGTCCATTTCAGAATAGCAAATATAGCCAACACTATCATTATCGCCACTATTACGCCGGATTCAATTCTGGCGGGAATAAAATTGCCGGCTTTCCCATAAGAACCGATGCCCGGAATAACGATGCGAAATTGCTTAAGCGCGACAAATGCCTCGTGTATCGCCGTGCGCGGAACAGCGCTCACTATTGTTGTCATGCCTTTTGCAAAGAACATACCCGCTAAAGTGATAATAAAGGGCTGTATCTCCAAATATGATATCAACACCCCCTGAATCAGTCCGAACGCTATTCCTATACCCAAAGCAAAACCGACCGAGCCGATTACGCTGCCACTATGGTCGTCCAGATACACAACGCAGGCCATGGTCACCAGCGCCGTTATACCTCCCACCGAAATATCTATGCCGCCCGCTATCATGACGATCGTCATCCCGCAGGAGATCACAATCAAAAACGCGTTGTTGTTAAAAATATCAAAAAACTGCTGCGGATTCAGGAAACCGCCGCCCCAGATAAGCATGGCAAGCGCATACATGCCAATAAAAATGCAAACTGTTATAGTTAAGAGCAAATTGGTGTTGGAAATAGGCTCTCTGCGCTTTTTTTCCTGCGTCCCGGCAAATAACCCTCTAGTATTGCTCATAATGCGAATTCTCCGTTTTCGTCGGTTTGCTTGGCTTTCGCCGGCTTCTTAAACAACTTATCACGCAACCAAAGGGCATATTTCCTTACAATCGGCGAACCAATTACGACAATGGCTATAATGACCAGCGCCTTATAAGCTTTTATCGACGTTGAAGGAATTTTCATGGCATAAAGCGTAATCGTCAGCGCCTGAATGACGAATGCCCCTATCACAGAACCGGTCAAGCTGAATTTTCCGCCGTTTAGAGCGTTGCCTCCGATGGCGACCGCCAAAATAGCGTCCATTTCGATATCCAATAGTATGGTTTCATGGTTGATGAGCCCTATTCTGCTGACGGCAATAGACCCCGAAATGGCAGCGCAAACACCCAATACCGTAAAGGATAACAGTTTTATAAAAACAGCGTTGATTCCGTTCAGGCGGGCGGATTTCTCGTTAATGCCAACCGCTTGTGTATATAATCCGAGATTGGTGAACCTTAAGAGAAGAGAAACCAGGGCGCCAAACAGTATTACAATTATGATGGGCGTGGGTATGGGGATGCCCGGAATAAAGCTTCCAATATAGCTCAACAATGGGCTTTCAACGGTAGGCGTCGCCCCGCCGTTTATCCAATATGCGATAGAGCGTCCGGCAGAAAACAGTATTAAAGACGCAATCATCGGCTGAATCTTGAATACGGCAACCAATGTGCCGTTGAATGCGCCGAAAATGATTGCAACAACACAGCTTGCCAAAAAGGCGGCAAGAATAATCGGCATTGTAATTTGATTCTCTCGAAGGACACGAACAAACACGCTGCCCGCTATTGCCGCCGACGCCCCAACGCTGATATCCTGCCCTTTTGACGAAGCCGTCACCAGCGTCATACCAATCGCCAAAATAGCAAGTTCGGACGCGCCGTTTAAGATACTGATGATATTCCCTGAAAAAACGGCATTTCCATTGTTGTTTGTAGTAATAGTCAAAGAGAAGAATCCAACATCTCTGATTAAATTGAAAACAATCAATAAAAGAAGCGCAAACAGAGGAATAGCCAATTGTGACTTTGCAAATTTCTTAAATGCATTAGCCATTTTGAACTGCCTCCCCCGCTATCGTATGCATGACTTTCGCTTGCGTCATGTCCTCTCCCCCTAGTTCGCCCACTATTTTGCGATCCCGCATCACGATAAGCCGCGAGCAGGTGCGAAGCATCTCCTCTATTTCGGATGAAATAAACGTGACGCTGACGCCTTCTTCAGCAAGCTTGCGCACAAGCTTTTGTATTTCAACCTTTGTACCGACGTCAATGCCGCGCGTCGGTTCGTCCAAAATAAGATACTTTGGATTTGTGAGCAGCCAACGCGCGAGTATTACCTTTTGCTGATTGCCGCCCGAAAGCGATTTTACGGGCGTATCCGTCGAAGTGGTTTTTATCCCTAATAATTTGATATACTCCTCCGCAAAGGCTTCCGCCTCCATTTTGGAAAACGGCTGGAAAAATCCTTTCATTACCTGTAATGCGAGGATCATATTGGCCCGCACGGACAGATCCTCAACAACACCGTCCTGTTTTCTGTCTTCGGGCAGATAGCCAACGCCATGCCGCATCGCGTCCTTGGGCTTGGATATTTTAACGTTTTTTCCGTTTACCTTCACCCTGCCGCCGGTAATTTTATCAGCGCCGAAGATCGCCCGTACGCTTTCGCTCCGGCCGGAGCCAAGAAGCCCGGTAAACCCGTTTACCTCTCCGCCATAAATTTTGAAGTCAAACGCGTTTACGCCCGCCGCGCTGCACAACCCACACGCCTCGAAAACGGGTATGGCATCTTCTTTGACTTCCTGTAGTGGCTTTTGGCTTTGCAACGCTGAAATATCTTCAAGATCTTTGCCCATCATCTTTGAAATGAGTTGTATGCGAGGCAGATCCCTTATTGCGTATTCTCCTACAAGTTCGCCGTTGCGCAAAACGGTTATCCTGTCGCATATCTCATATACCTGTTCAAGAAAATGTGTTATAAAAATGATGCCTACGCCGCGGGACTTCAATTCGCGCATAAGAGCGAAAAGCTTTTTAACCTCGTGTTCGTCCAGCGATGATGTCGGCTCGTCCAGGATGAGCACTTTGCAGTCCATATCCACGGATCGGGCAATGGCTACCATCTGCTGCACAGCCAGCGAGCAGGTGGCAAGCTGCTGCGTGGCCCTCGCCGGAATATTAAGTTTTGCAAGTATCTCTGTCGTCTTTTTTTCCATTGAGCGCCAATTTACAAAACGGTAGTTGCCCCGCCCTATAAACATGTTTTCGGCAACCGTAAGATTAGGGCATAGGGTTATCTCCTGATAAACGGTGCTGATGCCCAAATTTTGAGCCTCTTGAGGCGACTTTACGGTTATTTCTTTGCTGTTTCCCGCTATGTGGATTTGGCCGGAATCTTTCGGGTACACGCCCGTTAAAACCTTGATCAGGGTGGATTTGCCGGCTCCATTTTCGCCCATAAGGGCGTGAATTTCGCCTTTACAAAGAGTGAAATCCACATTTTGCAAGGCGCGTACACCCGGAAACGCCTTGCATAGTGCCCGCATAGATAAAACGACGTTTTGCATAGGTTAACCATCCTTTAATAGTTGGGAAAGTTTTTAAGATGGCGGTATGGAGTATGCGGAAACCATCCATATACTCCACACCGCGCACGCTTGATAAGTTCCCGCTATTTGGCAAAGCCTTATCGCTTATTCGCCCAGACCGTATGTATCAATATCCGCCTGCGTGATGGTCGTTGCGTCAAAACCACGCTCTTCAGAAATAACCTTCTTTTCCGTAATCGTCCCGCCTGCTTCAAGTTTCTTTATCATCTCATCGATTACAGAAGCCTGAAAGGGGCTGCACTGACCGTCATAGTTCCAATTGCCCGCAAGCAGTTCTCTAAGCGCCCATTTGTTGCAATCGAAGCCCATTATAATGACATCTTTACCAACACCATGGGTGATGCCGGCTTCATCCAGCGCCGCAACGGCTCCCTTTGCCATACCGTCATTTTCGGCATAGATCACGTTGAATTCGTCGCCGGAATTGATGACCGCTTCTACAATTTTCTTCGCTTCGGCTTCATCCCAGGTAGCGGTCTGCTGTACAACCTTTGTCATGGTGCCGGCTGCAAATTCGGCATCCAACGCAGCTGTGCGGCCAATTTGCGCATCGCTGCCCATTGCGCCCTGAATATGGATGACCTGATACGAATCAAGATTCTGCGCCTTCAGCCACCCCACAGCCGTGACGCCTTCCTGCGCCATATCCGAAACAATGGCGGCTTCATACAGGCTCTCGTCGGCGTTTAGCATACGATCAAAAAGGAATACCTTGATGCCGGCTTCCTGCGCGCTGGCAAGAACGGCGTCCCAACCATCCGTAGCGGCGGCGGAGATCAGCAGATAGTCTACGCCGTCGGTGACAAACTGGCCCGCCGCATTCAACTGCTCGTCATTCTTCAGGCTGTAGAATGTCGAAACCGCATATCCGTTCGCTTCTGTGAATACTTTTTCAAAATCCGCTACATTCGCCGCGCGATAACCGGACTCGGCCGGCGGATTGTTGACAATACCAACCTTGATCAGTTTATCGTCCGGCGTGGCAGCGTCAGGCGCCTGGGGTTCGCCGGGCGGTACGGTTTCGGTTGTCACCGGCGGGTTAGTGGCCGCCGGCGGAGTTTGCGGCGCGCACGCAACCATCCCGAATACCAGCATTACCGCAATAAGAACAGCAATAAGTTTTTTCATGGTACCGTTTCCTCCAAAATATTATATTGAGGGTCTGCATTCACCGATGCATCCGCTTCATTATCCTTTATAGCATATAAAAAAACGCATACCAATAACTACGGAAGAACCGCATAAGAATCTCAACCATCTCGGTTAGATTACAAACCGCCATAAGTCCGCATACATTTTGAAGACTGCGGCGCCAAAAATTTTCCTACCGCACACCGTAAAAAAACGACTGCCGAAAAACATCGAAACCGGATCAATGCCACATATACATAAGGGGTTCCGCACAACACGGATCTCTTAAAAATATACGGTTGATTGATCCTCAATATCCTCTGACATCAATCATTTTTTGCGTGATGGTGAAGCAGTCGAACCATGTTTCATTTATGTATTTTTCCTGCTCCACCGGCTCGCCGCGCTCCATCTGTCGTATGATATCGGCCACATAGGGCCCTTGAAGCGGATTGCATTCCACATTCAGCGCGATTTTTCCTTCCAGGCAGCGGGTAAGCCCCAACCTTGTCGCGTCGAACGAGATCACGATCACGCCGCCATCGGCGTTGCATGTGAGGCCAGCCTCTTCCATTGCGTCTATCGCGCCAAGCGCTTCTCCGTCATTTTCACAGTAGATAATATCGACATCCGTTGTTTTTTCAAGGATGCTGCTCATGACCTCATACGCCTTTGCCCGCGTGAAATCTCCGGGCTCCTGCGCAACAATCTGCCAGTTGGAATGACGCAGCGCGCCTTGTTCGAGTGCCGTAGTACGGCCAATCTGCGCGGAGGAACCGATCGTCCCCTGAATATGAACAATACGCACAGGCTCTTCCGTTTTCCGCTGTTTTTCTAAAAGATCCTCAAGCCACTTAACGGCGGTTTCGCCTTCTTTGCGGAAGTCGGATCCGATGTACGCCGCATACAAGTTTCGGTCCTCCACCTCGATATCGCGGTCAATCAAAATGACAGGAATGCCGGCATCCTTCGCCTCCTGCAATATTGAATCCCATCCCGTTTCAAGTCTTGGCGCGATAACAATATAATCCACGCCTTGCTGGATAAATGTACGCACCGTCCTGAGCTGATTTTCCTGCTCGTTGCGTGCGTCGTCAAAAATAAGTTCGTATCCGTTTTCTTCGCTCAACGCGGCCTTCATACTCTCGGTATTGGCCACCCGCCACTCGGATTCGGCGCCGACTTGCGAAAAACCGACCAAAATGAGGTTCCCGATGTCTTCTTCGGCAGCTTTCGCTGTCAGCGATGGCGTATTTGTGCAGCCAAAGAGCGGCAGCGACAGGCACAATACGATAAAAAGTATTCGTTTTATCAAGCTTTCATCTCCCCATCGTTCTTTTTCATAGGCATCGTTACAAGGACTTTTACGCCGGCGTCCGGCGCGCCGTCAATCGTCAAACCGTATTCCTTGCCGAACAATATTTGTATCCTCTGGTGCACTGTCCTAAGCCCAAACCCCTCTCTGCTGTCAGTCACCAACGATGCCCGCACCGCGTCCAGCCGTTCCTTTTGCATGCCGAATCCGTCGTCCGTCACCTCAAGTATCAAATGACTTTCATGCGCCCGGCCGGTTACGCGGATAAACCCTTTGCGGCGGCTGATTTTTATACCATGGTACAGCGCGTTTTCCACCAGCGGCTGCAGCGTAAGCTTGGGGAGTATGTAGCATTTGAGTTCATCCGGAATGTCAATCTCATATTCCATCATATCCCGGTAGCGCATCTGTTGAATTTCCAGATAGCTTCGTATATGCTGCTGCTCTTCCTCCAGCGTAATCACATTCTGCCCCCGGCTCAAAGAAAAGCGGAAGTAATTTGACAGACTGCTGATCATCGCGACCGCTTCGTTAATTTCTCCGGACTCAATCAGCCAGATAATCGTATCCAACGTGTTGTAGAGAAAATGCGGGTTCATCTGCGCCTGTAACAGCGCGAGCATGGTGCGGCGGCGCTGTTTTTCCTGCTCTGCATTCTTATCAATTTGCTGTTTCAAACGTCCAACCATGCTCTCAATGCCATCGGAAAGAAGCTGCACTTCTTCCACATCGGCCTGAATGGGTTCGCATACGAGCAGGCCGCCTTTGCCTATCGCCTCCAACCGCTCGCAAATGCGCACTATCGGATCTACAATCCTGCGGCTGAGTTTTCTTGAATAGCCCAGAAGGAAGATCAGCAGCGCCAGCGCCAGCGCAACGATTGCGGCCATCAGCGCAACCATGTTCGTAATCATGTTCGTCTGCAGAACGTCCAGATGCACCGCCTCATAATAAAGATATGTGTACATGTACTCCTGGATCAATTCCGTTGTAACATAAATATTGTTGCTAAGTTGATCCATGCGGGAATCATATTTTTGCGTATCCGCAATTTGCTGCATCTTATCCTTCAGATTGTGGCATAAATTCAGCACGCTGCCCACGGCGCGAAGACTGTTTTTTTCCGTGGTCGTTTCAATTAATTTACTCGCAATTGTCTCTGCGGATTGCACTTCCTCAAGCGGCAGGCCTTCCGAATACTGACTGTCGATCACGTAATAGTACATTTTAAGATCGACATCTTTTTTGAAATCACGGTTGAAGTCGGAAGCTGTCGTGACGTTGTTTAAGATCGCATTATACTGCAACGCGTACCCGGTGCCAATAGATGCGACCACCACGATGACCAGCATCAACGGTATGGTGACGATCAGTATCATCTTCCACAGTTTGCTCTGCATGCTGATTTTACCGTTGCTTTTGCCCAAACGGACTGTTCCGGTCACGGCTTTCCTCCTCTGCGGTATTCGCTGGGCGTGCAACCAGACACCTTTTTAAACACAAAACTAAAATAATGCGGATCCTTATATCCCACGGAAAACGCAATTTCGCTCGAACGCTTGTCGGTTTGGCGGAGCATGCGCTTCGATTCGGCAATCCGCCTGCCGGTCAGGTATTCCACAAAGGTTTGCCCGACTTCCTGACTGAATATCGCCGAAAAATAATTTGGGCTAATGTTCACTTTTCTGGCCACCGCATCGAGCGAAATGGACTCCTCCGAATAATGCTCATTAATGAAATCAATTGCTTTGATCAGCAAGTCGCGCTGCTGTTTTTTGTTTTCGCTGTCGCGCGATTCGATCGCCTGTTTCATAATCTGACGTATATATTGCCGGGCCTTTTCGGGCGTTGAAATATTGTCTTTCGGCCGAAGCTCAATATTCCAAAGAATATTTGGCCGACAGCCAATCGAGTCCAGATATTCCGCCGCCGCGAAGTAAGCCGTCATCGTCAGATACCGGCAGAACATAGTCAGAGGAACGACTTCTTCGTGCGCGTTTTGCAGCATCTGGCCGATAAACGTGTCGATTTCTTCCAACGTTCCGCTGCTGAAAAAGCTTCTGAAACGCTCCTGACAAACATCCTTATCGCCTTGATCCGCCCATGAGCCGTCATTTTTACGAAAAAGCCGGATGCCCGCCTCGGACAATATATGCTCCTTTGGGCACAGATACCGGTACGACAAAACACGGCTCGCTTCCGTAAAACACGCGGGGATTGCACCAAGACGCGATACGGGCGTACCGCAGGCGATATACCAGTCCACTTCACGTCCTGCCGCAGTGCAGCGGCTGCTGATATTTGCAACGCAATCAAGAGTTCGCTGCGCGATATCGTCCTTCCCGCCCTTTACCAAAACAGCATATGTCATGACATTCCAGCGGAACAATAACAGCTCCCGATGGCTGATGATATGTTGCGTCACTTTGTCCTGCACCGCCGCAAGCGTATTCGTACAACTTTCGGGCGCGCTGCCGTCGTATGCGGCATTGTTCAGTGAGAAAAGTACAATATTGTAATAGAGGGCATTGATATCTATGCCCAACGATTTCGCGGTTTCGGAGATTTCCAGTACGCTTAAGCCGCCGGTCACGATTTTCTCGAAGAACCGCCTGCGGGAAAGCATTTCATACTCTTGCGCTTCCCGCTGAAATTTTTCTATATATTCCTGCTGCCGCCGCTCTTCTTCCATTTTTTTGTGCAGCGCAATCAGAACCTCTACCATCTTTCCCTTTAAGATCGGCTTGAGCAAATATTGGTCTACACCCATACGAATCGCCTGCTGCGCATAAGCGAAATCATCGTATCCGCTGATGATGACGATTTTTGTCCTGGGCAGTTCTTTGCGTACCAACTCAATCAATGCCAGCCCATCCATGAACGGCATTTTAATATCTGTAATTAAAAGGTCTGGCTGAATTTGACGAATCATGGGCAACGCAAGCTCGCCATCCGAAGCATCGCCGGCATACTCAAAGCCGTGCTGCTCCCAACGAATGTTATTGCGTATGCCTTCACGCACCACAACTTCATCCTCGACAAGAAAGATCCTGAACATCCGATCTTCCTTTCATAATATAGTCGACATGCCGTTTCTCTATTTTAGAAACAGATACTCTCCTCTCACATATTTTATATCATTTTACGATAATAACCAACAGGTTTTTTTAAGATCGGTTTGATTCGGTTCGATTTTTAAGAGAACCGCATACCGCAATCCCGAACCAACGCAGTATTTTGTCCCATGCGTGCCCGTCGTTATATACATGCATCACGTGCGCATTCTATTCTTTCTCAATGTGTACGGATCCGCTGACGGTATCAAAGTTCAACGTCGCGCCGCCATCCTTGTATACCATATGGCGGTTTTGCGTTTGTACGGCAAAGTCGCAGCGTATGTTCATGTTCAGCTCGGAATACCGCGCGGTAAAACCATCGTTTTCAGGCAAGCGCACGCGTATGATGCCACTGACGCTTTCCACATCCATATCCTCAAACACTTCGCCTGGCTGTATGAGTACCGTACCCGATACCACGCTCACCTTTACATCCCTCAACCGGCAGTCGGCAATTTCCACACCGCCGCTGACGCCTTCAAAATCCAAGGTGTCCGCAGTGATGTCGCGCGCCTCAAACCCGCCGCTGACGGTGTTGATATTCATCTGTTCACAACGCATGTTCGTAAGCGCGGTTCTGCCGGATACCGTCGTCAAATCGAAGTTTTCGGCCTGCACGCCATCCACCGCAACGGCGCCCGAAACGCTTTCTATTTGCATAACATCATACGCGCTGCCTTTTGGAACCGTCAGTGTGAGATGCTTGTTGAAGCCAAAGGGCCAATTGCGCAAGCCGGCCTCGCAAAAGCGGATATAGAGCTTGCCATTTTCTATATAGTGGCGCATTTTCATTTTGTCGCTTAGCGCGCGATCGCTGGTTTCAGAAAACGTGATCATGTCAGTATCGGCCGTTACGACGGTGATGTCGCCATCCATCCAATTTACATCAATATCGTTGATTTCATCGGCGTCCACGCTGCCAACGCCGCTTTGATAAGCCGCCGCGTTGGGATATTGAAAGCCGTCGACACTAAAGTTGACGCCCCCAAAGCTGATGTCAGGCCAGTACCGCCTGAACAGGATGTTGCCTCCGATCCCCGCCACCAGCAACGCCAGCAGCACAAGCGCTATGATGGAAAAAAGAACAATGCGAATGATTGCGGCAGTTTTCATAATATCCTCCCTACTTCTTCAAATCGAACACGGCGCGCACCACGCTGTTGATTGCCGCCGCTACTAAAAAGATAATCCATGTGACATGCCAGGCGCGCGTGGCAAAACTGACTACAAAATAGATGACCACCACCAGGCACCACAGCGCGGAGGATATGCTTTTGTACGCCCTGCGATGATCGCTGCTGGTTTCGCGCCATGCCTTAAAATCCTCCACCATGGACGGATCGTTTTTTGCAAAATCGGGTTTCGTCATAAAGATGTAGATTAGTACGCCCGTGGAGGCCGCCACAAGTACAAACATCAGCGTAACGCCCACCGCGTTATTGAGTAATATAATTGGCAATGCACAAAGAATATACAGGCCAATGGCAATTGACGTAAGGAGCGCTTTGCGCTTCTTATACGCAGCGTATTGTTCTTCCTGTTCTTTGGTCATGGCCGGATCTTTTTTTAACTCCTTAATAAGCTCGCTAAAATCGCCCACGCTGGCAATGGCTATATTAAACGCCGCCTCTTCATTTTTACCCTCCGCAAGCAGGTCGTTGTATTTATCCGTCAGGTTTTGTAGGATTTCTTCTTTTAATTCAACGGCGGCTCTCGTCGCCGGCGCATCTTGAAACTGGGCGTCTATATACGCGCGTAGCTTTTCGTTCATTGCTGTTCTCCTCCATCCGAAATCAATTTATCGATGATTTGTTTTGCCGTCTCCCATCCTTTTTTTCGCATGCGGTAGGTTTCCTTGCCCAGGGGGGTGATGGCGTAGTACCGGCGCCTAGCGCCGCCCTTTTCATCGCCCCAGTAGGATGTGATGCAGCCGCTTTCTTCCAGCCGCTTAAAGGCCGTATACAGGGTCGCTTCTTTTAGCTCGTAGTAGTGGTTCGTTTTTTCGTTGATAGCCTTGTTGATTTTGTAACCATAGCTGTCTTCCACCAGCAAGTTTGCCAATATGATGGTATCGGTATTGCCACGGATAAGATCCGAAGCGATAGACATATAATGCTTGCCCCCTTCCGCTCTATGCAACACCGCCGGTTTCAATTTTACGTTTAGCTAAGTATATTGCAATAGAGCATATATTTACTATGCGCATAAATCATATAATATTATACTCTATCTGTCAATGTATATTTTGAATTTTATGATATTCGTTTTAGCGATACATTCATCAATCCTGCCCGCCCAACCCATCGGCCTTTTACGCTTTGACTTTCATCGTCCGGGTATACGCATGGGCGATGGCCCTCTACAAAGAGGATGTCATGCTGTAACCGCCGCCGTTAACCTTGTAGGCAGAAAACGTGCTGCCCAGATTGAGTGTGGTATCCACGTTTACCCAACTGTCGCTTTCCACATCGTATACGCTGTTCCAGGCATGGTAACCGCCGGCGCTGCTGCTGTTGCCCTTGATCATCTTTGTGGGAATGCCTAT
>JAISXK010000004.1 GCA_031270585.1 Clostridiales bacterium | reverse complement strand
GGCTACCTTTCACAGAAAAGTTATGGTATACTGTTTGAGATTTGAAACGGGTGGAAGAGGTGGACGATATGATAACGAAATTAAAGTTTTTGATAGACGATCCGGTGGCGTATGCGGGCAGTGTTACCGTAAACGGATGGGTGCGCACCGTGCGCGAAGGGAAGACGGCGGGCTTTATCGCGTTAAACGACGGCTCGTGCTTCGCCTCTGTGCAGGTGGTATACGCGCGCGACGCGCGCTGCCTGGGCCGGGGAATATCCACCGGCTGCGCCATACGCATTACGGGCGAGCTTACGCTCACCCCGCTGGCGCCGCAGCCCTTTGAAATCAAGGCGGAAGAGATTGCCGTCCTGGGCGCGTCCCCGCAGGATTACCCGCTGCAAAAAAAACGGCACACGCTGGAATATTTGCGCACCATGCAGCATTTGCGGCCAAGAACCAATACGTTTTTAGCGACGTTTCGCGTGCGCTCGGTCGTGGCGGCGGCCATTCACGAATACTTTACCGATAAAGGGTTTACCTATGTGCATACCCCCATCATCACCGGCAGCGATTGCGAGGGCGCCGGCGAGATGTTTGAAGTTACCGCGCTTGACCCTTTAAACATGCCTAAAACGCGGGATGGCGCCGTGGATTACGCGAAGGATTTCTTTGGCAGGCAGGCGAACCTTACCGTGAGCGGCCAGCTTTACGGCGAGGCGTTTGCGCTTGCCTTTGGCGATATATATACGTTTGGCCCCACCTTCCGCGCGGAAAACTCCTTTACGGCGCGCCACGCCGCAGAATTTTGGATGGTCGAGCCTGAGATGGCCTTTTGCGACCTTATGGGCAATATGCAAGTCGCCGAGGGTATGGTCAAGCATATCATACAGACCGTATTTGATAAATGCCCGCAGGAGATGGAGTTTTTTAACCGGTTCGTTGACGAGGGGCTTATCGGCAGGCTGCGTAACGTGTTGGATAATGATTTTGAACGTATCACCTATACCGAAGCCGTGCGCGTATTGCTGCAAAGCGGCAAAGAGTTTATTTATCCGGTCGGTTGGGGCGTCGATTTGCAAACGGAGCATGAGCGCTATTTGACGGAAGAGGTTTACCGCAAGCCCGTATTTGTGACGGATTACCCCGCCGCCATCAAGGCGTTTTATATGCGCGTAAACGACGACGGCAAAACCGTGGCCGCCATGGATTTGCTGGTGCCGGGCGTAGGTGAGATTATAGGCGGCAGCCAGCGCGAGGAAAGGATTACCGTACTGACGGAGCGCATGCGGGATCTGTCAATGGATATGGAGCCCTACGGTTGGTATCTTGACCTGCGCAAATATGGCGGCGTATACCACGCGGGCTTTGGTTTGGGCTTTGAGCGCATTGTGATGTATGTGACGGGCATGGCCAATATCCGCGATGTGATACCCTTCCCGCGGACGGCGGGGTCACTGGAGATGTAATGAACCGCATGAACATACGGGTCATTGACACGGGCAGTGTTAAAATCGCCGTTATCAAAAGCGATACGTGTATCATTACAGACGGGCAATCGGCGCTCGACCTTGCTGCGGCTATCCACTACGAACACGGCGCGCGGCACATTGTCATCCCGAAATCGGCGATTTGCGCGGATTTTTTCAAGCTGTCTACGGGCGTTGCGGGTGAAGTGGCGCAGAAGTTTGTCAATTACGGCTTACATGTTGCGATTGTCGGCGATTTCTCTCTATATCCATCGAAGCCGCTCCAGGATTATATGTACGAGTGCAACAAAGGGCGGCATATAAACTTCGTCACGACAGACACCGAAGCCATACAAAAACTGAAGGGCGCTCTATAAAACCTAAACGCGTGCTAGACGCCGTATTGCTCGCGCGGATGGAGAATAGCGGCCGTCAACCCAAAGAGGGAGAACAAAAATGGTAGCAAATTGGAAACGCAACGCAGGTTTTTTCATCGGCGGGCAATTGTTGTCCATGTTTGGCTCTATGCTTGTGCAATATGCCATAACGTGGCACATCACGCTTGAAACAAAGTCCGGCGTGTGGATGACTCTGTTCACTTGCGCGGGACTGTTGCCGATGGTACTTATCGCGCCGTTTGCGGGCGTGTTGGCGGATAGATATAACCGCAAGCATCTTATCAACATTGCGGACTTTTCTATCGCCGCCGCAACACTCATACTTGCGATCGTGTTCCTCACAAGCGGAGAGAATATATGGCTTATGCTTGTGGTCGTAACCGTTCGCGGCTTTGGGTTGGGCATACAATCCCCGGCGGGAAACGCGCTCATTCCGCAAATCGTCCCGCCGGAGCATTTAACGCGATTTAACGGCATGCAGAGCGCGATTCAGTCGCTGACGATGTTCGCGGCGCCCATGCTCGCGGGCGCGTTGCTGACATTTCTCCCTATCCAGTCTATATTCTTCATTGATGTCGTTACGGCGGCAATCGGCATATCGGTCGTGTTCTTCTTCGTACATATAACGCCGCTTGAAAAAGCGGAAAAAAAACAAGGCATATCCGCCTACTTCGCGGAACTTAAAGAAGGTTTGCGGTATATAGGCGAGAGCGCGTGGCTGAAGGTCTTGCTTGGCTATACCGCGTTTTTTTGCGTTTGCATGACTCCTGCGGCAATGCTTACGCCGCTTCAGGTCACACGCACATTTGGCGAGGACGTATGGCGGTTGACCGCGATTGAAATTTTCTTTTCGCTCGGAATGGTGCTGGGCGGCATTGCGATTTCTGCCTGGGGCGGCTTCAAAAACAAGGCCCACACAATGATAACGGCCTGTTTCGCGTTCGGGGTGACGACGTTTTTATTCGGCGTCGTTCCGGATTTTTGGGTGTATCTTTCCATCATGCTTCTGTGCGGAATGACCGTACCTTTCTTCAACACACCGTCCACGACTATCATGCAAACGAAAATCCCGCCGCAGATAATGGGCCGGGTATTCAGCATACTGGTGATGATAAACGGCCTCGCAATGCCGCTCGGTATGGCATTGTTTGGGCCTTTGGGCGATATTGTGAAGATTGAGTATTTGCTCATTGTAACAGGCGCGTTGCTGTTCGCGAGCGGATTTGTGCTGTGCGCGTCCAAACCGCTGAAAGCGGCGGGCGAACCTGTTCCAACGCCGAAGGAGGATCTGTAGTATACTATGTTTGCCGGCGTGCTGCGCGTACTGCGGGAGAACACGCGGCAAAGCGGTATAAACGAACCGGTCTATATGAAAAAGGAGAAGAAATCTCTATGATTACCGTTCAAAACGTATCGAAACGCTACGGAAAATTTCTTGCCATAGATAATATTTCACTCGCGGTCAATTCTGGCGAGTTGACCGTCCTGCTTGGACCGAACGGCGCGGGAAAATCCACCCTGATTAAATCGATCTGCGGGTTACTTCGCTATCAGGGCACTATCACGGTGGACGGCTTTGACAACCGTTCCACACAAGCAAAGCGCATTTTGGGCTACGTGCCGGAAATGTCCGTATTGTTTCCGGCGCTGACCGTCTATGAGCATTTGGAGTTTATCGCCAGGGCGTATCGTCTCCATGGGTGGGCGCCGCTCGCCGATGAATTATTAAAGCGTTTTGAGCTTGACGACAAAAGGCAAAAACTTGGCAAGGAACTGTCGAAGGGGATGCAACAAAAGGTAAGCGTATGCTGCGCGTTGCTCACGAAACCGAAAGCCGTCATACTTGACGAGCCGCTTGTGGGGCTTGACCCGCACGGTATACGCGAAATCAAGGCGGTAATCGCAGACCTGAAGCATGATGGCTGCGCCCTGCTCATCTCAACGCACATGATTGAAAGCATGGAAGAAAACTGGGACGCGACCTACATACTCAAAGAGGGGAAGATTGCCGCCGTTTGTAAGCGCGGCGAGTTGCCGCGGGGCAAGACATTGGAGGATATATATTTCGCAATTACGGAGGGAGGTATCGCCGAATGACGCCGCTTATTTATCTCGTCCGTAAAAGCGTGAAAAATACGGTTAAAAGCATATTGAAAAGCCCCGGGAAATTGGCGTTGTGGCTCATAACGGTGGCGATGATAGCGGGCACTGTAGTCGTGTCGCTGTTTACAAGCGCAAACAGAGCGCCCGGCGCAATCGCTCCGTTATTTTGGTTTACGGGGATACTGTTTCTGTTTATCACGCTGTTTGTCGGGACTTCCGTATCGAAAGGGCTGTCCGGCGGGGATACGATTTTTGAAATGAGCGACGTAAATCTGCTGTTCTGCTCGCCCGTAAATCCGCGCAAAATTCTGTTATACGGCATTGTGAAAATGGCGAAAACAGCTTTTTTAGCGGGGTTCTTCATCCTGTTCCAAGCCACCTCGCTCGCCAATTTCGGCGTTGATTACGGCGGGGTGCTGCTGACTTTCGCGGGATACATGCTCAGCATGATGACGCTTCTGACCGTTTCACTCGTAATTTACAGCGCAACGAACGGAAAACCGCGCCGCAAGCTTGCGGTGAAGATAATAACGATTGCTCTGTTTGTGCCGTTAGCCGTTTTCGCCATCCTGCAATATCTGAAGACAGGCGACGCGCTTGCAACACTAAAGAGCGTGATTACCTCGCCATTTTTAGCGTTTATCCCGGTCGCGGGATGGACGGCAAGCGGCGTTACCGCCCTGATTTCCGGGCATACCGGCGCCGGTTTCCTGTGGCTCGGCGCAAACGCGCTGTTGCTGGTTGTTATGATAGCGTATATCCTGCTCTCCAACCCGGATTATTACGAAGATGTGCTTGTGGCGACGGAGACGGCGTATGAGAAGAAACGCGCCGTCGCCGAAGGGAACATCAATGCCGCAAACGCTTCCAGAAGAGTCGTCAAGGTCGCCAGGACGGGCATACCCTACGCGGGCGCGGCCTCGATATTCGGCAAGCATGTTCGTGAGAGCTTTCGCGAGAATCGTTTTGGTCTTTTGACTTTACCCTCCGTGCTGATTGCCGTTGGCGGGATTATTCTCGCCGTCATTTTCGCGGATATTTCGATTCTGCTGTTCAGCCTTCCGTGGGCGCAGATTTTCCTTATCGGTACGGGGCGCGGGCTAAAAGATCTTTATTCGCACTATATTTACATGATTCCCGAATCGTCCTTTAAGAAAATCGTATGGAGCAATATGGAGATTATCGCGCGAACGCTCATTGAGAATGTGCTGATGTTCGGGATAGCGGGGCTTATTCTGCGGGCGAACATCCTGTATATCGCCGTGTGCATAGTTGTCTATACACTTTTCTCGTATCTTCTGCTCGGCGTGAACTACGCGATCATGCGGTATACGGGAGCGGACGTAAGCTCCGGGATGCTGCTGCTCATTTACTATTTCGCGGTAATACTGATAATAGCCCCCGGCGTAGCCCTTGCGGTTATTATCGGATCAATAACCGGCGGCGAAACGGCGTTCTTCCTGGGGCTTTTCATCCTGTCCGCCTGGGAACTTTTGGCGGGAACAGTTTGTTTTATGCTGTCACGGGGCGTTTTGCATAACTGCGATATGGCGATGATGAAGACAAAGTGAAGTGGGCGGCTATGTTTCGCCACATATTTTCGCGCAGCCTTCTATAAAAGAGCGAAACGCATATATATAATGCGGGCGATTTTTATAAGGGGGAGCGTATGAAGTTCAAGGTACTGTTGCAAAACGCCACCCGGTATATGAAAAACAACGCGCTGTTGAGCGCACTGTTTTTATTTCTTTTTATCGCGGGCGCGGCTGCGGGTATCAGCAATATGCAATCCATCTATCCCGAAGCCGGGCTGGATGTAAACGCGTTGCCAGACATGCTGCGTACCGCCGCCATACCGTGGCTTGCGATTATCGCCACCAGCGTGTCAACATATGTTTTGATCTGCGGCATGCTGTTCTTATCGGGCGTGTGGCTGATTACGGCCGTGCTATGGCCGGCAGCCATATTGATAAAGGGGATATTGACGGGGGCGGCCATAGGCGCGTGCGCGTTGCTTTTGCCGCACAACACCGCGTTCATACTTCTGCTGGTGTTCTGGTTGGATGTGGCGGTGCTGCTTCCGCCGCTGTTAAAGTCAGGCGTGCTTGCCGGCAAACAAATTGCCATGCGGGTTTCTGCAAAATTTAAGAGCGGCGACCTCTTTGGGGAATACCCCGATAAATACCTGAAAACCGCTTTAGCGTTGGGTTTTAGCGTAATGATTGAAGGCGGCGTGATGCCGCTGGCGCTTTATTTGCTTGGTTGAAAGCGCGCTTTTCCAATGCTGCGCTCCCGGCGGAACGTTCTTTAAACAGCTTTATAAATGGGCGATTATTTAATTTTATTAAGCGTATTATCCGGTTCTTTTCCCGCAATAACTTTTTTAATATTTTCAATAAAAAAGGCGTATCTTTTTTTATGAAATTTAAGACCGTCAGGCATTCCCGCCGTATGAGGAGTTAGTATAACGGTATCAAACTCACGGAGTTCGCTGTCAATTGCCAACGGCTCCTGCTCAAACACATCCAGTCCGGCGCCTGCGATATCGCCATTTTTTAATGCGGCTATCAACGCTTTTTCATCAATAACAGGGCCTCGGGACGTATTAATAATGATCGCTTCTTTTTTCATTTTTTTAAAGGCGGCGCTATCAATCATGCGCCTTGTTTGATCATTAAGAGAAACATGGATTGTCACTATATCCGCTTGCGCGTAGAGCGTATCAAGGTCAACAAATTCAATATTTTCCGCCGTCATTTTTTTTCGAGCGTATCCAAGTACCCTCATGCCAAACGCATTGCAATACTTTGCGACTTTTTGTCCGACGGCGCCTACGCCGATAATGCCGATCGTTTTATCCGCAAGCTCCGATCCGCTATAAGAAAGTTTTTTTATATCCCTTTTTTCTTTCATGTAGTTATCCAAATAAGGAATATTTTTATACCATGAAAGAATAAACGCCATAACATGTTCGGCAACGGCAATCGCGTTTACGCCCGCAGCATTTGAAACCAAAATCCCTTTTTTGGTGCACGCTTCAATATCGACATTATCAAACCCTGCGCCTGTCTGCACAAATTTCAGTTTTTTTGCTTTAAGGAGAAATTCCGAATCCACTTTAATATGTTCAGGGATAACGACATCGGCGTCTTTCAGGCTTAAATCAGATTCTTCGGGAGTTACAATATCAATTTTCCAGTCATCGGGAAATTCATTTACGATAACCCTTTTAGAAGCATCCGCAAAATTACCAATAATGACCACTTTCATTTTATTTCTCCCATCAATTTAAACCATGTTTTCCTGAAACGCCATTTTCATATTTTCAGCTACAACGCATCTGTTTATTATACGTATTTTCCTATTGTTTTACCAACTATATTTCGGCAATTTTTTGTGCAAGCATTAAATAGGAGCATACGATCTTTAAATGCGTATATTTCATTTTCGACGAAAAATCCACAAAACTTTGTGAAGAATATGCCGACAGCGCGCGCATGGCGGTTTCATATTCGTCAAAACAGCTTTTCGTGGCCTCAAGCACGGGGTGAGCCATAGTAGCAACCATTGAAAACGCGGTGCGGGCATCCTCTATGCGTGTAAGCAAGGTTTTTGCCGTTTCCCTGCCCTGATCCGCCGTTTGCCGCTGCTGGTCAAACGCGAGCGACGTTTCCGCCATTTCTTCCATAATGGCAGTCAGCGCCTGAAACCCCGCCGTAATGCCATCCAACTGTTTGGGCGTCCCCGTCACGCGCAAGGTGCTGTCGGGCGCGTTGAATACGTAGGATGCGCTTTCTACCCCGTCTGCGTCCAATTGTTCGCGCACCTGCTTTAAGCTATCCTGCGCGGCATACGCTGCGGCAAGCACGCGGTATTTGCCGGCGTCATCCATCACATAACCGCCGGCGCCCCGCTGCTGCAATTGCGCGGCCTGGGTGTTGGCGTTGTCCCAATTACTGAATACGCCCATCTGCAGCGCGTAGCATTCTACGCCCGGCAAAAGCACCTCGTCCGTGACGGATTTCTCGCCTGGGGCGCCGCTTTGCATGTCGATGCCCCCGGCGTTTTCCGCCGCAGGCGCATCCTTTTCTGTATTGCTCTGCAGCAGATTGTCAAACGCCGAAAATGCCGGCGCGATCACCTTTTTTGCGATCCAGGCGCCCACCGTGGACGCGCTGATCACATACACAATGGCCGCTATCACAAGCAGCGCCACAATGGTTTTTGCCGCGCCCGCGCCGCCCGGCCTTGATTGCGCGCTTCGATAGCGTTTTCTTCGCCGATACTCCATCAAAATATCCCCCCTTGCAACTTATATACGGGTCTTCGGATACGCCGCACTGTATCCGGGCGTTGCGGCATCCCGCCGCTACACTTGTCCCGTATGGTACAGGATATGTGGGGAATATAAAAATATGCGGATATGCGTCCAAGAGCATATGCGCCTTTAGAATAGACTGAAGCGCGGTTGACGCGTATTCGTGCGAGAGCGCCTGGCGGTTACAGCCCCTTTCCCTTTTTGCGCTCGCTTTTTTCGGTTCTTTCCTCGCGGCTTTGCAGCACCTCATAGGGCGCGTCCAGAGGACTTGCGGGATTGCCCGGCTGCGGCTTCATAATGGGCGGCAGCCCGGCCGCGTCGTCGTCATCCTCCGCCGCCGGACCAAGGGCAATGGCGTTGACCATATAGATTTTTAACGTGAAGCTGAATATACTGCCCACGCCGTATTCGCTTTCTACGGATATTTTGCCGCCCAGCTTGTTCATCACCTGCTGCGCTATGGAAAGTCCCAAGCCCGTACCGCCTTCTTTGCGGGATTTATCCACCGTATAAAAGCGATCGAATATATGGGGCAAATCCTCCTCGCGAATGCCCTGGCCCGTATCGGCCACACTGACAATAACACGCTCGCCGGCCTTCGCCCGGATGGTAACGCTGCCGCCTTCGCCGGTGTATTTGATAGCGTTATCCAGCAGTATGATCAACACCTGCTCCACCCTGTCGGGATCGCTGAGCACATGAGGCAGCGTGTCCGCCTCCAACGTGAGATTAATGCCGCGCTCGGCCGCCTCTTTGGCGTAGCTTTTTGTAACGTCCTCCAAAATCTCCATCACGTCCACTTCGCGCAATTCCGTATATTCCGTGCCGGATTGCAGCCGGGAAAGCTGCAGCATATCGGTGATCAGCCTGGACAGGCGCAGTACCTCTCGCAGCATGATATCGTAATAACGCCGCCTGTCGGCATCCTTCTTCACCAGACCGTCCGCCAGGGGTTCCAAAAGCCCGCGCACGGCTGTTAGCGGCGTGCGCAGTTCGTGGCTGATGTTGGCGATGTATTCGCCGCGCAGGCGCTCCAGCCTCTCCACCTCGGACATATCCTTAAATAGCCCCACCACGCCGGTGCGCTCCCCCTCCTCTGTGATTACGGGAGATATGGTGATCCATATCATTCTATCCCCCGGCAGAGGGTAGCGCATGGTTTGGGTTTCGCCGGTTCTGTATACATCGGCAAACGCCCGCCATATTCCCTCGTCGGGCACAAGATCCATGGATGTATCCACCCGCACGGCGCCAAACATCCGCTTGAGCGCCGTATTGTAGTGCGTCAGGCAGCCCAGGCTGTCGGTAGCGACCACACCCTCGGTAAAGCTGGCTAAAATTTGCTTGAGCTGGCTTTTTTCCGCCCGCAGCTGGTGTATGGTTTGCGAAAGACTGTCGCACAGGTCGTTTAAGGCGCGCGCAAGCAGCCCAAACTCGCCGCGCTCGGTTCCATCCGCCCGCACGTCAAAGTTGCCGTTGCGCATCTCTATGGCGACCTCGCTCATCTTACGCAGCGGCTCTACAATATGCCTGCCCCCGAAGGAGGAGAGTATGAACATCAGCAGCAGCACCAGCACGAGCACCAGATAGAGCGAGCCACTCGTCTTGCCGGTAATACGGCGCATTTCCGTAAGCGGCTTTAATAAAAAGACGCTGCCATATATCGTACCCGCCTCGTCTTTGATGGGTACGCACACGGAAAGCGCGTATTCGCCGTCGTCCATCTTAAAGCTTTTGCGCACTATCCGCTCGCCCGCGAGCGCAATGGAAACTTCGCGCTGCACGGTGAGCTGGTATTCCCCGGAAAACGCAAAAATATCCCCGGTTTGGCAAATCGGCCGCCCCGCGCTATCGGTTATCAGGCAGCGCATATTGGCGGATGATTGCATCATGGCAGCGATCACGCGCTTGAGCGATGAAAGCTCCATCTTCCCGTTATAATATTCAACGTATAGCTGCCCTGCCGCCTCGGCCCTGGGTACCAACTCATCCAGCTTGAGCGCGGTATAGGTATCCCTGCTCAAATACACATAACCTCCCGTCATCAGAAGGGAGGCTACAAGCATCGTAAAGAACATCAACGCGACCATGCGCCGAAAGAAAATACTGCGCATCTACTGCTCAACCTCAAATTTATAGCCCACGCCGTATATGGTTTTAATGCTCCAGCCCAGATCCCGATTATCCAGCTTGGCGCGTATGCGCTTGATATGCGTATCCACCGTGCGTGTTTCGCCGGCAAAATCATACCCCCACACGCGGTTTAACAGCTGCTCGCGCGTAAACACCTGCCCGGGGTTGGACGCCAGCATATGCAATATTTCGATCTCTTTGGGCGTGCATACCACGGGCCCGCCCCGAAGCGTAACGGTATAACTCTTCAGATCGATGGAAAGGCCGTTGAAGTGCAACGCGCCGTCGTCGCCATCCTGCTGCTCCTGCGTGCGGCGCAGCACCGCCTTGATGCGCGCCACCACCTCGCGCGGGCTGAATGGCTTTACGATATAATCGTCGGCACCCAGTTCGAGCCCTACGATGCGGTCAATCTCCTCGCCCTTGGCCGTAAGCATGATGATGGGCAATTTAGAATGCTTACGTATCTCTTTGCAAACCTCAATGCCGGATTTGCCCGGCATCATGATGTCCAGCACGCAAAGTGAGATATCGTCGCTGGCGGCGGCAACGGCCGCGTCGCCGTCGTAAACGTCTACCGGCTCAAAACCCTCCGCCTTTAAATACAGGCCCAGCGATTCATGCACAACCTGGTCGTCATCCGCTATGAGTATGTTCATGGTTTTTCTCCGTAATCGTATTTATGCAGCTTCGCGCCGGGGCAATTGTCTACCGCCCCGCCCTGTAGGCCGACTGCACCATTGCCTGGTGGCGCGGGCATTCCTTGCTGTTTTCGTGCACCTTGGATTTATACAGGTGAACGCAAAAATGCCCCGGGAAATTATTGGTTTTGGTGGGGCTGCTCAAATGGGGCATGCAATTCATGCTGGCGGCGATTACCCTGTTGCCTATTTTCACCCACATGGCGCGCCTGTCCCACGTCCAGCTCCCCACGATGCTTTTGAATACGGCCGTATCGTTGGCGGTGAGCGGCTCGCTGTCGGCATGGTACCAGCCGCCGAAGCGGCGCGCTCTGAAGGATTTGCCGGTTTTTACATCGATAATGGTGAAGCTGGAATATTTTTTTATAATATCCTGCCCGCCGTCAAACCAGTTGATCAGTTCCACACTGCCCTTTACCTGGGTAGCCAGTGCGTTGGCTTTCGTGAGCGTGTTGGTTCTATCATACAATAGCGAAAGCGTTTGCGCGCCTGCGGTACCGTCGGCGGCGAGCCCCGCCGCCTTTTGAAACTCGCGCACGGCGTCTCTGGTTTTTGAACCGTATGTGCCGGTGGCGTCAGCCGTAGGCAAAAAGCCCCTGCGGCTCAGTTCCGCCTGCACGCGTTTGACCTCCTGCCCTTCCATACCCACGCGCAACAGGCTGCTGGACGTATTGGTGGCCTTAGTCATCAACAGGTAATCCCTGTGCACATAGCCCACATTATCGTTGGCCACGACAAAATACCAGTCGCCCAGCATTTGCTTCACCTTTACACCCTGGCTGGCCGCAAGCCTGGCCACAACGTATGCGTTGGCGCCGGGCCCGCCGCGCAGCTTCACGTCATCCTGCAATACATAGGCGGCGCGGCTGCCGGTGGAATTTACGAATATATAATCCTGCCGCACATAGCCGACCTCGCCGTTATACAGCACGCGGTACCAACCGCCATCCTCGCCCAACACCTCTACTTCCGTATTGAGCGCCAACTCAAAAAGCACGTTGCTTTCGACGCTGGCGGCGTCCCGAAGGCGCACGCCCTCGGCCGTTACCTGCCCAAACTCGCGCCGCGCGGCGGCCAGCGCCCCCGGTTTGGCAGACAAGAAAAAAACGCCTGTCAGCAACAAGCAAAATATCTTTTTTATCATACTTCTCACCTTCCGTCAGTATACCATAAGGCGCGTTCCCTGTTTGGGGGCTTCAACCTATTATCACCGATTGTTCACAGCGCGTATGCATTTACCATGTTTCACGCGATTGATATCAGTTTGCCCAAACGCCGCGCGTCGTTTTCACATGTTGGCAGCAACGCCCTGTTATAGATGACGCTCGCCGGGTGATAAAGCGGAAACAATACCGTTTCATGCCCGGCAACGTTAAGCTTAACCGCTTGCCCGTGCAGTTCGCCTATGGCGCGCCTTTTTTCGCCCGCCAGCGCCAACAAGGCGCCAAGCGGCACATTGCCCAGCGTTGCGATGATGGCCGGCCGCAATATGCCGATTTCCGTTCCCAGCAGTTCAAGCGCGTCGCGCGCCTCCTTCGAAGAGGGTGTTCTGTTGCGCATGGATTTTTCCGAAACGGTAACCGGCCGGTATTTTACCGCGTTTGTGATATATATATCCGCCCGGCAGATGCCGGATTGCGCGAGCAGCTTATCCAACTGGCGGCCGGCCTTACCGACAAACGCGCGCCGCGCCGCCACTTCTTCCGCGCCCGGCGCCTCGCCAATGAGCATCAGTCTGGGCGACAGGGGTCCGTCGCCAAACACCGGCGCCGCAAATATGCCCTCTTTATCCGTTTGCGCGCCCAAGCGCGCCAGACGCATTCTTTCCCCCTCATATGCCGCCAGCAGCGCACGGCGCTTTTTCTCGTTTTCCGGCATGGTTCACCCCAGATATTTGTCGCGTATCGCCTCATAGTCGGCCCGGGCGTTTGCTATGCCCTGCCGCAACTTATCGGGACTGTTGCCGCGCGCCAACGCATCCAACTGCGTCATGTGCACGTTGAGTTTGCTGTTTTCAGAAAGCTCCAGGCTATTGGCGTCGATAAATTCTTTTATTTCGGCGCGCAGCTCTTGTGATTGCAGCCGCAACTCGCGCAGCGTCTGAAAACTATCCCCGTAATTGGATTGGCCGTCATCCGTTTCGCCTGCTGCGGCCCCTTCATACCCGTGTATGAGACAGCGGCCATACGAGTCCGTCATATTTTCCACATACGCATCCAGCGGCAGCATGGTGCGCACGTAGTTTGTAAGCCCGGTGGAAAGCTCTTCATCCGTAAACTGGTCGTAATAGGTGCCGGGGTTAATCAGCACGACAGCCCCGCCCACAACGCTGCTTTCGGGGCAGTATTGCGTCGCTATAGCGCCGCTTTCGCTGCAAATGGCCACTGCGGCATGCATATCGCACATGGTGGTGGGCGCGTTTTCATCCAGCATCCAATCCGTGATGGGGGTATGCCCGGTTTGATCCGCGTAGCATGCGTCGGTAGCCAATAACCCCGAGACCTGGCAAACGGTTTTTCGCACAAGCCCCAGCGAGGAGGGCGGCGTATCGATGATGCTTTTATTGGGCAAGCCCTCGTGAATAGGCTCCATAAACGCCTGCCAGATGGGCGCGGCGTATTCGCCGCCGGTACCTTTTTTGAGAGTGCTGGCGGACGGGTCGTCATGACCCACCCACACCGCTGCGGCGTAATAGGGGGTCATCCCCGCGAAGTATACGCTTTTATAATCGGAGTTTGTGCCGGTTTTTCCGGCCACTGTCATGTTATCAATCCTGGCGCGCTTGCCGGTACCGCGGTTTACGGCGTCGGTCAGCACATCGACAAGCATATACGCCGAACTCTCTTTATAGATGCGCCTAGTCTCGCGCAATGTATCGGCGTTAAGCACCACGTTGCCGTCGCCATCAACCACTTTTGTAAAGGACATCGGCTTGATATACTCGCCGCCCGCAGCAATGGCGCCAAACGCCGCCGCCGTTTGTATGGTCGTGAGCGTGGATGTGCCCAGCGCCAGACCGGGGCCGTCTGCGTTGATTTTAGAGGGCACGGCATCCATGTTGATAAGGTATTGCGCGCCCACTTCGGGCGTTACATATTCGTAAAGCGTGCGCACCGCCATGACATTGAGCGAAGAAACGATGCCCTGGCGTATGCTCAGCGGGCCGATATAGTCGCTCGACCCGATATAAGGGTAACCGGGGCTCTTCGTCCATCCCTGTATGGGCGCGGGGAAGTTGCCTATAATGGTGGCGGGCGACGCGCCGGCGTCAAACGCCGGGCCATACACCGCCAGCGGCTTGATGGCGGAACCCAGTT
>JAISXK010000135.1 GCA_031270585.1 Clostridiales bacterium | reverse complement strand
ACGCGGTTTTCATAAAATCTCTTGTCTTTCAGAATAGATCAGACTATGCTTAATGGATATATAAGGCCCTTTACGGGCTTAGAAATACTCTTTTTGAGGTGCGTATGAAAAAATTTTGGCAGGAATTTAAAGACTTCGCGCTGAAGGGCAACGTGATGCAACTGGCCGTGGGCGTGATTGTAGGCGCGGCGTTTCAAAACGCGGTGAAATCGCTTACCGACAACATCATTTCCCCCATCATCGGCATATTCGCCAACCAAAATTTCGATACGCTGTCGGTAGATATATTTGGCACCACATTGCGGTATGGCGCTTTTATCACGGCGGCAATCAGCTTTTTCATCATTGCGCTCGTCGTGTTTTTAATGGTGCGCGCGATGAACCGGCTCACGGAAAAGAAGCCTGAAGAAGAAGCCGCCAACGCCGCGCCGGAGAAAGAAGAAGAGCCCGCTACCAAGGCATGCCCCTACTGCCGCACCGAAATCGATATCCACGCCAGGCGTTGCCCCGCGTGCACATCGCTTCTTGAAGACGCTGAAGCATAGCGCGCCTTCCTTGCGTATAAAAGCGGATACAATATTATATTTATGCAAATAATCGTTGACATTGAGCCGTCTTAATGTATAATTATGTAGTATCGCACATAAAGGAGTAATCTGTGTACAAAGTTTTCATTGATGGCAAGCAAGGTTCCACCGGGCTTCGCATATACGAGCGTATAGTAGGGGCCGCCGATATTACGTTGCTTACGCTTAGCGAAGCGGAGCGGAAAGACCCGCAGGCGCGCAAGGAAAAGCTGCTGGAGGCGGACATATCCTTTTTATGCCTGCCCGATGACGCGGCGCGCGAGGCGGTTTCGTTTGTTGAAGGCGGCGGCGCGCGCATCATCGACGCTTCCAGCGCGCACCGCACGGGCCACGGGTTTGCCTATGGGTTTCCCGAGCTTTCCGCAGCGCACAGAGTGAAGATCGAATACGGTATGCGCACTGCGGTGCCGGGCTGCCACGCCAGCGGCTACATCGCGCTTGTTTATCCGCTGGTAAACGCGGGGGCGCTGGGGAAGGACGCGCTACTGAGCGTGACTTCGCTCACGGGCTACAGCGGCGGAGGTAAAAAGATGATCAACGAATATTGGGAAGACGACCGGGCCGACATATACGACAGCCCCCGCCACTACGCGCCGGGGCAAACGCACAAGCACCTGCCCGAAATGCTTTCTTATACGGGCCTTACGGCGGCTCCTGTTATGAACCCCATCGTGGCGGATTTTTACGCGGGCATGCTTGTGAGTGTGCCGCTGCACGTAAGGCAATTGCAAAACATAAGCAGCCTTGGCGCGTTGCAGGCAATATACGAAAACCACTATGCCGGACAGGAGATGGTGCGTGTGCTGCCCGCCAACGCGCATAGCGGGTTTATCCACGCCGGCGCGCTTGCCGGTAAGGATTATATGGAGGTGTTTTTCTGCGGAAACGACGAGCGCATCACGCTCTACGCGCGCTACGACAACCTGGGCAAGGGTTCCTCGGGCGCGGCGCTACAGTGCATGAATATCATGCTGGGCCGGCCTGAGACAGAAGGGCTTGCGCTGTAGGGAAAGGGATGATCTTAAAACATGAAACAGATTGAAGGCGGCGTTTGCGCCGCAAAGGGTTTTTCTGCGTCGGGCGTGTATTGCGGCCTGCGCAAAAATAAGGATAAAAAAGACCTGGCGCTGATACTGAGCAAAGCGCCTGCCGCCGCAGCCTGCGTATATACAAAAAATCTGGTGAAGGGCGCGCCCATATGCGTCACCATGGAAAACGTGCAAGATGGACAAGCCAGGGCCATACTCTGCAACAGCGGCAACGCCAACACCTGCAACGCAGACGGGATGAAAATTGCCGCGGCCATGTGCGCGCTGCTGGCGCAAGAGGCGAAAATCAGCGCGGGGGATGTCATAATCGCATCCACCGGAGTGATCGGGCAACCGTTGCCCCTTGCGCCCATACAGGCAGGCATGCCGGGGCTGGTGCGCGCGCTTGCCGCATCCGCCAGTGGCAGCGACGCCGCAGCCACCGCCATCATGACCACGGATCGGATAAAGAAAGAAGTAGCCTACGCGTTTACGCTGGATGGCGTAAAGTGCCATATCGGCGGCATTGCCAAGGGATCGGGCATGATACACCCCAACATGGCCACCATGCTGGCCTTTATCACCACCGACGCCGCGATTGCGCCCGCCATGCTGCAGCGGGCACTCGCGTGCGATATTGCCGATACGTTTAACATGGTGAGCGTGGACGGGGATACATCCACGAACGATATGGTGAGCGTGCTGGCAAACGGCATGGCCGGCAACCGGGAAATCACAGCGCCGGGCTATGCGTTTGACGCGTTTTGCGCGGCGCTTCGCGCCGTAACGGAAACGCTCTGCCGGGCGATCGCCAGGGATGGCGAGGGCGCAACAAAGCTGTTAAGTTGCAGGGTAAGCGGCGCCGCAGATGAAGGCTGCGCGCGGACGGTGGCCAAAAGCGTTATCACATCCAGCCTCTTTAAGGCCGCCATGTTTGGCGCGGACGCCAACTGGGGCCGCGTGCTTTGCGCGATCGGGTATTCCGGCGCGGATGTGGATATACATAAGGTGGATGTATCATTTGCTTCGGCCGCCGGGCGGGTGGATGTGTGCAGAGATGGCGCCGGCACGCCGTTTTCGGAAGAAGAGGCCAAGCGGGTGCTGCTGCAGGAGGAGATAGACATACTGGTAGATCTGCACGAAGGTTTCGCGCAATCTACCGCCCTGGGCTGTGATTTAACCTACGACTACGTAAAGATCAACGGGGATTACAGATCATAGACGAGGTATATATGGACGATACGAACATCACAAACGCACAGCGCGCGAAGGTGCTCATACAGGCGTTGCCCTATATCCGGGAATACAACGGAAAAATCGTCGTTGTGAAATACGGCGGCAACGCCATGGTGAACGATGAATTAAAGCGCGCCGTTATGGGCGATATCGCGCTATTGGCGCTAATTGGCGTAAAGGTGGTGCTCATACACGGCGGCGGGCCCGAGATCACCGAGCTGATGCAAAAGATAGGCAAAAAACCGGAATTTGCGGGCGGGCTTCGCGTGACGGATCGCGAAACCGCCGAGATCGTGCAGATGGTGCTGGCGGGCAAAATCAACAAGGGGCTTGTCAGTCTGATAAACAATATGGGCGGGCGCGCCATCGGTCTGAGCGGTATGGACTGCCACCTGATAGAAGCAAAGCGGTATGACGAGCGCCTGGGGTATGTGGGCGAAATCGTTTCCGTCAACGCCGGGCCTATATTGGATCTGCTGGAAAAGGGGTATATTCCGGTGATTTCCACCGTGGGATGCGATCGCGAAGAGAACGTATACAACATAAACGCCGACACCGCCGCCGCCAGAATTGCCGGCACGCTCAAGGCGGAAAGCTTTATATCCATGACGGATACCGAGGGTATCAAGAGGGATATGAACGACCCCGCGTCGCTGGTATCGGTGGTGCAGGTGAGCGAGGCGCAGCGGTTGCTGCGCGAAGGCGTGATACAGGGCGGCATGATCCCCAAGGTGGAATGCTGCATTGAGGCCATCCGGCGGGGCGTGAAGAAGGTGTTTATCATCGACGGGCGGGTGCCGCACTCCATACTGATAGAGGTGCTGACCGACGAGGGGATGGGAACGATGTTTTGTTAAATGAATGGCTGCCCCATGACCCCTTTTAAAGCATGGTGAACGGGAGAGTAAGCGGTTAGAAAATGATTGGCTTTACACAGGTTAAAGGAGGGAGCGCGATGCACGCAATCAAAGAGATGGATCAGGCATATATACTCAACACCTACCACCGGCTGGATGTGGTGATTGTAAGCGGCCAGGGCGCCGAAGTATACGACGAGACCGGCAAGCGCTACATAGACCTTGGCAGCGGCGTCGCCGTAAACACATTTGGCGCGGCCGACAAGGAGTGGGCCGACGCCGTGTGCCGGCAGGCGCGTAAGCTGCAGCATGCGTCCAACTATTATTTCACGGGGCCGCAAAGCGAGCTTGCCGCCATGCTATGCGCGCGCACCGGCATGAAGGGCGTGTTCTTTTCAAACTCCGGCGCCGAAAGCAACGAGTGCGCCATCAAGGCCGCAAGGAAATATGGCAACGACCGCTACGGCATTGCCCGGCCCAATATCATCACGCTCAAAAACAGCTTTCATGGGCGCACCATCACCACGCTTTCCGCCACCGGGCAGGAAGAATTCCACCAGCATTTCATGCCGTTCACACCGGGCTTCGTGCATGTGGAGCCCGACGATATCGGCGAGATGGAGCAGGCCATGGATGAGAGCGATTGCTGCGCCGTGATGATGGAGCTTATACAGGGTGAGGGCGGCGTGCGCGCGCTGGATTACGCCTATGTGCGGGAGGTCGCCCGCATGGCGGAACAACGCGATATGCTGCTGGTGATCGACGAGGTGCAAACGGGCAATGGCCGCACGGGCGAGCTGTATTGTTACAAGCATTATGGTATATGGCCGGATATCGTATCTACCGCCAAGGGGCTGGCCGGCGGATTGCCCTTTGGGGCGACGCTCTTCAACGAAAAGACCCGCCACGTGCTGGGGGAAGGGTTGCATGGCTCTACATTTGGCGGCAACCCCGTAAGCGCCGCCGGGGCGCTTAACGTGCTTTCACGCATAGACGACGCGCTGCTTGCCGGCGTGGGCGAGAAATCGGCGTATATCCGCGAAACGCTCACGGGCGTAAAAGGCGTGCGCGGCATATCGGGCCTGGGGCTGATGCTGGGCATTGAGACCGGGCGCGACGCCGGGGATATTTTGGCGGGCTGCCTGAAACGGGGCGTGCTTGCGCTCACCGCCAAGGGTAGAATACGGCTTTTGCCGCCGCTCAACATACCGCAAGCGCTGCTTGCCGAAGCGATTACAATATTAAAGGAGGAAATAGAAGCATGAGGCACCTCTTAAAGCTTGGCGACCTTACGACGGAGGAAATTACCGACATACTCAATCTGGCGGATCAGCTCAAGTATGAGCAGAAGAACGGTGCGTCGCGTCCGCTGCTCAAGGGCAAAACGCTGGGGCTGATATTTCAGAAAGCTTCTACGCGCACGCGCGTCTCCTTCGAGGTGGGCATGGTGCAGTTGGGCGGATATCCGCTGTTTTTAAGCGCGTCCGACCTGCAAATTGGGCGCGGCGAGCCCGTGCAGGATACCGCGCGGGTACTCTCGCGCTACCTGAACGGCATCATGATACGCACGTTCGCTCAGCGGGAGGTGGAGGATTTGGCGGCGTACGGCAGCATCCCCATCATCAACGGCCTGACGGATTATGCGCACCCTTGCCAGGTGCTGGCGGATCTGATGACCATACGCGAATACAAAAGCACGCTGCGCGGATTGAAGTTTTGTTATATCGGCGACGGCAACAATGTGGCCAACTCGCTCGCGGTGGGTTGCGTAAAGATGGGGCTTGACGTGCATATGGCCTGCCCCAAAGACTTTAGACCCGACGCGGATATTGTAAAGTGGGCAAGCGCCCAAGACAACTTTACGCTGACCACCGACGTGATGGCGGCGGCCGAGGGTGCGGATGTGCTCTATACCGACGTATGGGCCAGCATGGGGCAAGAGGGCGAAGCCGCCGGGCGCAAGGTGGCGTTTAAAGGCTATCAGGTAAACAAAGCCGTGATGAAGGCGGCGAAGCCCGACGCCATCGTGCAACACTGCCTGCCCGCGCACCGCGGTGAGGAAATCACCGACGACGTATTTGAGGCGCATGCAACAGAGCTCTTTGACGAGGCGGAAAACCGCATGCACGCGCAAAAGGCCGTGCTCGTAAAACTGATGGGATAACTTCAAGAAGCATACCGGGCCCCGGCGGGTTTTTGCGGGGCCTGTTTTTCATGCGCGGGGGTCTTACTTGACAAAAGCCCGTGTTTCCATTACCATGCAACACATAAAAGGCCACGGGAAACCTTTGTTTCTCAATGGAATGATGATTATATTTGGAGTAAAACATGTTTATCAGCGAACTGCTGCGGGAGCGGCGCGTAACGGTGTCGATAGAGCTCTTCCCGCCCAGGCAGGATGCCCGGCTTGAAGGCGCCAGAGCCGTCGTAACGGAAGCCGCCGGACTGGCGCCCGACTTTATCAGCGTTACCTGTGGGGCAAGCGGTGGCACATCCGGCAATACGCTGGAAATGACGCGGTTTGTGAAGCAATGCGGCGCCGTTGCGCTCGCGCATTTAACCTGCGTATCCTCCAGCAGGCAAGAGATACGGGGGTTGCTGGAAAGCTACCGCGACGCCGGCATCGAAAACATACTGGCGCTGCGCGGTGATTTGCCAGCGGACGCGGATTTTCCGCTGCCCGGCCAATACAGCTATGCCAGCGAGTTGGTAAAAGAAACGCGCGCGTTTGGCGGCTTTTGCATCGGCGGGGCCTGCTACCCCGAAGGGCACATAAGCGCTGCGAGCTTTGAAGCGGATATCCGCCACCTGAAGGGAAAGGTGGAGGCCGGGTGCAGTTTTTTGACCACGCAAATGTTTTTTGATAACAACATACTCTACCGGTTTTTATACCGCATACGTGATATCGGCGTGGATACGCCGGTGCTGGCGGGCATCATGCCCGTCACCAACAGATCGCAGATTGGGCGCATCATCAAGCTTAGCGGCACATCGCTGCCGCCCAGGTTTGTAAATATACTGGATAAATTCGGCGGCCAGCCCGAGGCTATGCGCCAGGCGGGCATTGCGTATGCCACCGAGCAGATTATAGACCTGATCGCCAACGGCGTGCGCGGCATACATATATATACCATGAATAAGCCTGCGCTGGCGGCGGAAATACTCAACAACATATCCCATATCATCAAGGCGGGGTAAGGTAGCGCAAATGGATTTTCTCAAACAGGAGGCGCTGCGGTATTTGGGCTATAAATCCGGGCAACAGCCGGGCTTGGCGCTTAACCAAAAGCTTGGCGCGTGCATGCTGGCGATTGCCGAGAGCGCGTCGCCCGCATACGCGCAATTACGGTTGAAAAAAGAAGAAGACGGCGGCGCGCTCATACTGGGCGCGCGGCGGATTGATAGCAGGGATCTGCAAACCCACCTTGCGGGCTGCGAAGAATATTTGCTGTTTGCCGCGACATTGGGCGCGCAGGTGGACAGGCTGATTGGCCGCACCGGTAAAATTTCCGTGGCGGATGAGGCGGTGATGCAGGCGTGCGCCGCCGCCTATATTGAAGAATACGCAGACAGCGCGCATGGCGAGCTTACACGGGCCTACGCGCAAAAGGGGTATGCCATAACGCGGCGCTTTTCGCCGGGGTATGGCGATCTTGCGCTGGATACGCAGGGGACGCTGCTAAAAATACTTGACGCGCATAAAAAAATAGGGCTTTGCGCCACAGCCGCGCATATGCTGACGCCCACAAAATCCATCACGGCGGTGATCGGCCTTTCGCGCGAGGCGCTACCTGAGAAACGCCGGCAATGCGGCGGTAAATGCGCCGGCTGCGATTTATATACATGCGCGTTCAGGTCATGTTGACATGACCCAGAGAGGAATAAGCTATGCCGATACGCGATTTAGTGAAAAACAGGCTTTTATATCTGGATGGCGCAATGGGCACTATGCTGCAGGCCGCCGGCCTGCAACCGGGAGAAAACCCCGATATATGGAGTATTACCCACCCCGATACCATACGCGCGCTGCACAGGGCGTATTTTGACGCAGGGTGCAATATAGCCAGCACCAATACGTTTGGGTGCACGGCGTATAAGCTTGCGGGCACGGGGTATAGCGCGGGGGATGTCGCGTCGGCCGGTGTTGGGCGTGTAAAGGAGGCGGCGGCGCAAAGCGGCGGCACGCAGCCGAAATTCGTGGCACTGGATATCGGCCCCACAGGACAATTGCTGCAACCGCTGGGCGATTTGCCCTTTGAAGACGCCGTGGCCATGTACTATGAAACCATTGCGGCGGGCGCGGCGGCGGGCGCGGATATGGTGCTGATCGAAACCATGTCGGACAGCTATGAGCTTAAGGCGGCGGTGCTGGCGGCCAGGGAAAGCTGCGATCTGCCCATCTTCGCCACCGTAACGGTCGGCGCTAACGGTCGGCTTTTGACCGGCGGGGACGTGCATACCGTGGTGGCGTTGCTGGAGGGCCTGCGCGTGGACGCGCTGGGGCTCAACTGCAGCTTGGGCCCCCAAAAGATGCTGCCGCTGTTAAAGGAATTGCGCGGCATAGCTTCAACGCCTATCATCATCACGCCCAATGCCGGGTTGCCGCGCGAGGGCGAGGGCGGCGGCGCCGTATATGATACCGAACCCTATGAATTCGCGGCGGTGATGCGTGAGGTGGCGCGGCAGGGGGCGCGGGTGCTGGGCGGTTGCTGCGGTACGACGCCCGCGCATATGCGCGCGGTGATTGAAGCCACAAGCGGCCTATGCCCGTTGCCCGTGCAGGAAAAGGGTCTATCGGTGGTGAGCAGCTATGGCAGGGCGGTAACGATCGGCGGCGCGCCCGTATGGATAGGCGAGCGCATCAATCCTACGGGCAAGCCCCGGCTAAAGCAGGCGCTGCGGCAGGACGATATGGATTATGTGCTGCAACAGGGCATCGCGCAGGCACAGGCCGGCGCGCATATACTCGATGTGAACTGCGGCCTGCCGGGTATAGACGAAGCAACAACGCTAGTAAAGGCCATGGCGGGCCTGCAAAGCGTATTGGATACCCCGCTGCAGCTGGATAGCGCCGATGTGAACGCGCTTGCCCTTGCCATGCGCTGCTACAACGGCAAGCCAATGGTGAATTCCGTAAACGGCAAGGCGGAAAGCATGCGCGCCGTGTTTCCGCTCGTGCAAAAATACGGGGGGCTGGTGGTGGCGTTGACGCTTGACGAGACGGGCATACCCGAAACCATCGAGGGGCGTTTGAAAATCGCCGAGACCATTATCACGACCGCTGCGGAATATGGTATCAAAAAAAAGGATATCATCATAGACCCGCTGACAATGACGGTAAGCGCCGGGCAGAAAAACGCGTTGATCACACTCGACGCGCTGCGGCTGATCAAGGAAAGGTTACGCGTGAATACCATATTGGGGGTGTCCAACGTATCCTTTGGGTTGCCCGCGCGGGACAGCGTCAACGCCGCGTTTTTCGCCATGGCGCTCTACGCGGGACTCAGCGCCGCCATCATCAACCCCAACAATCCGCGCATGATGGAAACCTGCTACGCCGCGTCGGCGCTTTTAAATCACGACCCGCAATGCGGCGGCCTTATAAAATACTTTGGAGACCCCGCCAACATGTTCGCAACGCAGCAGGCGGATACGCCGCCGGCTGGCACGGCGCAAAAAGCGCCGGCGCCCGTCATACAACCCATACTGCCTGGTGCGCGCACGGCCCCGGCGGATACGGATATGCAAAAGCAGTTGCAAGACGCCATTGTAAAAGGCCTGAAAACCCAGGCGGGGCAGTTGGCCCTGGCCGCCATGGCGGGGCGGGACGCGCTGGAGATCATCAACGGCGCGCTCATACCCGCGCTGAACTACGTGGGGGAAGGCTTTGAAAAAGGCAGCCTGTTTTTGCCGCAGCTTTTGATGAGCGCGGAAGCGGCAAAGTCCGCGTTTGCCGTGCTGCGGGAGGGCGTGCAGGGCCAAGAGGGCGAAAGCGCGGGCGAGGTTGTGATTGCCACCGTGAAGGGGGATGTGCATGATATCGGCAAGAATATCGTCAAGGCCATGCTGGAAAGCTATCGCTTTCATGTGACCGACTTGGGTAAGGATGTGCCGCCCGAGCAGGTGGCGCATGCGGCAAACCGAACCGGCACGAGGCTGGTGGGGCTTTCCGCACTGATGACGACCACCGTCACCGGCATGCGCGACACCATAGCGCTGCTAAAAGAAAAAGCGCCCCAATGCCGCGTTGTGGTGGGGGGCGCCGTGCTGACGGAAGCATACGCCCGCGAGATCGGCGCGGATTTTTACGCCCCCGACGCCATGGCCGCCGTGCGCTATGCGCAGCAGGTGTATGGGAAAGAGCGGGCGCGGGCTGTCAAAACGCAAAACGGTGGCTTGCCAACGCTTTAAATGCTTAACGCCACAAGTGTAAGGGATACACGCCCTTTGCCTTTAGTTTGCGGATGGAGTCGCGCACGATGGGCCTGTCTTCTTTATAAGTGACGCCAAACCAGGCATCCGCGCTTTTGAGCACCTTTACGCTGACCTTTTGCGCCTGTAGCATATCATGCACGCATGCGGGCAGCAGGTATTCGCATTTGAGCGGGTTTTCTTTTAAGCTCCGCTCTAAAAAGCGAGGGAAATCCGCAGCCAGATAATCGAACACGCCGACGTCAAACCCCCAAAAATTCATGGATATGGTGACACCTGTGGGCAGTATGACGTTGCGGCCATCCTTCTCGTAAGCGCCGCCGCCACCCTCGCGGCGGATACTAGCGATCTCTTCGATACGCTCCAGATATCCCGAGTTATTCTGTACGCATACGCCGCGCGTAACCGTGCCGTAGTCGGAAAGCGTATTTTCCACCGGAAAGCCTACCATGACGTATTCCCCCGGCGCGTGCGCGCCCGTTAAATACCCGTATATCGCCTGGTACGCGTGCGGGCCATAGTAATCGTCGGCGTTGATTACGGCAAACGGGCCGTTCACCTGCTCTTTGGCACAAAGGAGGGCGTGCGCCGTGCCCCAGGGTTTTTCACGCCGGGCCGGCAGCGAAAAGCCTTCAGGCAATGAGGAAAGCTCTTGATAGGCTGTCGTGAGCGAAAGCTGCTTTTTGATGCGGCTGCCAAATACGGCGTTAAAATCATCCTCCATGGAGTGCTTGATAATGCATACCACGTTTTCAAAACCGGCGCGCCTGGCGTCGTGTACCGAATAATCTATAAGCAGGTTGCCGTCGTCATCCACCGGGTCGATCTGCTTCAGGCCGCCATAGCGGCTGCCCATACCTGCCGCGAGTATCACTAATGTTGGCTTCATGCCCACCTCCGCCGTTATTGCATATGGAAAATCGAATTTTTCGCGCGCATACATCCTTCGCACCACTTTACCGCATTGGCAAGGCGCTTGCAAGCGTATTCACTAAGGGAGTATACTAAAATATCATACCACAGGCGCTCATACCGCGCCAGTTTGCAAGGAGCCGGCATGACCAGTCAGCTATATCTCAACAACAGCTACCTGAAAACCGCAAAGGCCACCGTACTTCGCTGCGCCGAAATTACCGCCGCCACCGGGCAAAACGCCTTTTATGATGTGGTGCTCGATAAGACCATATTCTACCCTGCGGGCGGCGGCCAGCCGCACGATCTTGGCACGGCGGATGAGGTGGAGGTTTTAGGTGTGACGGAACACGGGGGTGAAGTTACACACCGGATGAGCGGCCCTTTGCCCGCAGGCAAGCGGGTAGCGCTTGCGCTTGATTGGCCGCGCCGGTTTGACCATATGCAGCAGCATAGCGGCGAGCACCTGCTATCCTTCGCGGCGAAGGATCTGTTCGATGCGGTCAATGTGGGATTCCATATGGCGCCCGCGTATTGCACGGTGGATTTTGACCGTCCCTTTACCGAGAGTGAGCTTGATGGCCTGGAGCGCCGCGCCAACGAGTTGATTTGGGCAAACCTGCCCGTTATAATCACCTATGTGGATGAAACCGCGCTCGAAGGGCTGACATTGCGCAAAAAGGCCGGTGGGCTTACGGGTACGGTGCGCGTCATATCCATGCCGGGGGGCGATAGCTGCACGTGCTGCGGCACACATGTACGCAATACCGGCGAGGTGGGCGCGCTAAAGCTGACCGCTGCAGAAAACTACAAAGGCGGCGCGCGCGTCACGTTCGCCTGCGGCGCGCGCGCGCAAAACGCCGCCGCGCGCAATCAACGCATTGTGCAGGAGTTGGCCAGGCGCTTCTCCTGCCGCGGGGAGGATGTGACCGCCGCCGTAAGCAAGCAGGGGCGGGAATTAAGCGACGCCAAACACGCCAACAAAATACTCACCCAAAAGATAATCGCCTATATGACGCGGGAGCTTTTAAACGACGCCGCGCAATGCGGCAAAATAAAGCTCGTTACCGCCATGGCGGATATTGACGCCGCGCAGTTGCGGCCATTGGCGCTTTCTCTATGCAAAACGCCGCAGGTGTTTGCGTTGCTGCTCGGAAGAAGCGGGGAAAACATGCAGTATGTGATCTGCCGCAGCGAAGATGTGTCCATTGACGCGGGGGAAATCAGCCTGGCCGTAAACGCGGCGCTCAACGCGCATGGCGGCGGCAGGGGCGCGCTGGCTCAGGGCAACGCCAAATACACCCCCGCCGCAAAGGATGCGCTTGAGCAGCTGCGGGCGTATTTGACGCAGGTCGTCAAATATGGCGGATGACCTTATCAATCAACAATTCCCCAGATAAACGTATGTGAGATATTGTGAGGCGACGCCGGCAAGGCGACGCAGCGTTGCCATATCGGTAGCGGGCGCGCTAAAATGGTAACGCGGAAAATACCGCGTGATGTGCAGCGGCGTATCGGCGTTAAGCGAGGCGAGCCACGCGGCCTGGGCGCGCATATCGCTTTCGTCATCCGCAAAGTTGGGTACCGCGAGCGTCGTAACCTCCACATGGGTATGCGCGACGGCGTAGGCGATGTTTTCCTTTACGGGCCGCAGCGCGCCGCCCAAATCGCGGTAACCCTGTTCGCGAAAGCTTTTCAGATCGATATTGCAGGCATCCATGAGCCCCACAAGCTCCTGCCAGGGGCGGCTATTTAGAAACCCGTTTGTAACCAGCACTGTTTTTAACCCCGCCGCGCGCACGGCCATGGCGGCGTCGCGCACGAACTCAAACCCCACGCATGGCTCGTTATAGGTAAACGCCACGCCGATGTTGGGCGTGGCGTTCTTTGCGGCGCTGGCCAATTGCGCGGGCGTTATCATACCGGCATCCGCCGGGGGCGGCTGTTGCGAGATGGCGTCATTCTGGCAAAACGCGCAATGCATGTTGCAACCGTACCCGCCGATGGAAAGTACCTTCTTGCCGGGGCAAAAGTGGTATAACGGCTTTTTTTCGATGGGATCGAGCGCTATGGCGCTGTAGGCGCCATAGCTAAGCGGCAAAACGGTCCCGCCCTGATTGGCGCGCGCCAAACAGCGGCCCGTTTGGCTGGGAGCAAGTACGCAGCCATGGGGGCAAAGCGCGCAGCGGGCGCTGCCGGTAATCTGCCCGCTCATGTGTGGCGCACCACTTCAAAACGCGAAAGCGAAACCTGCGCGCCGCTTTTTATG
>JAISXK010000027.1 GCA_031270585.1 Clostridiales bacterium | reverse complement strand
CACGGCAGCTCAAACGCCAAGGCGTTTGCTGCGGCATTGCGGCAAGCCGCGCTTTATATAAAGTGCGACGTTACCGCGCAGATAGAGCGCGCTATAGCGGCTATGCCTTAAAAAAAGGGCCGTAGACTTGTTTTTTGCGATAAGTTGTAGCGGAAATCAGCCCTTTTTCGCTTGGCCCAAACTTTTTTTAATATGACTATCCAAAAAAGCATAATATGATAAAATAGAAAGAAGAACACAGGCGATGAAGGAATGGCGCAACAGGAAGCAATGAGCCTGATGGAATTCGTGGAGAGGTACGACACAGAGGAAAAGTGCCGGGAATATCTATATGGGCTACGATGGCCGGAAGGATTTGTATACAGACGGCTGCCCAAAGAGGGATTTCTTCGTGAGGCGGAAGTCCTTTGATCACAAGGAAAACCCTGAGCATTTGAAGTGGCTGCATATGTTGATTTCAAATGCAAAGGCATTTATTTCAGGAACATACCACGGCTTAGACGACATCCATTTTGTACTTTCGAACCCCTTGTTACCCGCTTCTTTTCCTCCTCTCTCCTACCTCTCTCCTGTTTTGGGGTAACTCAAGTAACTCAATGGCTTTCCTCCATGTACAAAAGCGTGTATAATAAAATAATCAATCAATATGGAAGTCCGTAATGCTTATGGTTGGTTATAATATCTACGAATGTTGGAGGGAACATCAGAATGCTCGATAAAGCCTCAAAATTAAAAGACGTGCGTTACGAGGTGCGCGGCCCCGTTTTAGAAGAAGCGGAAAAAATGATCAGGGCCGGCGATAAGGTGCTTAAATTGAACATCGGCAACCCTGCGGTTTTTGGTTTTGACGCGCCTGAAGAACTCTTTAACCAGCTTGCAAACAATATTCGTTCTTCGCAGGCGTATTCGGATTCCAAGGGCATCGCGCCGGCCTTGGCGGCCATACAGGCGTACCACACCAAAAAAGGGCTGCCAAATGTTACCGAGGGCGGCATTTATACCGGCAACGGCGCCAGCGAGCTAATCAGTATGTGTATGACCGCACTGCTGGATACCGGCGATGAAATACTTATCCCCGCGCCCGATTACCCGTTGTGGACGGCTTCTGCCACGCTTGCCGGCGGCAAGGTGGCGCACTATATCTGCGATGAAAGTGCCGAGTGGGCGCCCGACGCCACCGATATTAAAAAGAAAATTACGCCGCGCACAAAGGCGATCGTGGTCATCAACCCCAACAACCCCACCGGCGCCCTTTATGGGCGCGAAGCGCTACAGCAGATTGTCGATATTGCGCGTGAGCATGATTTGATCATATTTGCGGATGAAATCTACGACCGGATAGTATATGAGGGCACGCACACATCCATCGCCTCGCTTGCGCCGGATCTATTCTGCGTTACCTTCAACGGTCTTTCCAAATCGCATATCATCTGCGGGTTCCGCTGTGGCTGGATGGTGCTAAGCGGCGATAAATCTAAAGCCCAGGGCTATATAGACGGACTCAACACGCTCTCATCCATGCGGTTGTGCGCCAATGTGCTCTCACAGCAGGTGATCCCATTCGCTCTCGGCCAAGATGAGCCCAACCCCCATACTCTGCCCGGCGGCAGGCTTTATGAGCAGGGTATGTATGTTGCCGAAACGCTGAACGACATACCGGGCGTCAGCGTTGTAGCGCCCAAGGCCTCGATGTATGTATTCCCCAAGTTGGATACCGGGCGATTTTCCATCACAAGCGACCAACAATTTGCCATAGACTTTTTGCATCGGCAAAAAGTATTGATCATACAGGGAACGGGTTTCAACTGGGGCGCACCCGATCATTTCCGCATTGTGTTTTTGCCAAATATCGAAGATTTGCAGACGGCTATGCAAAAGTTGGACGCGTTTTTGTCAACCTATCAACAGCACTAATGCACGGCTTTTGCAGATTGTAAGTTTAATTGCCCATCAGAAAACCCCCAGTCTAACTTGAGAGGAAATGCGATGTAGGACACGGCCTGCCTTAACCCTTGATGGTCGGTGCATGCAAGGTCTGCGCCGCGTCAAGGGCGCTTTGGCGTTCATCTCGTCCCTTGATGCGGTGCGGGATTTGCATTACGCTCCGGCAAGGGTTCAGGCGGCGGACATTTCGTTGGCGGTTTTGTGACCGTGTATCTTGCGAGGATACTGTCGTCACCAGTTTGAAAGTTGTGACAACTCTCCCTGCCCTCTGGTGGCAGGGGTCATGGCGTACTTGTCGCTTGGCTCACGCGCCGCAAAGTGTTCGGGTATCCTCTATTCTTTTGTCAAGCTGCATGAGAGCTGGAAAAGCGTTCTCTCATAAGCCCTGACAGAAAAGAGGCTGTTGTAACCTCAAAACACGGATTTTTTCAAAAGCTGCTCCATGTTCTTCAGGCCGCGCTTGATAGAGGAGCACACTACGTTGCGGCTCACTCCCTCGGCTCTTGCAATGGACGCTTTGCTCATACCCAAGAAGTAATGGGCATAGATACGGTTGGACTGCTTGTCCGGCAATGTGGAAAGCGCCGCGTGAAGCTGCTCGTATGTGACCTTACGTTCGTAAATCTCACAGGCAGAGAGCGACACGAATAGAATGTCATGCTCAGTCCCATCATCGCGGTCAAGGGAGAAATGGGCCTTGTAGCGATAACGCTGGCGCTCATACGCGCCCTCGTCGCGCTCCCATTGAAGAAGCTGCTCGGCCAGCTCGTCCGGCACGTCGATGATGAAATCAGCAGTAAAGAAATCGAGATAAGACTCGTTCAGATTGATTTTTGACATTGATATGTCCTCCGTTCAGATTTTTTGGGGTGGGTGCGATCTGAACGGAGGCCGGGGGTGAACGGCAGCGGGGCAATGCAGCGCCTATGTATGCAAGAAAGCGCCTGCATAGCGACAAAAAATGCCGTAATGCTAGCGCAATACATAAGCAGAATGAGGATTTCTGGACAGCAAAACGAGAAAGAAACATGGCTCGGGACCAGGCGGTTTCGGATGAGTTTGAACGGCGTGGGTGGACTGTTTTACGGATATGGGAATGCGAGCTAAAAAAGAAAAATCTGCCCGAACTGCTCGCCAAACTCAACAGCCTGTTTATGATTTAGGATGGAGGTCACCGAT
>JAISXK010000025.1 GCA_031270585.1 Clostridiales bacterium | reverse complement strand
CTGATTGATAACGAACCGCCCACCAGTATGCCCATTATGATGCGCGGCAGGCGGACTTGCAGCACGACGGTCATGAGGGTTTCTTCCCAATACGGTTTTACGTACATGACTTGCGAACGAATGATATCCCATACGGTGCCGGGTGAAATCGGGTAGCGGCCAACCATAAACGACAGGAAGAAGCAGCCCGCCAGCACCCCCAGCAGCACCATCATTTTTATGGTGAATGTCTGCGCTTTTCCCTTCATAGCTTTTCAATAAGCAGCCGTTCGGCGCTTTTGCCATAAAAGTGATAACCGCTGCCCGCCTCGCTGATGATATCGAGCGCCACGTCCGTGTCGGTGACGATGACGCCGCCCATCATGGTTACGCCATGCGCAAAGAACGCGTCGGGCAGCATGCTGGCCGTTGGTCCGATGACAAGTACGCGCGCGCCGGGCTTGGCCATGTCCAAAAGACCGGCGAGCGTATCGTTGAGTATTGTTACGCCGGTGAGCACCAGCAGATCCGCATGCGGAATAACCTGGCCGGCTTCGTTTGCCGGGCGATAGTGGGCAAGCTCGTCGCCCTTGAGCGTGCGGGAGTCCATTTCCAACACGGTATAGTCGTGTCCCTCGCGCGCGAGTTTTTTAAGTATGGGCACCATTGCGCCAACAACGGCGACCCTTTCGTCCTGTGCGATTTCCAGTTCCTCAAAGGCGTCCTTGCTCTTGCGCAACGCATAGGCCGTTCCGTCCGCCGTTATGTATGCGCCGCGCTCCCAACAAAGTGTGCTAAGCGCGTTAAGCGCCGCAATGCCCAACGTGCGCCGCAAGATGTTGCCGTCAAATATATCGGCAAGATACTTCGCCACTTTGCGTCCGGCGAGTTTGCCGGAAAGTGGCATAGCCTTCGCGCTCGATGGACAGCATACGGCCTCGGGCATCCCTTTCACGGGGGTAAAGCACAGCCCGCCCTGCCCGGTAGAGATCTTCACGCCGGAATAAAACAGGCCAAACACCGCGCGTTCCACTGTGATTTCATCCAGTTCGCTTCCCGCCAACGCGCGCGTTCGTTCCACTGTTTTTTCCAAAAAAAGGTTAGAGGTCATCATTATCATTTGCCTCTCCACAGTTATTTCTGTTAGATGATATCCCTTCACCGCAATGCCAGAGAAAGACAGGGCACTATTCAAACGATATCGATTTATTTTGTAAAATAACTCGTACCAATAGCAGTTTAACCTGTTTGATATGGAAAGTCAACCGCCAACTTCTCCCGGGATTCGACATTTTGATTTAAGTGTCGTATACTTATGAAAGCCTGAAACGCATGCAAAAACAAGTACACCCAATATTCACCGTTTGCGCCCGCGTTTTTTCGTTACCCGGCACGTTATACGCGGTTGCATATTTATAAGGCCTTGCGCCTTAATTCAGTAAAAAATCAGGGGAGGATTTTATTGTATGAGGATACCACCGATATCCAGACGGTCACGGCGTGTGTTGATTTGCGCCATGATCGGCGTGCTTCTGATCGCGCTGCCCGCCATGGTGCTGGCAAGCGACGGCGAGGAGGCCGCGTATGTGAGCGAGTTTTACGGCACGTTCTGGTCGCTGGCGCCGCCGCTGTTGGCCATCGTGCTGGCGTTGATCACCAAGGAGGTGTACATATCCCTTTTCGTGGGGATATTCATGGGGGGGCTGCTATACGCCAATTTCAACCCCGTCAAGGCCACCATCTCCATCGCCCAAATGTATATCTCCCGCGTTGGCGATTCATGGAACGCGGGCATACTGATATTCCTTGTGATACTGGGCGTTATGGTGGCGCTGATGAACGCCGCCGGCGGTAGCGCGGCCTATGGCAAATGGGCGGCGGCGCGCATGAAAAGCAAGGAGGGCGCAACGCTATCCACCGTGGGCCTTGGCGTGCTGATATTTGTGGATGATTACTTCAACTGTCTCACCGTGGGCAGCGTAATGCAGCCCGTAACCGACAAATTCAAGGTGAGCCGCGCGAAGCTGGCATACATTATCGACGCCACGGCGGCGCCCGTTTGCATCATCGCCCCCATATCCAGTTGGGCGGCGGCCGTCACAGGCTCCGTTACGGGTGATACGATAGATGGCTTTAAAGTGTTCCTGCGCGCTATCCCCTATAACTATTACGCGCTGCTCACCATATTGTTCATGGTTGTGATCACCTTACTCAAGTTCGATTACGGCCCCATGAAAAAGGCCGGGCGCGCCGCCGAATCCGGCGACCTTTTCAACGGCCAGCCCGATGAATACGCCGGCAAGGAAATCCCCCGCAACGAGCGCGGCAAGGTGATAGACCTCATGCTGCCCACGCTCATGCTCATCGTGCTGTGCATACTGGGCATGGTATATACCGGCGGCTTCTTTGATGGCACGCCCTTTGTTGAAGCCTTTGCGGATTGCGACGCGTCCGCAGGGTTGGTGATAGGTTCGCTCGCCGCGCTGATATTTACGTTTATATACTATATGCTACGCAGGGTAATCACCTTTAAACAGTTTGCGGCCTGCCTGCCGGAGGGTTTCCGGCAGATGGTACCGGCAATCCTCATACTCACGTTCGCGTGGACGCTCAGCGGCTTTTGCCGCGAGAGCCTAGGCGCCGGCGATTATGTGGGCGCCATCGTGCAAAACAGCGCCGTCGCGAGCGGCATACTCCCCGCGATATTCTATCTCATCGCGTGCGGGGTTTCCTTTGCCACCGGCACGAGTTGGGGCACGTTCGGTATATTGATCCCCATTGCGCAATCCGTGTTCCCGGGCGATCTCTCGCAGATACTGGTCATCACCATCGCCGCCTGTATGGCCGGTGCCGTGTTCGGCGATCACTGCTCTCCCATCTCCGACACCACCATCATGGCGTCCGCAGGCGCGCGGGTTAACCATATCCAGCATGTATCCACCCAACTGCCCTACGCCATCACGGTGGGCCTCGTATCGCTCATATGCTTCGTACTGGCGGGGTTTGTGGGCAATTGGATGATATCGCTTGGCGTTGGCATACTGCTCATGACCGGCACGCTGTTTGTGTTGCGGGCGGTAACGGCGAAAAAGTAACGCAAGCGCAAGCAAAAATTCGCGGCGGGCTGTATCGGTATATATTGAAAACACTTATCGATACAGCCCCGCCCGTTGGCGTCTGCGGATGGCGCCGGAAAAATGGCCGTGCACTATTTGAAAAAGACCCCGGTTGATAGATAGAAAAATCAGCCTGGGATATTAATACCAGATTGATTGATACATATCACGGATGCATACGTATGCGTATTGCCCCGGAGCGTATGCGTATTGCCCCGGATTGTTGCTTTTTAGCGCGCCATGTGGTATGATTGCGACGCTGAAAAAAGTTAGCGCCGGTTGCTGCAAATGCGATTTAGCCTGAAGAGGACATGTTGGTTTACTGAGCGGTATGGAATCGGTCATAACGGGGCTGACTCGAAATCATGTTGTATTGCATAAAAACTAAATATTTATACATGGAGAGGTATCGAAGCGGTCATAACGGGGCTGACTCGAAATCAGTTTGGGAGCAATCTCACGTGGGTTCGAATCCCACCCTCTCCGCCAGACTTTTCCAAATCCGAACCCCGCTCGCCACTCTTCCCTGTGGGAG
>JAISXK010000021.1 GCA_031270585.1 Clostridiales bacterium | reverse complement strand
ATGAAAATAGTTGCCGCCCACTATCTGCGTCCAATACCGGGCGTACTCATTGTTAAAGGACGCAAACTTGCCGAAGCGTTCGCGGCCGCCCATCTTCCACACGCCGCGGGGCGTGGGCGTGCCTATGTCCTCCGGGTCGTTGGGGTCTGTTTCCGTGCGGCCGGAAGTGCAGATAAAACGGCGCACAACGCGTGTATACGCGCCGTCGTCGTCCCTTTCATAAACGGTGACCACCTGATTGTTTAAATCCAACAGGATATAGTATCGATCCGGATCGGTGTTTTTCAGTTCGTCGCGGGCCAGGGACACGGCGGGGAATGCCGCGAGGCAGATAAAAAAGGCCAGTATGAACGCAAAGTAGCGGCGTAACAGCATGCGCGTATTCCTTTCGGGGCGCTTTTGCCCAACGGGCGGCGCAACGTTAGTCTGTATCCTACCTGAAATGAACTGCGGATATTTTCTTAATAGTAACCGCCATAACGGCGGCGCGTCAAGCCATACTTTTGAAACGCGCCGCTGGTTTGCGATAGATCCATGGCGCGTGAATGAAAAGCCCGATAAAGACCGCGCCAAAATAATGCGCGCGAACGGGCGTGAACCGCGTCGCGCGCATCGCGCGTTTATGGTAAGATAAACTAGCAGGATGAGGCGGTTATACGGCAAAGAAAGAAAACGGCCGAGGGTCTTCGGCTAAACGAATAAGGAGCTATCCCCATGAAAAGACTGTTCTCGCTGTTGGTTATAGCCATATTGCTGGCGGCCGGCTGCGGCAAAGCCCAAACGCCGCGAGGGTTTGTTACGCCCGCGTTTACGCCCATGCCCACGCCCACGCCGCGGCCCGTGTTTGTGCTGTGCGTGATGGATTGCGCGGCTGAAGACGCGCCCGAATTCTTCCGGGCCTTTGAAGAAGAGACGGAAACATCCCCCTGGGTTACAAAAACGCTGGAGTCGCCTGCGGGGTTTGATGAAACGGTATCGCCTTTTTTACGCGTGCCCGTGACGGAGGATGCGCCAACGCCGGAAGCCGGCGGCGCGCGGGAAGGGGAAGGCGGCGCCCTGGACGGCGAAGCGGCGGCTGCGAGCCCAACGCCCGCGCCCACGCCCAAAACGCGAAATTTGTATGACGGCATAATCGCCCTGCGCACACGGGCGGATACATCGCTGGACGTGTTTGAAGAGGCGGTCGCCGCAGGCGTATGCGTAACCGTGCTGGATATAACGCAGACCGGCGCGCGCGTATCGCCGGAGGGGGTGGCCTACACCGCGTATGAGCCGGGCGATTTGGTTGAGCTTGCCATGCGGGTAATGCTGGCGTACCCGCCGCATGATACGCCTGTGCGGCTACTCGGCATGTTTCGCGAGGAGGGTTCGGCGGCCGAGCGCGCGTATCAGGACAATGTGGCGCAAGGAAAAATATTCAGCCGCGGCGAATACTATGGCGCTGATGGCGAGGACGCCGCGAAATTTCTGCGGGATCAATTGGACGTTTGGGTGGAAGGCATGCTGGACGCCATATTTGTAGAGGAGCTGACGACGGCAAAAATAGCGCTTGATGTGCTGGCGGCGCAAAACCGCGCCGACGCGGAGGTGTTTTTGGCGCCGGCGGGCGTATCCATGGCTACGCAAAGGGGCATGCACCGGCGTTATGTTTTCCCCGTGGCGATAGGTCCCGATATATATGAGCAATCGCTCAGGCAGGTGCGGGTGCTGCGCTCTCTTTTGGCGGGTAAACCGGCGGATAACGAACGCTTTGGCCCCACAGTCGATTTTATGGATGAACAAACCGGCGGCATAGCAAACGGCGCGTAAGCAAAAGCGCGCCATGCGTCATGTAAACCGGGCCCGGATATGCGCGCTATGCCCAAAACAACCGATCCCCAAGGCGCATAAGCGGGCGAAACAACACGAGAGCGGTTATCACGTTGCCCGCGCAATGCGCTATATCAAACGGGATGCCGCTGATAAAATAGGCCATGGCCGTATGGACGCCGCCTGTAAACAGGTATGTCAGCGCGCAGAGCGCCCCAAAGGCCAAACCAAACGCCCCGCCGGCGAGCGCCCAAAATGCCGCAGAGCGTTTATTCCTGTTGGCGAGTATAAAGAGCACCCATAGCGGCCACACGTAAAGGTAATGCGCCCACCATATGCCAAATCCGTATAGCAGCCCCTCTACAACGATAAACACCGCGAGCGGGGCCAGGACATAGGCGTGAAGATGCAGCGTAAAAATGACAAGCAGCAGCGAGACGAGCTCTATATTGGGCAAAAAGGCCAGCGATACCTGCACCGTTATCAAGAGCGCGCCGCACGCGGCCAATACCGCTACGCGTTTGGCGGGGCGCATCAGTACCCGCTCATCAGCGTAATTTCATAGTTGTCGCCGTCCGCTACAACGGTGGCGTCAACGCCGGTGAGTAACATCTCGCCGCTTTTCGTAAAGCGCCACCATTCCTGCTTGCCCTCGTCGGCGGCGACGCCGTTTACGGTGGTTACAAAAAGCCCGTTCGCCGTGTCGTTCCCCGCGATCAGGCCGGCCTCCTGCAGCGCTTCGCGCAGGGTGCCGGCGTTTGTGCGCAACGTGAAATCCCGCTGTGCGCCGTTTCCATCCACCACGGCTATTTGCAATGTTTTTTCATAAGGCTTGGGCGTTTCGCGCGTGGCGGCGTAGATAAGAGCCATGGCCGCCATCACTGCAACGAGTATGATGATCGCCCAAAGAAATCTGCGGGAAGGCTGTTTTGCGGTATGTGGCATAAAGGATCTCCTTTTGCGTATAAAGTATAGAGGATTGGCGCGCTTTTGCTTAAACCGGATGCCGTTTGCCGCGTACAAGCGGGCGCGTGGCGTCAAATAAAAAGGCGCGCACATCTGCGGGCAAATGCCGGTTAAGGGCGTCATATACCCGCTCATGGTAGGCGTTGAAGAGCGCGATGTCGTGATCGCTCATCATATCCGGCTCGACGGCCGATTGATCGATGGGCGCAAGCGTCAGCGTTTCCATCTCTAAAAAGCCCTCGTGCGCGTTTGGCCTGACCAACACCTGGTTTTCGATGCGGATACCGTATTGCCCTTCAAAATACACGCCCGGCTCAACGGAAAACACCATGCCGCTTTCAATCGCGGCGGTGTTATGCATGCGGTAATTGACGCGGATGGGCGGCTCGTGCACGCACAGGTAGCTGCCGATGCCGTGGCCCGTGCCATGGTTATAGTCGAGCCCCTCGCTCCATAACGGCGCGCGGGCGATGGCGTCAAGCATGCTTCCGGCCACTCCTTTGGGGAAGATAGCCGCGCTTAGCCGCAGCATACCCATCAGCACAAGCGTAAAATGGCGGCGCTCCCGCGCGGTAACCGGCCCTAGCGCGATGGTGCGGGTAACATCGGTTGTGCCAAGCGGGTATTGCCCGCCGGAATCCAGCAGCAGAAAGCCGGAGGGCGCCAGGGCGGCGTCGCTTTCCTCGGTGGCGGCGTAATGCACGATGGCGGCGTGCGGCCCGTATGCCGCGATGGTGCCGAAGCTTTCGGATAACGCGCCGCCACAGCGCCGCAGTTCCCACAGTTTAGCGGCCGCCAGGCGTTCGCTGACGGGTACGCGGCCCACACGCGTTTTCAGCCAATATATAAACGTGGTCAGCGCCACGCCGTCCAGCACATGCGCCCGCCGCATGTTTATGCGCTCGCGTTCGTTTTTTACGGCCTTTTGCAGCGTAACGGGGTTGCTTGCGGGTATGATGGCGGCGGCGTGCTCCCGCAGCGCCAGGTAAAGCGCGTAGTTGACGCGCGCGGGGTCGAGCAGCACTTTTTGCCCCGCGTACCGCGATACACGCGCGTATATATCCTCATAGGGCAAAAGCGTAAGCCCCAGCGCGGCAAGCGCTTGCTTGATTTCATCCGTCAGTTTGGCCGTATCTATAAAAAGATAGGCCCTTTGCGCCTCAACGATGGTATAGCACAGTACGAGCGGGTTATGGGGGATATCCTGCCCGCGCAAATTATATAGCCACGCGATATCGTCAAGCGCGGTCAGCACATGCGCGCAGGCGCCTGCTTGAAGCATGGCGGCGCGCAATTGCGCGAGCTTTTCTGCGGCGCTTTTCCCGGCGTACTCTTCGCGCAGCAGGCGCGCGGGGGCGTTTGGCAACGGGGGGCGGTCAGGCCAGGTGGCGGCCGCAATGTCGCCCGTGGGGCGAAACACAAAACCCTTCTCGCTAAGCTTTTCGTGAAGCCGCAGGGCGGTTGCGGCGTCCATCATGCGCGCGTCGGCGCCTATGGCGGCGGGAGGCGTCAGCGCCGCAAAGAGATACCCGCACAGGTCGGGCGCGCCGGGGTCAATCATGCGTATTAAATCGATGCCCGTGCCCTGTAGCTGCGCTTCCGCCTGCAAAAAATAGCGCCCGTCGGTAAACAGGGCGGCGCCGCTTTGTGTAACGACAAGCGTGCCGGCGCTGCCGGTAAAGCCCGACAGGTGCGCCAGCAGTTGAAAATGTGGGCTCAGGTATTCCGAGCCGTGGCAGTCGCCGGTCGGCACGATGTACGCGTGAAGCGACGCTTCCCGCATCGTTTCCCGAAGGACTGTAATTTCGTGTTTGCTCATGCGTTTAGTATAGTATATGCCGTACAGGGCTTGCAAGCGCGGCAATATTCACATTTCATTTGCAGAGTATTCATGCGGCCGACATGTTTTGCGCTTACTATTATTTTAGACCAGACACCGTCAGAGAAACGGGCGTTTGATTACAATAAATAAACAAGAACTCATGATTGCGCAAAAACCGCTTCCTCGCGAAGCGGTTTTTGTGTAACCGTTTCAGATTTAATTTCCCATAGTATTTAGCAATTGCGCCAGCAACAGGGGGTTCATGCCGTTATCCCCCGCGCCGTTGTTGTTGCCGCCGCCCCGCAACTGCATAAGCGAGGATAACATCTGCATCACCTGCATCTGGTTGGCGGGGCCGCCCTGCGGCCGGGGGTGGTTTTGTGTATTTTGCACGGCGCGCGGCGCTTGGGCATGCGTATTTTGCGCGGCGCGCGGCGCGGGCGGGCTTGCGCTCATGCCAAGGGTGCGGCAGAGCGCCCGGTAATCGGGGCCGGGCAGGTATTCATGTATGGCGGCCGCGTAAGCGCGCGCGCCCTGTATGCCCCTTTCCCGGCGGATGTATTGCCCCAGCCGGATGGCGGCGCGGCCGGGCGGGACGGGAGCGGCGGATATAATACCGGCGCGCCGCTGATCCGGCGCTTTGCGCCGGGCCGCCAGCGGCAGTGATTGGGGCGCGTATTTGGGCATGGCGATTTCCTCCTTGCTGACCGGAACGAATAAAAACTCCTGTATCATAGTATGCGCGAAGAGCCGCATTGTGCACACGTCGGTCCTGCGGCGCATATACGTAATATGAAGAAATTTGCCGATATGGAGGCAGCGCATGAAGAAGATGGATTTAAGAAGTATGAAGCAACCCCCCGAATCGTTGGGGGATGCGCCGGCCGAAGCCTGCCCTACGGAGCTTCGCGAGCTTGTATCTCAGGTGGACCCCAAAACGTTTGACAGGGTGCGGGGCGCCATGGAGCAATTGCAGGGGAAATCGCGGGATGAGCTGATGGAAGAGCTCATAAGGGCGGCGGCGCAAGAGCGCATGAACGGCAACCTGTCCGACGAGCGCGTCGATACCATAGGCGATATGATAGCGCCCATGCTCAATCCCGCGCAGCGGGCGCAGGCCGCAGAAATCATGCGGCAGATCAAAACAGAAATGTAGAGCGGCGACAGAAGCGTAAAGGATACGGGCGCGGCTTCACGCTCATAAAAAAGCGATATTATTTATGGGCGTGAAGCTGTGAAGCAAATCGCGCCACAGCAGCATGCAGCGCCGCGTCGCCCGCAACCCGGCCCGACAATTGCAAATAGTCTATCCCCGCAAACGCCAGCAGCGCCTCGCGCAGTTGCGCCGCGCTAAGCCTTTTCGCGCCGCTAAGCGCCGCGCGGGCGGGCTTGGGATAAAGCCCCAGCCGTGAGCCCACGGCTTCGCCGCGCGCGCCGGTATCCAGCAGCAGGCGGGCGCAAAGCATGTTCTTGCATTGGCCGCTAAAAAAGTGGGCAAGCCCGAAAACAGATTCCGAACCATCCTTCAACATGATAAACATGGCTTCCATGGCGGTTTTAACGTCGTTTTTCAAAAGCGCGTCCAGCATGTTGTAGCGCTGGTATTCGGGGTTGGGCGTGATCAGCGCGCGTATAAGTTCATCATTGATCGGCGCGCCGCAGGCGTAATCCATAAGCTTGTTGAGCTCGTTTTCCAGCGTGTGCACGCCGGCGCCCACCATATCCACAAGCAGCGCGGCCACGCCGCGCTCTATCTTTACGCCGCGCTTGTTGGCGCGGTTCAGCACAAAGAGCAGCGCGCCGTGTTCATCGAGCGGCTGAAAGTTTACCTCCCTGCCGTGCCCGCCAAGCAGCTTTTTCGTTTGCGCGCCGCATTCGCCGCGCACATACAATATAAGCACGGTGGTGGGGGGCATAGAGGCTATATAGGGTGTGAGCAGCTTTATTTCCGCGTCCGCCATGTCGTGGCAAACCACAACCCGGCGCGCGCTCAAAAACGGCAATGTGTCGCAGGCCGCGCGGATAGTGGCGGCAAGCGGCTTTTCAAACTCCTGCACGTTAAGAAACCGCGCGCAATCATCCACACTCTCTTTTAACCTGTTGAGGGCGCCAAGCTTGATGTATTCCTCGCTGCCGTGAAACAGGTAGAACCCATGGACCGTATCGTTTTTGATCTCCGTAAAAAATTGGTTCGCGCTGAGCATAGGCGTCTCCTTTGCCGTTAGTATACCATACCGGCGATATAAGGCTCCACCCCAAGCGCGCCGCGCCGGTAGCGCAAGGTGATCTGGCCGGTATCCGCCTGTTGCCAGAGCGTGCCGTTTATGATAACAAGCCCGCTTTCAACACGGATATCGGCGCCCCCAAACCGTATGGCCGTACTCTGGCCGGCGGCATGCGTTATGACGGCGTTCGTGATGGCGTTGGCCGTCAGG
>JAISXK010000121.1 GCA_031270585.1 Clostridiales bacterium | reverse complement strand
GTCGGTGTTTTCCACCTGCACCAGCCGCAGCAGGTCGTTGATAATCCGCGTGAGCCGGTCTACCTCGTGGTCGATATCCGTAAAGAATTCGCGCGCGGTGCCGGGGTTGACTTCATCGTGATAGAGCATGGTCTCCGCAAGTATTTTCATGTTGGAAAGCGGCGTTTTCAGTTCGTGCGAAGCGTTGCTGATAAACTCGTTGCGCACGCGGTCGTGGCTCTCCAACTGTTCGCTCATCCGGTTAAACGCAGCGGAAAGCTCGGATATCTCATCCTTGCCGCGCACGGGCACGCGCTGGGAATATCCCTGCGCGCCCATGTGGCTGATGGCGTTTGTGAGCGTGAGTATGGGCTTTGTAAGCCAGCCTGAAAGCATCATGCTGACGACGCCCACGACCACCGCGAATATGCCGAACACAAAGCCAATCTGCCGCGTTACGGCGGCGGCGCTATCCACAACGTCCTGTATGGAAACGGCATAGAGCAGCACGCCCAGCCGCGCTTCGCCTGCGGTTACCGGCAATGCGTAATACACCACCCAGTTTGTGGTGGCGCTGAATGTCAGAGCGTCGCTGAATTCGTTAACGGATATGAGCTTGTGAAAACCATAGGCATAATCGGCGCCCGACAGGGCGACCTCGCGCACCTCGCGGTAAGGCAGCCTGTAGCCGTTGAATTTGGATGCGGTATCCATCTGCACAACGGCGTCCATATCCAAAAACAACAGGCGGCTTGAGGCTTCCTTTTCTTTTACCCAGTCGGTTGCGCGTTTAAAAATCGCAAGGGGCCCCCCCAGCCCAATTAAAATTGCGGGCCGCGTCTGCGCCAACGAATGCCCCGGGCGTATTTCATCCTGTGTGCGTTGGGTTACAAGAAAATCCTCCACGAGAGCGGATACAAGCGTGCTCACGGTGACAAATACAAGTATGACGACGCCCAGATATATGGCCACCATACGAAAGCGGATGCTGCCGAAAAACTTATGCATGCCCAAAATAATAGCCTACGCCCCACTTGGTGAGTATATGGGTGGGTTTGGCCGGATCCGGCTCTATTTTTTCCCTTAATCTGCGGATATGCACATCCACCGTGCGAAAATCGCCTATATAGTCGTACCCCCAGATAAACTCTAAAAGCTCTTCGCGGGTATATACGCGGCTGGGGTTGCTCATGAAAAGCTGCAAAAGGTCGAACTCCTTCACCGTCAGGTTAACGGGCTTGTTATCCGCCACAACCTCGCGGCTGGTACCGTCTAAAAACAATCCGTCGCTGCTAAGCTGCGGCTTTACCTGCTCGCGTTTGCCTGCGGCGCGGCGCAATATGGTTTTGATGCGCGCCTTCACCTCGAGTATGTTGAAGGGCTTTGTCATATAATCATCCGCGCCGTATTCAAGGCCGAGTATTTTATCCATATCCTCACCCTTTGCGGTCAGCATGACGATGGGGATATCGGATGTTTCACGAATGCGCTGGCATACCTCAATGCCCGAAAGCTTGGGCAGCATCACATCGAGCAATACAAGGTCGTAAGTGTTTTTGAATAGCTTGTCGAGCGCTTCTTCGCCGTCGGCCGCCTGATCAACCTCGTAGCCTTCCTGTTGCAAAGAGAAGCGCAGGCCCTTGAGTATCAACGGCTCGTCGTCTACCAATAATAGTTTGATTGCCAAATCGCATACCTCCTGTTGGCGCGTGGGACACGCGCCCGGCTGTCGCTCATAACCCTGTTTCCATCGGTCGTATCGTACTAAGTATACCACATTTGCGGCGTTTTGCACCCAAATTCATTTTGAAATATACGTAAAAGGCAAAAACATGAGAATTCCCTATACAAGCAATCCAAATCTTTGCTATACTTATTATTGATTTTGCGTCGCGGCGTATTACGCCGGGATGCGACAGCCGGAAGGGATGGATATGTCCAGCATAAAAAAAGCCGTCTGCGCGTTTTTCGCGTTGCTTATAGTATGTCTCTCGCCGATCACCCTTGCCGCGTTTGACGACGAGGGGGTCGACACCCGCCATATTATATTGATGGAAGCCAACAGCCAAACGGTGCTATACGAAAAAGAAGCGTATGCGCAGGCGTTCCCCGCGAGCACCACAAAGATTATGACCTGCATACTGGCGCTGGAACAAGGCGACATCGATGAAATGGTTACCGTGCCCGGCGTAACGGAAAGAGGATCCTGCATCAGAATACGCAAGGGCGAAAAGCTTTCGCTGCGCAGCCTGCTATACGGCATGATGCTTGCGAGCGGCAACGACGCCGCCGAAGCGATAGCCGTACACATTGGAGGCACAAAGGCCGATTTTGTGGCCATGATGAATGAGAAGGCGCGCGAGCTTGGCATGACGGGAACCCACTTTATGGAACCCAGCGGCCTGCATAAGGAAGAGCATTATACCACCGCCTATGATTTCGCGCTGCTGACGCGCTACGCGCTTTTGACATCCCCCAGGAAGGATGATTTTCGCGCCATCGTCAAGCGCGGCGACTACACCATACGCGACAGTTCGCGCACTACCTATGAGCTTATTAACAGCAACAAGCTGATACACACAAAGGTAAACCCCGACGGCACGAAGGAGAAAAGCTTTGAATACCGCGACGCGATAGGCGTAAAAACCGGCGATACCGACTATGCGCAGCGATGCCTTGTTGCCGCAGCCGAGCGCGGCGGCGTGCTGCTCGTCACCGTGCAGTTGTACGACAAGGCGGCGGATTACCGCTTTGAGCTTGCGGCAAAGCTCTTTGACTGGGGGTTTGAGAACTTCGCCTCCACGGATGCTTCCTCGTTGGGGTTTATAAACACGCTTGACGTGCCCGTGAGCAACGCGAGCTTTGAGGATGAGATCAATCAATTGGGCGGTATGCTTACGCTCAATATCGACCTGGCGGGCAAAACCATATCCCGCACGAAGGATGAGATTGACAATATACGCGGCAACGCCGCGGGCATTGTGCCGGAGATCGTATCTGACACCGGCATTGTCGCCCCTATTGAACAGGGGGAAGTTGTGGCCACGGTAGCCTATAAGTTTAACGGCGAGGTGCTCTTTACCGCAAAAGCCACCGCCAGCAAAAGCGTTGCGGCCATGGGCGCCGCCAGCCAAACGCTCGATCCACCCGATATCAAAGGTATTGAAAACAATAAAAAGGCAGGGCCCTGGCTGTTTATCATACTTGTGTTGGTGGCCATATTCTTTGTTGTGGGGTTGATCATATACGCGCGCAACCGCAAGCGCCGCAGGCGCGGCCGCAGGCGTTCGCGCGCCCGCCGCGAAAGAAGGTAAGCGCTATGCCTGAAGGTATAAAGATATTGGCGCAAAACAAAAAGGCGCGCCACGATTATTTTATTGAGGATACCTATGAATGCGGCATGGTGCTATCGGGCACGGAGGTAAAGAGCATCCGCGGCGGCAGGGTAAACCTTAAAGACAGTTATTGCGCCGTGAAGAACGGCGAGCTGTTTGTTGTGCATATGCATGTGAGCCCTTACGAGCAGGGCAATATATACAATAAAGACCCTTTTCGTGAGCGCAAGCTACTTGCGCACCGCCGTGAGATTAACAAGCTTTACGGGTTGCAGCAGGCCCGCGGCATGAGCCTTGTGCCCCTGCGGCTTTATCTGAAAAACGGCAAAATCAAGCTGCAACTGGCCGTGGCCAAGGGCAAAAAAACATATGACAAGCGCCACGATATCGCCCTGCGCGAAAGCGCGCGCGATATGGAGCGCAGCTTGAAAGAAAGACGGTAACGCTAATCGAAGTTTTGTTTTACCTAAGGAGGAACCATGAAGAAGACATTGCCTTTTAGTTGGCGGCAGTTGGAAGCCATCATTGAGAAGCACCCCACGCCCTTTCACATCTATGACGAGGCGGCGATGCTTGCAAATCTCAAGCGCCTTCAAAAAGCGTTTGCGTGGAATAAAGGTTTTAAAGAATATTTTGCCGTAAAGGCGCTGCCCAACCCCGTGATCATGCGGGTTTTGCACGAGGCCGGCTGCGGTGCGGATTGTTCGAGCTATACGGAACTGATGCTCTCTGAGGCCGTGGGCATATTGGGCGAGGAAATCATGTTTTCATCCAACGAAACGCCGGCCTGTGAGTATATTTACGCCAGGAAGCTGGGCGCCGTCATCAACCTGGACGACATCACGCATATACCGTTTTTACAGAAAAACGGCGGCATACCGCGCGCCATATGCTTGCGGTATAACCCCGGCGGAAGCTTTGGGTATGGCAACACCATTATGGGCAACCCCGGCGAAAGCAAATACGGCTTTACCCGCGCGCAGTTGACCGCAGGCGTAAAACAATTGATGGATATCGGCGTGAGGGAGTTTGGGTTGCACGCGTTTTTGACGAGCAACACCACCGACCGCGCGTATTACCCCGCGCTGGCGTGCGCGCTGTTTACCGTTGCAAAAGAGCTCAGAACCGAGACCGGCGCCAACATCACGTTTATCAACCTTTCCGGCGGTATCGGCATACCCTACAGGCCGGAAGAAGAGCCGGCCGATATCGAGTGGATCGGGGCCGCCGTGCGCCGCGCCTATGAAGAGACGCTTGTGCCGGCCGGTATGGATGTGGCGCTCAAGGCCGAGTTGGGGCGTTATATCACGGGGCCATACGGCTACCTTGTTACCACGGCCATACACGAAAAGAATATATATAAGCAATACATCGGGCTGGATGCCTGCGCCGCAGACCTGATGCGCCCCGCCATATATGGGGCGTACCACCACATCAGCGTAGCGGGGAAGGAGGATGCGCCCTGTGACCATGTATACGATGTTGTGGGATCGCTATGCGAAAACAACGATAAATTCGCCATCGACCGCCCGCTGCCCAGGATTGGCATTGGCGACAGGGTGGTGCTGCACGACACCGGCGCG
>JAISXK010000093.1 GCA_031270585.1 Clostridiales bacterium | reverse complement strand
TAATGAAAATAATATTGTAAAATGAAAAATAAAAGTGGCGCGCGCAACGCCAAAGCTGCCGCGTGGCAAAGCGCAATGGCAGCCTACTTACGCTTGCATAAGGCAAGGCAAAACAAAGCCCCTGGCGCGGTGTATGTCATGGAGGGGGGGACTTTTCAGATACGGCAGGGGCTAATGCCAACGCCTGTCGCAAAAGATGGCGCCGGCCTCATGCGAGCGTCTTATTGCGTATATGACCCAAACACGCTAAAATAAAGCAAACAAATAATTCCCGGTAAGCCGTGGTGGGAAGGGCGCGTATAGGCGACTATTAATCGCATCATCTGTTTACCATAAAAAGGAGTAATACATGCGTAATCTGACATCAAAAGAATTAAGGTCACTTTACTTACAATTTTTCAAAGGAAAGGGCCATGTTATTGTCGACAATGCTTCGCTCATACCCGAAAACGACCCTACCGTGCTGTTTACAACAGCGGGCATGCACCCGTTGGTGCCCTATTTGCTGGGCGAAAGGCATCCCGCAGGCAAACGGCTGGTAAACGTGCAAAAATGCGTCAGAACAGGTGATATCGACGAAGTGGGCGACACCTCGCATTGCACATTCTTTGAGATGCTGGGCAACTGGTCACTCGGTGATTATTTTAAAAAAGAAGCTATCGCGTATTCCTTCGAGTTTTTGACGGATGAAAAATGGCTTGGCATACCCAAAGAGAAGCTGTATTTTACCTGCTTCGAGGGCGACGCAGACGCGCCGCGCGACACCGTTTCGCATGATCGCTGGGTAGATATGGGCGTAGAGGAGAGCCACATATTTTACCTGCCCAAGAAGTACAACTGGTGGGGGCCGGCGGGGCAAACAGGGCCCTGCGGGCCGGATACCGAGATGTTTTATGATACAGGTAAGTTAGCCTGTACGGATACGTGCTCGCCCGCGTGCTCCTGCGGAAAATACCTGGAAATATGGAACAACGTCTTTATGGAATTTAATAAAAAGGAAGACGGCGCCTTTGAACCGCTCGCGCAAAAAAATGTGGATACCGGCATGGGGCTTGACCGCACGGTGGCGACCCTGCAGGGGGTACAAAGCGTATACGATACCGACGCATTTACCGGCATACTGGCAACCATCGCCCGCTTAAGCGGCAAGCAATACGGGAAGAGCGAGGAGATAACAAAAGCTTTTCGCATTATAGCCGATCATATACGTTGCGGCGTATTTATGATTGGCGATCCGCGCGGCATTGTGCCTGGCAATGTGGATCAAGGCTATATTTTGCGCAGGCTACTGCGCCGCGCGCTGCGCTTTGCCATGCAGCTCACTATCGAGCAAGGCGGGCTGGGGCACGTCGCTCAAGCCGTCATAACGCAGTATAAGGACAATTATACAGAGCTAATCAATAAACAAGATTATATTATAGATGAAATCAATAAAGAGGAACAACGGTTTACCAAAACGCTGAAGAAGGGCATAAAAGAGTTTGAAAGGTTATTGCCCACGCTTACGGATAAAAGGATAGATGGCAAGAACGTCTTCCGCCTGTATGATACGTTTGGTTTTCCGCTGGAGTTTACCATAGAGCTTGCGCGTGAGCATGGCTTCCATGTAGATGAGCAGGGCTACCATGAAGCGTTTGCTGATCACCAGAAAAAATCGCAGATGGGCGCGGAGCATCGCTTTAAAGGCGGCATGGCGGATAACGCGGAGAATACCACAAAGCTGCATACCGCCACCCACCTGTTGCAGGCGGCGCTGCGTGATGTGTTGCGGGATAAAAATATCGCGCAACGGGGCAGCAATATTACGGCGGAAAGGCTGCGGTTTGATTTTTCCTTTCCGCGCAAGCTTACGAAAGAGGAGCTTGACGCGGTGGAGTTTATGGTGAACGAAATTATTCAAGCGGATTTACCCGTCACTTATGAAGAAATGACGGTGGAAAAGGCTAAAAAGATGGGCGCCATCGGCTTGTTTGAAAGCAAATACGCCGAAATTGTAAAGGTATATTCCATGGGTGATTTCAGTCGCGAAATCTGCGGCGGCCCGCATGCCGGAAGTACTGGCGAGTTGGGGCGTTTCAAAATCAAAAAAGAAGAGGCTTCTTCAGCTGGCGTGCGGCGCATCAAAGCCGTTTTGCAATGTGATCCATCCTTGCTTATTTGATGCGGCATATGGTGTTTGGGCGGATTAGGATAGTATCGTAAATCCGGAGGCGGCACAGCCGGCGCATATACCCGATCAGCAACGGCATATCGCCGCGCCGGTGGTGCGATGGCGGTAAAAACAATGTTTTTCGGCATCCGTCTTCAGAAGGCGTCCGGCAACGCCAGGGTCATATACGTTTTAAACTCACGGCCGCTCAAGTAGGCAAGCGACGGCATTTCCGCCGGCACAAACAGGGCTATGCGCTGTGCCAGTAGGGCCTGCCGGTGGATATGCATAGCCTTGTTGGTTTGCCGGTCGCCATATTTGTCATCGCCCAGCAAGGGGTAGCCGGCGGCGGCCATATGTGCCCTGATCTGGTGTGTGCGCCCGGTGTATAGCGTGATCTCCAAAAGCGAAAACCCATCCCTGTGGGCAAGCGTGCGGTAGCCTGTCTGAATGGGTAAGGCGTTATCCACCGGGCGGTTGCATACATAGAGGTATGCGACATCGGGATTTTTCACGGCCCACCCCCGCAATATACCCGCGTCAAGCGGCATTTTGCCCCGCACAACGCAATGGTAATACTTTTTTGTTTGTTCGTGCCGCAATGCTTTTTCCAGGTTCACACACGCCCGTTCGTTGCGCGCAAACAATACCACGCCACGCGTGTTGGCATCCAGCCGGTGCACGGGGTAAAGCGCGCCATATATCTGTTCAAGATGGCGCTGCAACGAAAGCGCGCCCGCGTCGGCGGTGGCGACTTCTATCCCCGCTTGCTTGGATACCGCAAGCACAAGCGCGTCGCAATAGAGTACGTCACAATAGCGATAGGCGGGTAACCCTTGTACGGTCATAAAAAAGGCGGAAAACGCCGCGCCCTGAGGGGGCGAAAAGAAATCCATTCTTTGCTTTGTCGTGGGGTGCAATATGGATAGCGCGTAGGCCCAAAGCGCGATTTGCTCTTTTTTAGCGTGGTCGTTATAGCGCTGGTCACCAATGATAGGATAGCCATGGCAGGCGCATTGCGCGCGAATCTGATGCTTTCTGCCCGTTAAAAGCCCAATGGAAAGCAAGCTTCTATCGTTTGCCGTGCCGATCACCTGGTAGTTTAAGCGCGCCTCTCTGGCGTTGCCAAACGATGCGTGCGCGATGCGCACGCGCTTTTGTTCTGATGTTGGGTCGATATAGTCGCACCATTTTGCCGCATAAGGCGGCGTGCCCTGCACCACGGCCGCATAGCGCTTTTCTGCTTCGCGCCCCTTAAACTGCGCGGTAAGCCTTGCGGCGGCCTTGCTTGTGCGGGCAAACACCATCACGCCGCCTACGGGCCGATCCAGCCGGTGACAAAGCCCAAGGTATACCGCGCCGGGTTTATGGTATTTTTCTCGGATGTATCGCTTGAGAAGCGTCAATAGATCCATATCGCCACTCTCGTCGGCTTGCGTGGGTATATTGGGGGGCTTTTCCACAACAAGCAGGTGGTTGTCTTCATAAAAAATAGTGGGATACATACTACCCATATCCTACCACCATGCCCTTGCGGATGCGCCGCAGGGCAACACAAGTCCGCGTCCGTCCGCAATGGGCAGGCACAGTTCCGCCGCCTCTATATGCGCACAGTTTGCGCCCAACGCCACGCGTAAAACGTCTTGCAAGACACTGGCCGCAAGCCCCGTGGTATACGAATTGATCAGGAAGAATAGGGGGTTATGAGAAAGCAACGCCGTCGCCGCCGCCGCAAGAGGATAAAGATCCTGCTCAATCTTCCATAGTTCGCCGCCGGGGCCTCGCCCATAGCTTGGGGGATCCATCACAATACCGTCATACATGTTGCCTCGCCGGCCCTCGCGCAACACAAATTTCATGGTGTCGTCCACCAAAAAACGCACCGACTGCCCGGAAAGGCCGCTTAAAGCAAGGTTTTGCCTTGCCCATTGCACCATGCCCCTGGCGGCGTCCACATGCACCACAGACGCGCCCGCTGCCGCGCATGCGCATGTGGCGCCTCCGGTATAGGCAAACAGGTTTAACACCCGTGCCTGTGGCCTGTTCTGCACGCGTTGGCGCATCCAATCCCAGTTTGCCGCCTGCTCCGGGAACAGCCCCGTGTGTTTAAATCCCGTGGGCCGCACCAAAAAGCGCAAGTCATGATAAGCAAGTTGCCAGCTTTCCGGCAGGTCGCACCGATATTCCCAATGGCCGCCGCCGGTGTCGGCGCGTATATAAATAGCGTCGGCACAGACGGCGGGTGTCGTACGCAACATGGGCCATACCGCCTGCGGATCAGGACGTAAAAGCGTTATATCGCCCCAGCGCTCAAGTTTTTTGCCGTCACCGGCATGAAGCAGTTTGTAATCCTTCCATTGGTCAGCAAGATACATAGTTAAATCCTTTTATAAACAGGCGGGCACGAAACCACGCGTTAAGCATAGTACGCCAATCTTAAACCCGGTTTACTCTTTGAGATCAGGCAGCATGGCGATGTTGCGCATGAGTAACACAAATATACCATAAAACATAAAACGCGTCATGATTTTTTTTGGATGTCTTCAACGGTTTTTGTGCGGGCAAAGGGTTGGGCAGCCGTATCTTCGGCGGCGGCGACAGCGTCATGGCGCCCGGAAGAGGGTTCTGTGTTCACAGCTGTTACGGGGTTACGCATACCATCTACGATTACCGCGACCAATCCCAAAAGGAGCGCGCTATAGTAGGTAAGCGCCCGCCAGATCAAAAGCGCGGGAAATCTTGCCGCCGGCGTGAACAGCTGTGAAAATACCAAATAAAACCCGCCTTCACTGGCGAAGGATGCGCCCGGCAATGGCACAAAGCTTGTCGAGATATATAAGAGTGATTGCAGCAGCACAACATGTGCCATGCTACGCGTGTGAAAGCCCAACCCGCGATAAAGAAAATAGGTGATGGACATATACGCCAGCGCCTCCAGCGCCGCGAACAAAAACACAAAAAACATACCCGTCGGGTTTTTCAATAAAAACTGCACGCCATCGCGATAATCGCCTATTGTGCGCGCCCAGATTGTATGCAGCCGCAATATGCGCTCTTTGTTTTTGAGGAAACGGATTTTCTCCAAAAAATGCAATACAGAGTCGCCAATCTTAAAGAGCCCGCCGGGCTTTAAAAAGGCCAGCAGCGAAACTATAACCGTTAAAGCATAAAACACGAAGCCCAAGGCAAACATCACAAATACGGAGACATGGCTTTGCAGTATATCGTTACGCAAAAATACAAAACCGGCGACGCCAAACAAAGTGATAACAAGCTGCCAGCCGAGGAATTTTAACACAAGCATGGAGGTTGCGCACCCTACCGTGATACCACGCTGCCGCATCTGCAACACCTGCATGGGTTGCCCGCCGAAAGAAAACGGTGTCAGCGCGCTGTAAAAGAAACCAAGCATGGTAGTTAACAGAGCGTTGCCAAAAGATTGCGGTGCACGCATATACCGCGCCGCCACCATATACATGCATGTATCAAAAAAATAGAAGAGCAGCATACTGCCTATGGCTGCCCAAAACCAACAGGAGTCAATCTGCGTCAATATTTGGCCGATATCTTTAACGTTAGGGTCAACAATAGCCATAACACCCAATATCACCAAGGGCAGCAATACCAATAATAGCTTTTTCCAGTTCGCCTTCTTTCGCATAGGCACCTCAAGCACACACGTACTTTTACAATATGCAATAATACCACGCTGTGTCCCCGTAAACAAGCGCCGCAATCAGGCGCGCGCATGTGTGTGCATAAACATCATGCACCCGGCAACGGATTGGGCGCGTCTCATAAGTATATCCGCAAAAGCAGAGGCCATGCAAGAAGAAAGCCATAATTTTCGAGTATAAAGAAATAAGTATTGATAATAAAAATATAGAACAATAGTCATAATATAAATATTTTAAGTATAAATATCGCATCCAATAAAATTTCTTTCCGTTTCCGTGCATGCCTGCAATACGCTGTAGCTGCCCGCTGCGGGATCAAGGACATAATCCCGCTTGTCCGTGGTCGCCTCTATCAGGCGTTTTTGCAGGCCCAATGGCTTGGCGTGCGTATGGTCTTTTTGCGTCACGTGCTCCGCCCACACGTCGGGTATGGTATGATCTACCCACACGCCGCGGGCGCGCTTGGGGGGTTTTTGTGCTACAATCAGGTATTCGGCGCGCCTGCGGGTGCGGTAGCCCATGCCGATACGCGTCTTATCCCAAACAATCATATCCACCAATAGCCACCCCATGTTCTGAAACCACGGCCCCACGCCTTCGCAAAGATGGAATTTATCCACCCATAAAAACAAATGCCCGCTGGGCCGCAAAACGCGGTAAATACCAAGGAGAAAGGCCGCGATATCCGTTTGATCCATCTGCGGCAGGCCCACGCGGCGCTGTCCGCGCTGCACGCCTTCGTTGCCATAACGGAGCTTATCCAGTATGCCGCGGTATTGTGGGTCAAAAAAAGCAACGGCAATGCTGTTATCCGCAAGCTGATCTATAAGTTGCCTGCCGTCAAGCCGGTTACGCGCATTGATATCTGTGGCAAGGGCGCTCGATTGCTCCTTAAATAACGGCATGGTGTGTGGTGGCATCAAGGGCGAGCGCATCCTCATACCGCATAATTGCAAATACTGATTTCATATCGAACCTCCGATGCAAAACATGTTATATTAAGAATACGCCTTTTAGAAAAAGAAAGCAATCTAAACGCCGTATTACGGGAGATATGCTTATATAAATCCCCCGTAATACCCGCCCAATGAAGGGGCGATGGCGGATACGGTTTAAAAACCACATGATAACAAAAAAATTTGCGAATTCCACATTTTCCGCTAAGGCTAAGGGTACTTTTATCCGATAATACATAAGAAATATGTAAACAATCACTTGCGTGAAAGGAGCTTTCTTTGAGCATCAGCGCCATCAACAACACAATCATCCCTTCACAGTCTATGTTAAACGCGGCAAAAGTGTATCTCGGGCAAAATGAAAAATTCGCCAGCGTACTTGCCAAAGAAGAGGCCGCGCTGGAAACGGGGTCTGCGGCGCAGGTAGAGGCGGCAACTCCAGATAGCGTATCGCGAACCTCTTCATTGGGGTTTGACGGTTCGTTGCTTTCCGCCATGATGGCAGGCAGTCTGGGAACAGTGGGTGTCGATAGCTCCAGTATGTCAGGCGCATCGGGCATGCTGGCGTTTATACTGCTCATGCTGCTTATGAATAACGAAAACGGCAGTGCGTTGATCGACGTGGCCGATCTTCCGCCGCTGCCCGGGGGCGCGGAGCGATTGCAGGATATCAGCGAAGAAGAGCTATACGATTATGCCAACGAATCCTTGGGGCCGGCGGTGAATATTGCCATGCGGCGCTTGGGGGATCCCTACAGTCAGGCAATGGCCGGTCAGGACGATTATACAGATTGCAGCTATTTAACGCGCTGGGTATACAGGCAATTGGGGGTGGAGTTGCCGCGCACCGCTGCGGCGCAGGGCAAATATATTAAGGATAACGATTTGACCGTGGCCAAAGAAGAACTGCAGCCGGGCGATCTGATATTCTACTCCTTAAAAGAAAACGGTCGCTTCATGGATATTTCGCATGTAGGCATCTACGCAGGCAATGGCAAAATGGTGGACGCATCAAGCGGTCAGGGCGAGGTTGTGTACCGGGATATGTTTGAACAGGGGCTACTGTTCTACGGAAGGCCAATCTAGCGCGTTGCCTTCGCAAATTGGCGGGAAGGCGCAGGCCGCCCGCTCATAACTAAAATAGCTTTTTCGCCGCCGCCGTTTAGTAAAAATGTGCCGTTCAACGCGCACAGGCGGCGATACCTAAAAAATTTGAACAAACACAAAGGGGCTGTCCAGAAACGATTTGTGAGAATCGTAGACGGATGGCCTCTCTTCTCATGTTCAAATAGGAGAAAATGTGGATAGATTTGGCTTTCATGAAACACCAACCAAGAAGTCGATGACTCCCTGATAGAATTGAGTATTTACTTGTGCTGATTTTCATGCGATTTGCTTCTGAAAAAGAATTTGCCTGATTCGCCCGCTCTG
>JAISXK010000150.1 GCA_031270585.1 Clostridiales bacterium | reverse complement strand
GGAGCGGGCCTGGTATAGCCGCCCTGCTCCAGTTCATCGCGTATTTCTGAAATTTCCTGATCGGTTCGGCACTTATTCAGGTTATCAAGCTGCCCTTCCAGGTAGGCGATTTCCGCCAGAGTCTGTTCTTTTTGCTGCCGGGCCATCTCTTTTGCCTGCTTGCCCTTTTGGTAACGCTTAAAATACCGCTGCGCGTTCTCCTGCGGAGAAAGTCTTTCATCCAGCGGCGCCACGCATTCCTGCGGCGGCTCCAGATAATAATTCATAAGCCTGGCGTTTTTTAAGCCACGCGACAAAGCATATGCGTTTGCCGTGAGCAGTTCTCCATAGAGGCGTAGTTTTTCCAAATCTTCGCCCGCATTCGCCGCCTGCTCGTAAACCGCAAGCTTATTGTGGCAGCGTGAAAGGTGGTTTTGTAATATGCGGCTGAGCGATACGCCGCTGCGCCTGATTCTGTCCGCCTGATCCTTGCCGGCATAAAACGCGTCCAGTAGCGCCCGCATGGTGGGTATGGGCACCACATTGCCCGCTGGCGCAATGGGGAAAGCGTAATACGCTACGGGCTCGCCCTTATCGTCCAAAACCATCGCCGGCGTGAATATACCTTTTGAAAGGTTTTGAAATGTCCCAAATAGATAGCGCGCAAGCCCCTGCTTTTCGGCTTCGCGCAGCGTTTCAATTTTGGTTTCATATTCGCCCGACCAGCGTATCACAAGCTGCCGCGCGCAATGAGGGGATACCCCGAACAAGTTCTTGTATAACGCCTCATGCGCATCCCCTGCACCGCCCAATATGTGCAGCACCTGCGCCTCATCGGTCAACAGCGGGTTAAGCTTTTGCTGTGTGGGCGCCGGGATGTATGCTGCGCCAGGCAACAGCAATCGCACGCTTGACATTACGGCGTTTACGTGCCGCGCGCAATCCAGTATCACGCCGTCTGCGTTTACAAATATGATATTGGAATGCCTTCCCATCAACTCTATAATCAACCTTTGGCGCGTAGGGTCGCCAAGCTCATCGCGAGATTCTATTTCTATCTCCAGTATGCGATCCGTATGCGGTTGCGTAACGGATACAACCCGCCCGCCGGTAAGACGCTTGCGCAGCAGCATGCAAAATGCCGGCGCCTCCATGGGATTGGGGTAATGAAGCTGTGTTAAATGCGCACGCCCGTTTTCCGGGTGTGCGCTTAAAAGCAGTTTGTGGTTTTCAGACGCCACGCGCACCGTCAATATCACGGTATCCCTTGCCGGCTGCTGAATTTTTACTATCCTGCCACCGATAAGAGGCTTTAACTCATAACCGGCGGCATATAGAGAAAGTCCGTCCAATCTTTATTTACTCCTCGTCCCGATTTTGCAACCGCCGCAGCACGATATGGTATCCGTTTGCGCCAAAGTGCAACGAGCGATTCACCCGACTGATGGTGGCGGTGGATGCGCCCAATTTTTGCACAATCTCCTGGTAGGTCAGCCCGTCATCCAAAAACTTGGCCACCGCCAAGCGCTGCGCGATCGCCTTTATCTCATTTGCCGAACAGATATCCGCAAAAAAACGATAGCATTCCTCTACATTCTGCAATTTCAGCACCGCCCCAAACAGGGCATCGAGCTCTTTGCTTTCCAGGTTAGAATGGTAATTCATAACAACCTCCGCCCTATTTTACAATGTGGTTGCGCAATACCCCTATTCCTTCCACCTCTATTTCAACCGTATCGCCAAGTTGCATGGGGCCTATCCCCGCAGGCGTTCCCGTAGCGATGATATCGCCTGGCAGCAGCGTCATCACCCGCGATATAAACCAAATCAGTTTATCGATTGGGTGTATCAGTATGGATGTGCGCGCGCTTTGGCGGGTTTTTCCATTCAGCCGGCATTCCACCAGCAGATCGTTGGGGTCAAGCTTCGTTTCAATCCATGGCCCGAAGGGGCAAAACGTATCAAAACCCTTCGCCCTTATCCACTGTCCGTCTGACGATTGTATATCACGCGCCGTTACGTCGTTCAGGCAGGTATAGCCAAATATCACGTCCTTATAGTTTTCCATGGAAACATCCTTGCAGCGCTTTTTGATCACAATGGCAAGCTCCGCCTCGTAATCTAACCGCTTGCAATCCTGCGGGGTAATAATGCCGTCTTCGGGGCTGATAATACTGCTGGGCGGCTTTAAAAATATCAACGGCGTTTCAGGCGGTTCCCCTCCTGTCTCTTTGGCGTGGTCGTAATAGTTTTTGCCAAGGCAAATGATTTTGCTGGGCGTCGCAGGCGCCAACAGTCTTACGTCTTCTTTTTTGTAAACTACATTGGCGGGAGTCAGCTTTTCAAAGGGCTCGCCCTCCAACCGGCGAACCTCATCGTTTTCCAGTATGCCGTAAAATTCTTCCGTTCCACTTGAAGCCCTACAGATTTTCATGCTTACCCTCTCCTTTATCCTTCGTTGGTGTTGTATTGATAATGCCACAGGCCGTCCAATACCTCCGGCGCTTTTTCAAGCGGCGTAATATGAAATTCCTCCACATGCAGCGCGGGTGTGCGGCGAATGTAGATGTTTCTGCCTGGCGCCACCGGCAACAGCTGCGAAACGCCGTTTGATTGCTCTTCGATAATCGCCGCAATTGCCGGGTGCAGTTCCACAAGATAATTTTTTGCGGATTGGTTTTGCAGACATCGAATAAGCGCCTTTCGCACCTTGAGCACTATGGTCTCTTCCGAGAGCACCCTGCCAGCGCCCTTACAATAAGGGCAGGCCGTCTGTAGCAAGTTGTCAAGGCTTTGCCTGGTTTTCTTTCTGGTCATTTCCACCAGGCCCAACTGCGTAATGCCAAGCACGTTTGATTTTGTTCTATCCTTTTTCAGCTCTTCCTTTAAGGTTTCCAGCACCTTTTCCTTATCGCCAATATCCTCCATATCGATAAAATCTATAATAATAATGCCGCTGATATCGCGCAGACGCAACTGCCTTGCAATTTCTTTGGCGGCTTCGCAGTTGGCCTCCGTAATGGTCTCCTGCAAATTGTCCGTACCTACAAAGCGGCCGGTGTTTACGTCTATGCTGGTCAGCGCCTCGGTCTGGTCGATAATGATGTACCCTCCGTTATTCAGCCATACCTTGCGCGACAACGCTCTTTCTATTTTATTATCCAGGTCGTGCGTGTCAAACAAGTCTCCCCTCTCTTCATATAAAACCACTTTATCCTTCAACTGGGGGGATATGATATTCGCCACAATCTGCACGCGCTCGAAAAACTCCCGGTCGTTGATCACAAGTTTATCTATATCAGGGGTAAATATGTCCCGTATGGTACGGAACACCAGCGCTTCTTCCTCATGCAGCAGCCTTGGCGCGCTCACAAGCGATTTTTTCTTGAGTATGCGCTGCCAGAGCCGCAGAAAAAAATCCAAATCGCTTTTAAATTCCTCCTCTGTTTTATCGATTGCGGCAGTGCGCACAATCACGCCGACATCGGGCGGCCTTACCGCATCCAGCATGCCGCGCAGGCGCGCGCGCTCCTCCTCATTCACAATCCGCCGAGATACGCCCACATAGTTGACAGTCGGCATCAGCACAAGCGTTCTTCCCGGCAGGGTTATATGCGTAGTCACACGGGCGCCCTTGGTACCCAGGGGCTCTTTTAGCACCTGCACCATAATTTCCTGGCCGGGTTTTACAATATCCTTTATATTCAGCGGCGCAATACCCTGCTCCTGTGTTTTATCGTTAAATTGAAAATCCGAATGGTCGGCCAGTATATCGCCCGCATACAAAAACGCGTTGCGCTCCAGCCCTATATCCACAAACGCGGCTTGCATGCCCGGCAACACGTTTTGTACCTTACCGCTATAGATGTTTCCTACCAGCCTCTCATGCCCGCGCCGTTCGATATATATCTCGCTTGGCGCGCCGTTTTCCAGCAACACCACACGGGTTTGAAAAGGGTTGATATCTACGTATATTTCCTTTCCCATTCTATACCTCTATCTTATCAAATGCCACTGCGCTGCGGTGCACACGATAGCTTCCGCCAAGCGCGCAGTATTGCATCAGCGACCTTATAAATAAATCCACCGGCAGGCCGCCCGCAGCGTTCAATACGCCCTTTATAAAAAGTCTGCAAACATCCTCTGCCGCTTCTATTATATCTAATTGCAGCACAAACGGCTGCAAATCAACCTGCTTGACGCCGCTCTTTGTCTTTTTATCCACCAGTATGGATGCCCTCATAAAAGCGGCGGCGGTTTCTTTAAGCTTTTTTTCATCCGGCGGCGCATCGAGCTTTAGCAGCACCTCGTAATTGGTGCTTCGTATCAGCGCCGTAAGCGCGGGCAGCGTCTCTTCGATTTCCATCACGCGCAGCACCCGCATACCTGCGGGCAAAGCGGCGTTCATGCGCTCCAGAAACACCTGCGGCGAAGTCTCTTTCTCAAGCCGCACGTCCATCCATTCCGCGTCGCTGGTATGCCCCACCGACAACGCCGAAGCAAACGCCAGCAGCGGGTGTGGGTTAAACCCCTGCGAATACCGCAACGGCAACCTGGCACGCCGCATGGCCCGCTGCACCAACCGCTGTACGTCAAGGTGCGATATAAACCGAAGCGCCTCACCCTTATGAAAGTTGGCAATAATCCGCATATTTTTCACCAAAGCAATGGTTACAGCCACTCCGGCAGTCGCGTGTGACAACGCCTTTTTGCGCCAGCGCGTACTCCCGCAGCAGGTAGCTTTTTTCCACCAGAATATCGATATGATCCCACGGCAGGGCCTCTTTTACATCGCGCTCGCGATGCGCGTATTCCGCAATGTCCAAATGGCAAGCGTCAAACGCGGCCTGCCAGCCCGCAAATCTAAAATGTTCATCCCACGAATCAAACCGGCAGCCACGCCGGTACGCCTCAACCAATACCTGGGCTAAACGTCTGTCCCCGCGCGAAAAAACCGCCTCCAGCATGCTCACCATGGACGCATGGTAATTGAACTCCACCCCGCGAATGCCCTTGAGCGCGCCGCCCAAAAGCTGTTGTTTGCGCCTTAATTCCTCGGCGGTATCCTGCCCCACCCATTGGAACGGCGTAAAGGGCTTGGGCACGAATGAAGATGCGCTAACCGTTAAACGCAATGCCTTTATGCGCTTCTCCTTGGGCATGGCGTAAAAGAGCCTGCTTACTTTTTTTGCAAGCCCGGCAATGCCCACTATATCTTCATCCGTTTCGGTCGGCAGGCCAATCATAAAATAAAGCTTGATGCCTGTCCAGCCGCTTTCAAAACTCTCCTGCGCCACACGCAGCAAATCCTCCTCGCGAACACCCTTATTGATCACATCGCGCAGGCGTTGTGTGCCCGCCTCGGGCGCAAATGTCAGGCCGGATTTTCGCACCTCCTGCATGCGCTCCAGATCGGATTTTAAGAATTTATCCGCCCGCAACGACGGCAGTGATACCGACACCCGCCGGGATTGCATGCTGTTTAATATCCGCGTCACCAATTCGTGTATAGCGGAATAATCGCTGGAGCTCAAAGAAAACAGCGACAGTTCGTCATATCCCGTGCATTCCACCAGCTCGTTTGCTATATCCAGCAGCGTTTCCAGCCTGCGCTCGCGCACGGGACGGTAAATAAACCCCGCCTGGCAAAACCTGCACCCGCGCGTACAGCCGCGAAACAGCTCCAGCGCCGCTCTGTCATGCACAATGGATAAATTGGGCACGATGGGTTTGCCTATATAGGGCGCGGCGTCCAGATCCTTCACAACCCGTCGGTTGATGCTTGCGGGCGCCTGCGGTTCCACACGCTCAAGCCCGGCAAAGCGTCCCTCTTGATACTGCGGCTCATAAAACGAGGGCACGTATACGCCCTCAATTTTGGATAACGCAAGCAACGCATCCCGCTTTTGTTTGCCCGCCGCATGGCAGGCGGCCAAGGTATCCAGTACTTCCAGGAGCATTTCTTCGCCATCGCCCACCATCACGGCGTCCATAATATCCGCCAGCGGCTCGGGGTTGCAGGCGGAAGGCCCGCCGCATACAATCAGCGGGGCCACACCCTCCCTGTCCTTTGCAAGAAACGGGATGCGCGCCAAATCAAGCATGGTAAGTATGTTGGTATAGCACATCTCATATAGCAGCGAAAACCCGATAATATCAAACGCGCCAAGCGGGCGTTTTGTTTCCAGCGAAAACAAGGGCAGTCCGTTTTCACGAAGCGCCGCCTCCATATCCGGCCAAGGCGCGAAAACGCGTTCGCAAAAATATTCTTCGCGCATATTCACCGCCCGGTATAAAATACGCGATCCAAGGTGTGACATCCCTATTTCGTAAACATCCGGGAAGCAAAGAGCCATGTGCAGCGCCGCGCCCCGCTTCACGGCCATATTCCATTCTCCGCCTGTATAGCGCGCCGGCCGTTCCACAGCCTGCAATATATCGTCCAACGCCGCTTTTTGCAATCGTACCTCCAAAGAACATATCAAAGCATTATCTTTAGGTAAGTGTATCACCAAACAGAAAGAGGGTCAATGTAATCGGGGGGCTTGCCCACTTAGGATTTCACACTGTGTTGAGGTGGCTTCACAGCAACTTTCCGAGCGCGGCGTCGTGCCCGTGCCTTGCTATGCCGTTGAGCAGGCTCGTCTCGTCCAGTTGGCCGATCATACTAAGGTCGTCGCCCAACACCATAATTACGGTGTATCGCGAGCCGGAAAGCGCCCGTAGCGCCTCCCCCGCGCTACAACCAGCGCGTAGCGCGACGGTACGCGCGCGCAGCGTTTCCCCGTGGCGCAGGGCGTCTCTTCTGCGCAGCATGGCCTGCAGTCTGACCTCGGGTAGCCGTCTCAGTTCGCGTAGCGCCCCCAGCAACAAAAAGGGCGCCATAATGATCAAAAACGGGTTCACAACGCGCCGCATAGCCATATATACCCCTGCGCCCAAAAGCGCCAGCGCGCAGCCTGCGCCTATCCACGCCGTAACCAGCGTGGCGGCGCGCGGTCTGATCGCCCGCATGAGGATGGCGCGCAGCATACATCCCCCGTCGAGCGGTAGCGCGGGCAACAAATTAAACAGCGCCAGCGCCAGGTTGATGGTTAAAAAATAAGACAGCGGCGCCTGCAGCATGGGCGCGTAATGCACCGCTACGGCAATGCCGCCCGCCAAAATAAAATTGCACAGTGGGCCGGCAATGGCAATAATAAACGCCGCACGGGGTGACGCGGCCTGCCCCCGCATTCGCGCGACGCCGCCAAACGGCAAGAGCTCTATCGTATCAATCTCATACCCCAGCGTATGCGCCGCCACGGCGTGAAACGCCTCGTGCATGCTCAACGCCAAAAACGCCTGCAGCAATTCCCGCCACACCCCAAGTATGATGGCGCCTGCCAGCACAACAAAGAGGCCCGGATGTACCTTTACCTCCGTCAAGCCAATCCGGCATAGCCTCATCCAGCGTCTACCAGGCTCATATATTTACCGGGATCCTGCGGCTTTCCTTCCAGTAGCACCATCAAACGCAGCGCGCCGCTTTCCCCCAGGGTACCAAGCGTATCATATACCCGGAGGGGTTGCCCCGCCTCCACCTGTATATCGGAAAGGCCATAATAGATAGTTTCCAGGTCTCCGCTATGGGTCAGCCGCACATAGCGGCCCAATATCTCATCCTCACCCACCGCGCGCACCTTACCTGCGGCGGCCGCGCTTACCACGGCGCCGGGCGCGCCTTCCCACATCACGCTATGGGCGTCATCCTGCACGTATACCTTGGGCGCGCTCACGGGCACCTACAGCCTGCTGTTATCAGAACATACCTCCAGCGCCCTGGGCAACTCCACAAATTGCAGCTTGCCCAGCATTTCAGCAAGGTTCTGCTCTTCGTTAACGGCATCTCGCACGCCGGAAACCATCTGCGCCGCCACAGGCACATCAAGCTCTTTCAGGCCCAGCATCAGCGCGCAGGCCGCCACGCACACGCCTATCTTTACCGCCAATGAGCTGGGGAGCTTTATTCTCCGCCGTGTGCCACGCGGCTTGCCGCCGTGTCTATTATACCTATATGTTTTCTTCGCCCTGCGCGGCGGTTTGGCAAACACCCTCCCCGGCACGCTTTGCTTGCCGATCTCCTCCGTAAAAAAAGGCTGCACGCCCATGCGTTCCAACGCCATATATGCCCTCCTCATATGTGAATACCTTCATTCCATACATATGCGGCGCTGCCTTACAAAAGAGCAGCCGGGCAAAAAATGTTCTGTCTCACAAAGCGGCCAAACCAATATTTAAGCGCCAAACTCCAATTCGGGTATAACGGCCGGCAACGCGCCGCTTTCATCTGCGGAAAAGAGCCAAGGCCAATTTGTTATAAAATAGCCGCCAATACCGGCGTCCGTCATCTCGGTAGCGTTTGTATCCTTGCAACCGCTGTTACCGGTATAATAGCAATCGGTCAGTGCCATCAACTCATCCTTGTCGGCATAGGCGATGGCGCGCCTGCCGCTTCTATCGCCCGAAACCGCACCGCTGTTATAGCAGCGCGATATATAAATTTCATCCCGTGCTTCTCCGGTATAACAGTTGGCCGCAATACCTGAGGCGTACTTCTTCCCCACCACATCGCCCCTGTTATAGCTGTTTTCTATGATAGCCCTGGCACCGTTGATTGCGGTGAGCGACCCGCATATGCCGCCCGTGCGATCATTGCCGGTGATTTGTCCTTTGTTTTCACAACCCAATATGGTGGATACCGCGCCGCTTTGTCCCGATTGTACGCCGCCACTGATGCCGCCGGCAAAATTATATGTGCTTACAACCGCATGCACGTTGCCGTAGTTGCGCGAATACGCAACGGTTGTACGCGATTGTTCGCCCATGGCGTTCTGGAAGCCCACAATACCACCCGCCTTGCCTCCCGTAATATCCCCATTGCTGGTGCACAGGGTCACAATCCCCTCCGCCTCCGCGTCATAAGCACTTACGATACCGGTGATGCCGCCGGCATATTCCGCCTGGCTAATGCGCCCCGCAAAGGCACAGTTGCGTATTACGTTGCGCCCGCCCGTGGCGACGCACGCGCCGCTGATGCCGCCGGCGTAGGTATATTCGCCTATATGCCCGGTGATTTCGACCGTGCCGGTCACCGTAAGGTTGCGTATGGTGGCGTTGAGCGTTAATGCGAACAGCCCCGCGCAAACAACCTGTTTTTGTTCCACATCCTTTATGGATACATACAGGTTGGATATGGTATGCCCGTTTCCATCCAGCACGCCCGAAAAGCCGTCATAATCGGTGAGTGAAGTATAATAACGGGCAGGGTCTGCGCCGATAGGCGTCCACGGCTTCAACTCAGCGCCACCAAGATCGATATCATTCATCAATATAAAGTTTCCCGTCAGTTCTTCGCCTATGGATCGTAAATCCTCTTTGGTGTATATGCCCATATAGCCAGGCGGCACATTTTCCTGCCGCGTCACGGGGATTATGAGCTCATATGCTTCATACGCTACCGGGTATGCGCCCCTGGGCGTTGGCGCAATGGTTTGTTCGCCAAAATCCGCCAAAAAATAAATGCCGCCCACCACCCCAACAAGCACCAGTGCAACCAGCAGGGCCATAAGCGTTGGCCTGCGTTTTTTCTTTTTGGGCGCCATTTGCACGTGCTTTTCGTGTCGGCTCTGCACGCTCTCCCGCGTGTAGGGCGCGCCCGCATACACGCCTGCGGCATTTTCACGGTTCGCGCGCCCGGTGTATGCGGCGGGGCGGGCCTGCTCCTGCTTTTGCGGCATGTCAAACTTTGTTCCGCAAACAGGGCAATACTCATCGCTGCTCAACGCGCCCGCACCGCATTTTTTGCACCCTTTAATATGACTCATTTTGCCCAATCCCCTATTCCGCTCCACAACTCCGCCAGGCCTGCCTGTTGGCTTGGCGCCAACTGGCGAAACGCATTATAAACCTTTACCATGGCCACCCAACCCTGCAACTCGTTTAGCTTTACGCCCATATCGCGCACAAGTTTTCCATCTGCGGATTTTCTTTTTAGTTTTTTACACGCAAGCATATACGGCTGGTAGATAGATATAAGAATCTTTACGCTGTCTGTAACAAGCTGCGCCCTGTGGGTTTTGTAATATTCCTTTTGCATAAACGTCACGGCGGCTTCAGGCCCGTCAAGTTCCAGCACCTTTAATGTGGTGTCGTCATCCTCCGCTTCTTCCGCCGGGCTTGCGCACCCGTTTTCGCCGGCCGTCTCGCCCCTTAGCGCCATGGAAAGCCTTCGCACATTGCCCGCCGTTCTGCGCTCTTGCCCACATTTGCCGCAATATGCGTTTTCCGCTGGTATTTGCGCGCCGCAGGTATAGCAAAAGAATACCCGATAATCAGGATCTATTTGGCTTTCGCTTAACTCCTTTGTTTCAATGGGCCGTATATCTTCCATATTGCATAACCTCAACTCAGTATTCTATACCTTCCCGCGCGGCGATCCCTCGGGTAAACGGGTGCTTGGCGCACTGCATATTGGTGACATAATCCGCCTTTTCAATAAAGCTTGCGGGGGCGTCTCTGCCGGTCAAAACAAGCTCGGGCGCGGTCTTTTTCTCCGCCAGCAGGCGTTCCATCGCTTGGGTATCAACGGCGCGCAGGTTGTAGGCGGGCCATATTTCATCCAATATCAGCATATCGCATTGCCCTTTTTGCGCCAGTTCACATGCCGTAAGCAGGTTTTGCGTATTTTCACGGTATACAGCCTGCTTGTCCGCGTCATCCAGCGTATGGAAGAAGCCGTAATCCCTACTGTTGCGCATAAGCGTGATGTTGGGTATATGGGCCAGAGTATATAGCTCGCCCGTATCGCCGCCCTTTAAAAACTGCGCAATCACAACTTGCTTTTTACGGCCCGCCGCGCGCAGGGCAAGCCCTAGCGCAGCGGTTGACTTTCCTTTGCCATCCCCTGTATAGATATGTATCAGCCCCATTGCAGCGCCTCCTGCCTCTTGGCCGCGTAAGGATATGCCGTTTAACAATTAACGCTCGGGCTCGATCAAGCCATAGTTGCCGTCTTTACGCGAGTACAGCACGTTGATGTCGTTGGTATCAGCGTTTAAAAACATATAAAAGGAATGGTCCAGCAGCGACATTTGCAGCATGGCCTCCTCTTCCGTCATGGGCTTTAAAGCAAAGCGTTTTACGCGCACAATGCGCGACTCCTCTTCTTCACCCTCGTCATATGTGCCGCCGAACAGCGGCGCGTCATATTTAAACGCGCCATTTTTTAAGTTTTTCTCGAGTCGGGTGCGGTGTTTGATGATTTGCTTTTCAAGCTTATCCAGCACATTGTCGATAGAAGCGTACATATCGCCCGTAACCTCTTCACCGCGGATAATGATGCCCTCATACGGTATAGTCACTTCCACAATGTGACGGTTACGCTCTACGGCCATGGTAACCTGTACTTCCGTATCCTTGGGGAAGTACCTTTCAAGCTTGCCTGCTTTTTTGTCGATCAGTTCACGTAAATAGTCGGACACCTCGATATTTTTCCCGGAAATCGATATGCGCATGCTATTCAGCTCCTTCCAATACACGCATAAACTGCGTGTTATTTTCCTGTTATGAAAATAAGTATAGCCAATATCTATGCCATGGGTAGGGCGGCTTTGTAAAAAAGCTATGGCAATTATAGTTTGCCGCCAAATAACAAAGGCGGGCGCCGCAGCCCGCCTTTTATATATTACGCTTTGCCGTCGCTCCCCAGCACAGTT
>JAISXK010000146.1 GCA_031270585.1 Clostridiales bacterium | reverse complement strand
CGCCGTTCACTTTATGCTTGAACACATTCACCCGTTCCGCGATGGCAACGGCAGAATCGGACGGTTGTGGCAGACGCTTGTACTGGCAAAGTGGAACCCGTTGTTTGCGTGGCTGCCGATTGAAACTTTTGTGCATTACAATCAGGCGTTGTACTACAAAGCCTTGCAGGACAGCCAGACAGGCGAAGTTGACAGTCGTCCGTTTATCGACAGTATGCTCGATATGATTGAAAACTCAATGTATAAGTACATTGATGTAGCAACAGAAACGATTGCCGACGCTGATGTCGGAACAAGTGGCGGTATAAATGTCGGAATAAAAGAGCATCTACTTGACGCCATTCGTAAGTTTCCGACCATAACCGCAAAACAGTTAGCGGAGCAACTGCAATGCTCACAGCGAACGGCAGAGCGGCAAATCGCCGAACTCAAAGCCTCCGGCAGACTTCTTCGTGTCGGCTCGAACAAAAATGGGCATTGGGAAGTGCTGTAATCGTAGTCAATGATATTTTTCAAAACGGTTCCCCGCCCGCCTCCTCCCTCTCGCCGTCCTCCGCTGCTCCCGGCTTTGCCGGCGCCGGCGTTAAAAGCTCGCCGGTGACATCTACCAGAATCACATCCTCCCCTATACGGTAGATTTGTTCATAGGCAATCCAAAACTCCCGGGCGCTGCGAAATAAAGCGCTAAACCCGCCCACGGGTTCCTCCGGCAGAATCAGCGCCAAAATTCTTCCTTCATCCAGGTCCATTTCGATATCCATGATAGGCCCCAGACGCCGCCCATTGTGGAGGCTGACGACCTCCATATCCTTCATCTCCGAAACCTTGATTAGCATATCTTTTGCCTCCCCGCCAGGAATATCCGGGCGTCCGCCCTGAAAGACGTCCTATAACCAAGCTTATGCGGGAGGCCCGCAAATATGAGCACTGGTGCTTTGCAACACCTAAAAATTTACTAACAGCGGCCTTTTTTCCGCCAAGCGCCGCTTTCGCCAATCACGCCAGGCGCAGCGCCTCGCTTAGCTTTTCCGCCATATACGCAATGGCCTTCTCCTCCAAACCGGGGTATATGCCCAGCCAAAACAAATGGTTCATCACGGCCTCCGTGCCTGGCAGCCCGCCAATGGCGCGGAACTCTACGCCGCGCATACAGGGCTGACGAAGGAGGTTGCCCGCAAACAACATCCGCGTCTGGATGTTGTGCTTTTCCAGATAAGTTACGATACGTTTGCGGCTGACGCCCTCTCTGCAGGTTATGGGAAACCCGAACCAGACCGGTTCGGAGTCCGGGCAGGCCTCCGGCAGGATCAGCTTATCCTGCAAAGGCTCCAAAGCGGCATACAGCAACGCAAAATTGCGTTTCCGCGCCGTGATGAAGCCCTCCAGCTTGGCCATCTGCGCCACGCCGATAGCCGCCTGCATATCCGTAGCTTTCAGGTTGTAGCCAAAATGCGAATAGACATACTTATGATCATAGCCTTGGGGCAGCTCCCCAAACTGTCTCTCAAACCTATGTCCGCACAAATCATCCTGCCCCGGGGCGCACATACAGTCGCGGCCCCAATCGCGCATGGAGCGGATGATCTGCGCCAGCAGCGGCTGGGAGGTGTAAACCGCCCCGCCCTCTCCCGTGGTGATATGATGGGCAGGATAGAAGCTGCTGGTGGCCAGGTCGCCGAATATGCCTGTACGCCGGCCGCCGTATTCCGAGCCCAGGGCGTCGCAGTTGTCCTCGATCAGCCACAGCTTATACTTCCGGCAAAACTCCCGGACGGCTTTAACGTTAAAAGGATTGCCCAGGGTATGGGCCAGCATAACCGCTTTTGTGCGCGGGCTTAGGGCAGCTTCCAGCTGGGTAACGTCGATATTGTATTGAGGAATTGTGATATCCACGAACACAGGGGTCGCTCCGAACTGCACAATCGGCGCCACCGTCGTCGGAAAGCCTGCCGCCACGGTGATAATCTCATCCCCACGCCGGAGGGCCCTCTCGCCGAGAAGGGGAGAGGTCAGCGCCATAAAAGCCAGGAGATTCGCGCTGCTGCCGCTATTCACAAAAGCGCAGTATTTCGCGCCGATATAGCCGGCGAACTTGCGCTCAAACTCCTCCGTATACCGTCCCGCGGTGAGCCAGAACTCCAGGGCGCTGTCCGCCAGGGCCACCAGCTCTTCCCCGCCATATACCCGGCCGGCGCAGCCAATGCGGTCCCCCGGTTCAAAAGGCTTACGGCCATGATATTCTTCGCCGTACTGGCGTATTAGTTTTAGAATTCGCTCTTTCAACTCATCCTTGTTTGTCATTCTATGCCCCCATCACGCCATTTTATTCGGCCAAGCTACTTATCCCTATCATCGGATTCACGCGCTATATCGAAAACTGCGGCAACGCCGTCACAACCGTTATTTCGCTATGGCAAACATCACAGTATCCGTAAAGACGTTAGGGAAATGCCGCAAGTAGATTTCATAATCCAAATCCAAGGATTTGACATATTGGGGAATTTCCCAAATATCCGCAAATTTGTGATAGACAGATATCGCTAACGTAGGCCGCTGTTTTTTGATCGTTTTTAGGGCGCCGCGTAACAGCGGCATTTCGTATCCTTCCACATCGGCCTTTATGATAGAAACCGCCTTATCCTTAAAAATTTCGTCTATGGTGAATACCGGTACAGCTACAGCGCCGGTCACCTCATTTCCGAGTACACGAGTAGTTCCTGCTCCTGTATCGTTACTCATTTTTATTATTCCGCTTTTTTCTCCAACCGCGCCATTTATCGTTGAAATTCTCTTTGGCAGCAAAAACTCATTCACAGGAAGCTTATTCACATAATCCACTAATTTCTGATAGGATATTTTGTCAGGCTCGATAGCCGTATAATGGTAATCTTGTTTGTCTGCGAATTTTGCCAGCCACTCCGCCAAAACATCACCGTGCCAAGCGCCCGCATCGCAGAAATGGCTGTAATCTATACCCTCCTCCGACAAATCTTCAGGAAAGTACATTATAGGGTCACGCACCGCGGTGAAATCATTGTTATAGAGATAATGCCACCCAAAGTACAAATCATATATGCGGCGCGATTTATCGTCCGCAAACAGATGAAAACCTTCTGCAAGGCCTTGGGGCACATGATCAAGCTGACTTGTGATTCCAAAGTCGCCCGGCAGCCATACCAAGTCTCGTATCGCGGCGGCAAGTATCCAATCGGAAACACCGTACTGTTGGCAGGTCTGTATCATTTGTTGGATATGTGTACTGCAAAGCAGAACATATCGTCCATTGGTTTCCGACAGGCTTTCTAATCCGCGAATCGGTACGCCATGATACGACGCCTCTGTCCCGCTTTTCTTATCCACGAAATAAGCCGGGTATATACCAGCCTCTTGTAAAGCATCGCAAACATACTTGCCCATAACGGCACAGCCATACAGGACAATACCTCTATCCATTATTTCTTCTTTTGACACCCATGTCTGCTGAGGGATTACGCGATTTTGAACGTAATTGTCGATATGGGAGCGAAATTCTTTTTCCGTAAACACACTTATCTCCTTTCCGTTTCTGCAAAGCGGCATTGTCATCTATGCCCTCTTGGATGATTGTGGATACCCTTATGCGCCTCCACGAATCCTTCGCTTTCTCCATTGGCGAACATTAACCAATTCCCCATCCGCTCCGGTTTTTTGAGCTTTTTGCTGATGATCTGGGCCTTGCTTTTCACATACAACTCGCCATCATCAAGTAAATATTCGGCCAAAAAGTCAATATCCCCTATCGAATGCGTTTTTCCTTCCCAGGGATCCTCCAGCACAATGTAGTGAAATCTCTTTTCTTTCACAATAGCCGGGATATCTCTGGGGCTATGCCCCAATACCGCCGCGTCGCTGACACCCAAAGCGTCGCGCAAAACCCTTTCATCGCTTACGATATTGGTCAGATATACGTCCAAATTGTGTTTATGCTCTTTATACAATTCCTTGATTTTCAGGGAATTGCTGCCCATCCCGCAGTTGATTCCCAGTATCTCAAGAGGACCGTCAAGCTTGCAGGCAAAAGACTGGAAAAGCACAGGATCATAGCAAAATCCGGTTCCCCAGGGGTCTATCCCAAAAGCCCTCTTGAAATCTTCTCTGCCCTTTTCATAGCCTCGTTGTTTATCAATAGCTTTTTTCTCAATATCCTCTTTGATCGTGACTGAGCCGAAGTGATAACAATAGGCGTCCTTCGCCAATACGCTTTTCAGCCCGGCGCGGCGGAACAGCAGAGAGACTGTATCGTCAGGGA
>JAISXK010000111.1 GCA_031270585.1 Clostridiales bacterium | reverse complement strand
AGCGCTTGGCGCAATAGCGGGCCGGCGGTTCAACTGGCCCGGGGAAAGGCGCCGGGGCTTCTTCGCGGGAGAAACTGCCATGCGTTTATGCACAAACTTGCTTCGCGTTACAACCGCGTACCGCAAAACATCTCACATACGCCCTAGTATAGCAGATAGTTTTTGAAATGCAAAGGGCCGCATTGACGGGATAGGGCTTACGCATGAAGCTTCACCCCAACCAACGGTTGTCCTTAGCGACGGCGCCACGTGGATTAGGACAATGGTCGAAGAGTTGTTCCCTGACGCCCAACACATCCTTGATTTCTTCCATCTCTGTGAAAACGTCAATACTTTTGCCAAAGGTCTTTTCCCAACCGATGATGCCAAGCGCACGGTTTGGGCAAAGAGGGTCTGCGACATGCTCAAAGAAGGCCTCTCTGCGGAAGTACTAAAAGAGTTGCACTGCTCCGGACACGGCAAACTCCATGGTTGTACTGTCAATCTGCGCGGTTACATAGAGAACAACATCAATCACATAGATTACCCATCATATGTCAAAAAAGGATACTTTATCGGCAGCGGCTCAATTGAGAGTGGCAATAACAGACTGCGCAAAAACGCCGCCCAGAAAGGCGGCGAGTTGTAAAAACATATAAAATTGGGAGGAGAAGAGGGTCAACAACAAGGGAGTAAGATTTTTTAGCCGAAAGCGGCGAGTATATCCCCGCCGTTTCCTCTGAAAATGCTAACGATTCGCCGCAAATTGTACGCCATACAGGACAGCGCTGTTTCGGAGGTGACCTTGGGCTGTGTGCGGCAGAGAAACTGTCTGAATCCCCAGACCGATTTTATTGTGCCGAAAGGGTGTTCCACAATTTCCTGCCGCTTGCGATATAACTGTTTGTTGTTGCGCGTTCGCTCATCCACAATATCAAGCGTATCTTGATACGAAAGCCTTAAAATCTGCCGGTATTTCGATTTGGTGCATCTCTTGTCCCTGTCCGGACATTTGGCGCAAGCGGCATAGTTGGCATAAATGCGGTATTCTTTGTTATCGCTGCGCACTTGCATACGCATGAACCGCAGCTTGTTTTTAAGGGGACAAACGTAACAATCGCTTTCGCTCTCATAATTGAAGTCTTCGCGGGTAAAGCCCTCCGAATGCTTTGCGCCTCCCGCCGATGGCTTTGCCACCAGACATGTAACGCCGTTTTGCTCACACCTCACAATATCCTCGCCGTCATAATAGCCCTTATCAGCCAGAGCGGTTACCGCATCGGTTTCCATGGCATCCATCGCCAATGCCGTCATATTCTCGAGATTTCCCTTGTCATCCGCACGAGTGATGACGTCAAAGTCCACGATCAGCTTATGCTTATCATCCACCACGGTTTGTACGTTGTAGCACACGTCAAGCGCGCGGCCGTCACCGCCCTGCCGCATCAGACGCGAATCGGGATCAACTGTGGAGATTTCACGCTCTGTTTCAAGGCGTGCATCTAAGCCCTCAAACTTCACCTTGCGTTCATTTAGCTTTAAAAGGGCGCAACGAATTTCCGCACTGGTGGGAGCAGCCTCGTCCTCTTCCTGCGCATCGGCTTCCTCCAGGGCTGTCATATATTCGCTGATCCGCTTGTCGATGCGGGCAAGTTCACGTTGCACAGTCGTTCGGTTGTGGTTGTTTTTACGGGAATTGCCGGCGCGGATTTTCGTGCCGTCTATGGCAACGGTTTTGCCGCCGTACAGCCCAAGCTCATGGCACAGCTTTGTAAAAGCGCGGAAGGTCTTGCGCAAGGCCTTGGCGTTATCCTTCCGGAAGTTGCTGATCGTCTTGTCATCGGGCTTGAGGCCATCCATAAGCCACATGACCTCCACATTCCGGTGGGTTTCCGCTTGCAGGCGGCGCGATGAACGCACATGGTGCAGATAACCGTACAGATACAGATCCAGCATCATTCGCGGATCATATGGCGGACAGCCGGTATTCTTGCATTCGGCATATTTATACCCCAGCGCGACCGTGTCAAGCTGACTGGTAAACGCGCTTATTATCCGGCAAATGTGATCCGCCTGAATAAAATCGTCCAGGCACATCGGCGCGAAGTTTAATTGATTTTTATTAATTCCCGTTTTGTATTTCACCTGCTTTACCTGACTTTTACCTGATGTCTCTATTTTACCACGGATCGCCGCTTTTTGCGCAGTCTGATAAGACGGTTCTGCAAGATCGCCTGAAGAGGGCGGGTATGCGCTGGAACATCAAAACGGCGCAAAATATGCTGACGCTGAAATCCAAGCAGGAAAGCAACCGTTGGAGTACGGATGTAGCCAAACCATTCCTCGAATATTGCAGACTGATTTCTTCCTCCGGATCCGTGGTTGATCTTTCTGCTTGCCAATAATAATTGTCTACACCTTCATTTTATATTTTTTTTGACTTTTTCCTCAAAACGTGTTATATTATTTAAGCTAGACGGCGCACAGCGCGTAGAACTTCTGGCGGTTCTACGCGTTGCGCGCTGTCTGTCGTAGTTTTCAGGCACCTTTTGCTCGCCGGGCTTGCGCCCTCCGAAAAAGAGTCCGCAACAATACTTTTTTAGGAGGGTTCTTATGGAAACCACACACCACCAAGAGCAGGGCGCGTTT
>JAISXK010000028.1 GCA_031270585.1 Clostridiales bacterium | reverse complement strand
TTTTGACAGTTGTGAAAGATAAAAAGCTTGAAAATCCTTGTAAATACTGAGGATTTCAAGCTTTCTTGTTATTGAAAAAGTGAGCAATATTTTTTATTTCTTGGTGAGTTTGAATATTTTTTTCATCTGTTGGGTCGTGACAATCTGATTGTCGGTATGAAACCCAAAGGACTCATGCAAGGCATCCGTCAAGTCAGTACGGGTATAGGTAGGGATATAGCCCTCACCTCTGATACGCAAGAAATTCATACTCTTCAATCCTTTGAGAATCTCATGGTAGGTGAATTTCTCCCCGAGCCTCTTTTCAAGAAGCCTGTAAATAATCAGAGATATGAAGCAGGTTGTGAAATGAGCCTCAATTCTGTCATCGCGACTGAGGTAGACGGGCCTTGCCTTGAATTCGCTTTTCATGATCCGGAAGCATTCTTCAATTTCCCACCGCCTCCTGTTGATTTTGATTATTTCGGCAGCATCATCCTCGAGGTTTGTGCAGACCGCATAAAAGCCGTCATAGGCTTCCTCGGCGACAATGAGGTCTTCATCGATGCCATACGACACTTTCTCTGCGACCTGGCCGTCCGGGGTGTAATTCACCTTTTGTATGAACCTCTTGTAGTCGTTCTGGTTGTTCTTTTTCAATCTTGAAGGGTTGGTGGTGATTGTTTGCAAAGCACGTTCAACCTGCGAGCTGCGAATCTTCCGCTGGTAGTTCCTGTATTTGAGAGAGAATGTCACCACCAGCTTCTGCTCCAGCCCATCCTCTTTGATCCAACGCTCTTTATAGAACACCTTCTCCTTGTCCTTTTCCTCGTCAAGTCCGGTGATGTCATGAGTCTCACCACCATGGGAGAAGATCCACCCCTCCGGGGCAAGTGCCCATTCCTTTAAGTGGGCTTTCAGTTTCTTTATGGACTGTGTCGTGATGAATGCCCGGTCATTTTTGTCGTTGAACTTCCTGTTGCTGGTCGAGGCGAGCCCGGCGTCTGTGCATACGATGAACTTGGAAAGGTTGAAGTCGGAGAGAATTTTCTCCTCCAGAGGCTTCAATGTCAGCTGTTCGTTGGTGTTCCCTTTGCTGATGCTGAATGCGAGTGGGACACCGTCGCCGTCTATGAACAGCCCCATCTGTACGATTGGGCTCGGCTGGTGCTGTTTGCAGACTCCATACTGTTTCAGCCCGTTCTCTTGCTCAATTTCAAAGAAATAATTTGTGCAGTCGTAGAAAAGAACACCCGTGTTGCGCTTGGAGATTTTCAGGCTGTTGCTGTAAAGTGACGATTGTATGTAATCTGTCTCTTTGGCGATGACTTCAAGTGCCCTGTATATATGATGTAGTTCACAGTTGGGTTGCTCAATGAAGTTTGTGGCAAGCTGGAATGTAGCGAGCTTGGAGGATGGGTAGATGATTCTGGCGTAGAGCAGCCTTGAAAGTATCGAATTGAGGTCGAATGTGAATTTGTGTTTCCTGGATATCATGTCGCAGATTTTGTCGAGCTGTAACTCATGGTATATCCGCTGAAGGAACAGGTATCCACCATTGTAGAAATGCTGTTCGTCTTTTGGGATTACCTTGGACGGTGAATATTTGACAAGCACATCACGCTTTTCCTCTTTTTCCTTCCGGTTCAGCTCTTCAATGTATCTCTTTGCCCATTCTATGGGATCTTCACCGTTTAACTTTTTCTTTATATCTTCAACTGTACCTAATTTTTCTACGATTTTGGATGTTCTCGTTCCATTCTCATAAAATGATTTCGCAACGTACAGCGAAGTTGAATTCTTGGATTTAGATATTGTAAGTTTCAAATCCAACACCTCCTATCCCTTGTATTATAATATACTGCTACATATTCCGCAATAAATAATCATAGAAAATTGACAAAAATTCAATAAAAAAATCCCTATTTCTAAGGCTTTCAGAAAATTCATTATTTATTCAAGTGTCAAAGACCCGAGTATATGATATATCATGATATATGGTATCTTAACACTTTTTTTGCTTTTTTCAGATTTTTTTAGAATCAAATTGTTAAACGATTTTTTAAAGCATCCATTGCAAACGGCGATAATATTGTGTATTCTAAACTTGGCAGTGAACCGGAAACCATACGAGGCATTGCCAATACATTGCGTAATAACGGATATACGACGCGTTTCATTTCAGTTGAGTTGCCGACAGAAAAAGCGCTGGAGCGCAACGTGAACCGCTTTAATGAGAAAAGAAGACTTATTGACCCGGAATTAACAGTAAGCGTTGGGGATAAGCCGACAAGAACATATTTTAAACTTAAACAGGAAGGAGCGTTTGATACCTATGAGCGATACTCAACAGACGGCGAAAGAGGACGACCAGCAGTCAAAATACTGGAAGGAGAGCGTGCTGGGGGGGAGATATTACGACATGGCGGAGGCGGAGAGAGATATCACAGTGGAATTCTTTCGCCAGCGGAATCTGGAGCGGGAAGCGAAACGCAGACAGGAGCAACAGACGGACTTGTAGAATACCTCACTAACCCCGATTTTCGGGAAAATACAGAATTTATCGAGAAGACAAAAAGCGGCGTTGCGCGCAGATACCAGAACTTGGTAAGCGGTCAAGCGCCGCTTGAACGTTTGGGCAAAATTCAGGTTAAGACGGGGCTTGAAAACGGGAAAGCCAGCGTAACGGATATTGTGCAGATGGTAAGAAACGCTCCCCAAACGGCGGAGTATATTTTATATAAGGGCCTTGTAGACAAGAACGGCGACGTAGTTACCATAAAGGACGAAAACGGCAACGATGTTAGCCTTTCGTACAAAGACCTTGTAGCGAAGTGGCCGAAGGGAAAAGAACAGGCGTATTTCGATTACACGGCCGCGACAATGGCGTGTTGCGCCGGGAAAGACCGGCCGCCGCGTGATCGCGCCAGACTTACCCGCGTTTTTGACATGCCCCCCTCGTATCGGGGTTGACTTGGGCGTGCGGCGGATGTTATGGTAAATGTTATATTCGGGAAGCGTTAAAAAAGGGCGCGCCGCAGATCTTTGCGTGTGCGCGCACCATTCCGGGGGTTCGCGCATATGCTAAATCACAACCCGTATAAAGATAAAAGGCATGCCGCACATGCCGCGCATGCCGCACATGCCGCGCATGCCGCGCATGCCGCGCACGCCGCAGTCTTACAGGATAAAGCGCTTATGCAAACGCTGCTTTACCGCATGCACACAGCACGCATATTTGAAGAGCGTGTGCTTTCATACTTTCGCGAGGGGGCGCTACACGGCACCATGCACCCCGGCATTGGCGAAGAAGGTTCCGCCGTTGGCGCCGCCATGGCGCTCGCGGGGGATGATTACATGTTGGCCACGCACCGCGGGCACGGCCCCGCCATCGGGAAAGGGGCGGATATCCAACGCATGATGGCGGAAATATTCGGGCGTGAAACGGGCTCTTGCCGCGGGCGCGGCGGATCCATGCACATTACCGATTTTTCCTGCGGCATGCTTGGCGCAAACGGCATTGTGGGGGCCAACGCGCCTATCGCCTGCGGCGCGGCGTTTACCATCAAGCGCAAAGGGCTTGGGCGCGTATGCGCGTCCTTCCTGGGCGACGGCGCGCTCAACGAGGGCGCCGTGCATGAATCCATGAATCTTGCGGCGGTGTGGCAATTGCCCGTGTTGTTTATCGTCATCAACAACGGGTATGGTATGTCCACCCCGCTAAGCGCGGCCATGCGCGATACAGATTTAAAAAAACGCGCCGTCCCCTACGGTTTGCCCGCTTACGGCCTAGACGGCAACGACGCCGTCGCGGTATACGCCGCCGTAAAACAGGCAAGGGCAAAAGCCGCGGCGGGCGGCGGGCCGGCGTTTATCGTGTGCGACACCTACCGCACGGAGGGGCACTCCAAAAGCGATAAGAACCTGTACCGCACGCCTCAAGAGATCGCGCGCTGGCGGGCGCGCTGTCCCATCAGGCGGCTTTGCGAAGCGCTGTTGGGCGCGGGCATATTGGATGCGCGGCAGCTTGAAGCGGTAAGGGCGCGGGCGGCGCAAACTGTGGACGACGCCGTGGCGTTTGCGAAAAGCAGCCCGCCCCCCAACCCGGATACGCTTATGGAGGATGTTTATGCCCGGTAACATGCATCCGCCCGGACGGGAGATTACCTATGCCGCCGCCATACGGGACGGCATGCGCCACATGCTGCGCGCGGATGAAAACGTGTTTTTGATGGGCGAGGATGTGGGCGTTTACGGCGGCGCGTTTGGCGTAAGCGCCGGCATGATAGAGGAGTTCGGCCCGGAACGGATCATCAACACCCCCATATCCGAGTCGGCCGCCATAGGCTGCGCTATCGGCGCGGCCATGACGGGCATGCGCCCCATCGTGGAACTGATGTTTTCGGATTTTATGGGCGTATGCTTCGATCAGATCATCAACCAGGCGGCCAAAATGCGCTTTATGTCGGGCGGCGGGGCGCGCGTGCCCATTACCTTGCGCACGGCCTCCGGCGGGGGCACGGGCGCCGCAGCGCAGCATTCACAATCGCTGGAGGCGCTTGTGGCGCACATACCGGGGCTTTATGTGGCGGTGCCCGCCACGCCGTATGACGCCAAAGGGCTGCTCATATCCGCCATACAAAACGATAACCCCGTGCTCTTTTTTGAGCAGAAGCTGCTTTATAAAACGACCGGCCCCGTGCCGGAAGAAGCCTACGCCATACCGCTGGGGCAGGCCGCTATCAGGCGGGAGGGCAAGGATGCGAGCATCATCGCCTATGGGCGCATGGTAACATGCGCCCTGGCCGCAGCCGAAAGGCTGGCGCAAGAGGGTATCGCCGCAGAGGTGCTGGATCTGCGCACGCTCATGCCGCTGGATACCGGGGCGGTTTTGCGCTCGGCCGCAAAAACCGGGCGCGTAATCATCGCGCACGAAGCCGTGACGTTTGGCGGTTTTGGCGGCGAAATCGCGGCCACCATAGCGGAAAGCGCGTGCGGTTTAACGCTCAGGGCGCCCATCCGGCGCGTGGGGGCAAAGCATTGCCCCGTGCCGTTTTCAAAGGAGCTAGAAGGGTATATGCTGCCGGATGAAACGGATATCATATCCGCCGTGCGCCAAACGCTGCATATAAAACAATAACCGCTATGGGGAAAGAGGGAAACATGAACAAACACGAACACGCCGTTTCATCGCAACCGGGCGCGGCGCAGGCGGATGCGGCGCAACCCGCGCGCTATCCGTTGAAATACCGCGCGGTCAGGCGGTCGGCATGCTATGCGGCGGGGCTTTTGCTGCTGGCGCTTGGCGTAACGCTATCCGTCAAATCAGATTTGGGGGTATCGCCCGTAAGCTCGCTTCCATACGTGCTCAGCGGGATATTGCGCCGGGATATGGGTCTTGTTACGGCGTTGCTGTTTTTTGTATATGTATTGGCGCAGATCGTATTGTTGAAAAAAGAATTTCATGTAACCGGCCTGCTGCAGATCGCCGCAGGTGTGCTGTTCGGCATGTTCGTGAGCTTTACAAATTCGCTTTTCGCGTTTGAAATACCGGATACGTATTTTTTGCGGCTGTTGTTCATGCTTCTTAGCGCGGCGTTGATCGGCTTTTCGCATGTGCTGGTGCTCACGCCCGGTCTCGCGCCCCAACCGCCCGAAGGGTTGATGCTTGCTGTTCAAAGGAAAACGCGCTTCAAGCTGCATCACATCAAAATCGTGTTTGATTGCGGCAGCGTAGCGCTAGCCGCGTTGCTGAGCCTTGTGTTTTTGGGCCGGCTCACAGGCGTGCGCGAGGGCACCGCGCTCTCCGCCCTGCTGGTAGGGGTTATGCTGGGGTTTTTTCAAAAGCTGTGCGGCCCCGCGTTACGCAGGCTGCTCTTTGATGAAAAGGCCGCGCCGCCACCGGCTCCGCAATAGATTTATCGCACATTGGATACATCATCAATACATACGGGGAGGAGACGCACGCTATGGATATGATGGCGCTCATCGCGTCGGCAAGGCAGGCGCGCGAAGCTGCATACGCGCCGTATTCCGGCTTTCTGGTGGGGGCGGCGCTCTTAACGAAAAGCGGCAAGGTGTATACCGGCTGCAATATCGAAAACGCCGCCATGGGGCCGGGCAACTGCGCCGAAAGAACGGCGATTTTTAAAGCCGTATCCGAAGGCGAGAAGGATTTTAAGGCGATTGCCGTAATGGGCGGCGCGCGCGGGCGCGCGGAGCCGATGGGCTTTTGCTGCCCCTGCGGCGTTTGCCTGCAGGTGATGATGGAATTTTGTGAGGGCGATTTTCAAATCATCGTCGCGGCGAGCGAAAACGATTACCGCGCGTACACGCTGGAGCAACTGCTGCCAAACGGCTTCGGGCCCAAAAATTTGCACGACGGGGCATGATGGCGCAACTGCCCCTTCCATTGCCATTCGCCGCAGGCGTGTTCGCGCGCTATATGCGCGCCACCCCACTCCTTCTCGCGGCGCCGGCCACGGCTTTGGCGACAGCCGGGCCCACGCGCGGATCAAACGCTGCGGGTATAATAAATTCCGGCGTGAGCTCGCCGCCGGTCACGAGATCCGCCAGCGCGTATGCCGCAGCTAGCTTCATTTCATCGTTGATATCGCGCGCGCGCACGTCAAACGCGCCGCGGAATATACCCGGAAAGGCCAGCACATTGTTGACCTGGTTAGGAAAATCGCTGCGGCCCGTGGCCACGATGGCGGCGCCGCCCGCCTTGGCTTCGCCGGGGAATATCTCGGGCGTGGGGTTGGCGCACGCCATGACGACGGCACGCGCCGCCATGCTCTTCACCATGGCGGCGGTTACCGTGCCGGGGGCGGATACGCCTATAAACACATCGGCGCCCGTAAGCGCGTCGGCAAGTGTACCCCTGCGTTGCGCGCGGTTGGTAACGCGCGCCATCTCTTCCTTGGCGGCGTTCATTCCGGCTGTGCGGCCATGGTATATGATGCCGCTGCGGTCGCATATGGTCATGTCGGTAAAGCCGTCTTTTAACAACAGTTTTGTGATGGCAATCGCGGCGGCGCCGGCGCCGTTGAGCACAAGCCTTATATCCTCTTTCTTTTTGTCCACCAGCTTCAGCGCGTTTATAAGCGCCGCCAGCGTTACCACGGCCGTGCCGTGCTGATCGTCATGGAATATGGGGATATCACACCGCTCCTTGAGCTTGCGCTCGATCTCAAAGCAGCGCGGGGCCGCGATATCCTCAAGGTTTACGCCGCCGAACGAGCCGGATATCTGGTATATGGTTTCCACAATGGTATCAATATCATGGCTTTTGACGCAAAGGGGAAAGGCGTCGACATCGCCAAACGTTTTAAAGAGCACGCATTTGCCCTCCATCACGGGCATGCTGGCCTCCGGCCCGATATCACCGAGACCCAGCACCGCCGTACCGTCGGATACCACAAGGCACATGTTCCAGCGCCGGGTAAGCGCATAACTTTTTGCGATATCCTTTTGTATTTCGAGGCAGGGCTGCGCCACGCCGGGGGTATACGCCAGGGAAAGGTCGCGCTTGTCTCGCGCCGGCACCGTCGCGACGACCTCAATCTTGCCCTTCCATTCCTTGTGCAGCCGCAGGGATTCGCTTGCGTAATCCATAGAATGCCACTCCTTTATTTAAGCTTCCGGTTTTCGCGTATATTCCTTTGCTTCCTCACATATTACGCCTGTGATAGCGCGGCGCAATACGCGCCTATGCCGCCGCCCGGTTTTACCGGCGCGCCGCAGCTTATCAAGGCGCGTTCAATAGCTCCCAGCAGCACCACCATATCGTTTCGCGTGATATTGCCCATATGTCCCACACGGAAAGCCTTGCCCGCGTAAGCGCCAAGCGCGCCGGCCACGATCACGCCCTCGCGCATCATGGCTTTGCGAAACGCGCCGTCGTCGACGCCGTCTGGGTAGACAAGGCAGGATAGCGTTACGGCGCGGCAGACGGGCTTGGCAAGCACAACAAGGCCCAGCGACTCAAACGCGGCCTGCAGCGCGCGCGCGTTGGCTTCATGCCGCGAAAAGCGGGCGGTAACGCCTTCTTCTTTTATGATCTCCAGGCTTTTTTTCAGCGCCCACACCAGGTTAATCGCGGGTGTGGCGAAATATTTGGCGGGATCTTCCATAACGGGCAGCCATTTTTCAAAATCGATATAATATTCGGGTATTGTCCCCAGCGCGCGGCGGCGGGCGATCGCCTTTTTGCTTGCCCACGCCATCAGCATGCCGGGGCACACGCCAAAAGCCTTTTGCGAGCCCGTAAAGAGTATATCGATATGCATGCCGTCAAAATCGGTAAACTCGCCGCCGGTGGCGGCGACGCCATCCACGATGTATATGGTGTCGGGGCAGTCCAGCGTCAGCGCGCCTATTTCCGCTATGGGTGCGCGCACGCCGGTAGAGGTATCCACATGCGTAACGGTGATGGCGGCGTAGTGCTTTTCAAGCAATTTTTGCTTTACCGCCGCCACGGATACGCATTCGCCCCAGCGGGCGTTGAGCACATCCGCATATAGCCCCTTGCGCGCGCAGATATCGGCAAAACGGTCGCCAAAGAAACCGTTGCTGACGACCAGCACGGAGTCGCCCGCCCTGGTGCTGTTTGCGATAGCCATCTCCATAGCGAGCGTGCCGGTGCCGGCAATGGCAAACGTCTTGCCGCCGCAATTGAAAAGCGACGCCAAATCCGCTATCACGCTTTTATAATCCGCCACAAAGCGCGGGTCGCCAAAGGCTTGTATTTCACGGCCCATTTCATCCTGCACGGGCCGCGCGACCGGCGTGGGGCCCGGTATCATAACGAGTAAAGACTGATCCATTGCTGTTACCTCCCTGCTAAAATTCGTATGCCCTTATCATAACATACACCATGGTATCAAACCATATTTTTAGTGCCCGCCCAATAAAACAATATGCGGCCGGGCTTTTTAAACACGCGCTTCTTTGTTACAATGGATGCAGCACGGCGTGCATACCAAGGCGGGAGGATATTGAATACATATGATCATCATGGTAATAAACAGCGGCAGTTCCTCGCTCAAGTACAAGCTCTTTGATATGCGGCGCAAGCTTGCGCTTGCAAAAGGCGCGTGCGAGCGCATAGGCATTGACGGCGTCATGAAATACCAGACGCATACGGGGCTGAAGAAAGAAACGCAACTCCCCCTGCCCGACCACAAGGCGGCGCTCACCGCCGCGATCGCGCAAGTAACGGATAGCGCATACGGCGTGGTGCGGAATATCAACGAGATCGGCGCCATAGGCCACCGCGTCGGCCACGGGGGCGTGTATTTTTCCGACTCCACGCTGATAGACGACGCAGTGATCATGGGCATCAGAAAGTGCATACCGCTTGCGCCGCTGCATAACCCCGCCGCCCTGATGGGCATAGAGGCTTGCCGCGCCGTGTTTTGCGCGGGCACCCCGCAGGTGGCGGTGTGCGATACGGCTTTCCACCAGACGCTGCCGCCAAGGGCGTATACATATTCTTTGCCGCGCGCGCTTTGCAAAAAGCACGGCATACGCCGCTACGGCTTCCATGGCACATCCCACAAATATGTGGGACAGCAGGCGGCCCGGTTGCTTGGCAAGCCCTTTGAAGAGTGCAACATCATCAGCTGTCATTTGGGCAACGGGTCGTCCATCACGGCCATCGAGCGGGGCAAAAGCATAGACAATACCATGGGGATAACGTCGCTGCAGGGGGTGGTGATGGGCACGCGCTGTGGCGATATCGACCCGGCGCTGCCCACGTTTTTGATGCGGGAAGAGGGTATGTCCGCCGATGAGGTGGATCGCGTGCTTTACACTGAAACGGGGCTCTTAGGGCTTTCCGGCGTGAGCCCGGATCTGCGGGATATTGAAATCAGCGCGGCACAGGGCGACGCCGACGCGCAAAACGCCATCGATACGCTTGTTTACCAGGTCAAAAAATATATAGGCGCGTATCTTGCGGTGCTGGGCTATGCCGACGCCATTGTGTTCACGGCGGGCATAGGCGAAAACAGCGCCATGATCCGGCTTAGGACGCTTGGCGGGCTGGAGCGGCTTGGCATATTGCTGGACGAAGAGAAGAACAACGCCTATGCGGGGCAGGCGGCCGACATAGCCGCTGCGGCGTCCGCCGTGCGCGTTTACATCATCCCCACCGATGAGGAATGGATGATCGCCTGCGATACCGAGAGGCTGACCGCAGGATCATAAGAAGCGTTTATCCGGTATGCGCGTATTCTGTCAAACCTTGTCTTGCTTATCCATATACAATTTGCTATTGTAACGATAAGGCGGTATCTTTTACCGCAATCAAATCTATCAGGAGGATGTCTACGAGTATGAAAAAAATCTTTTTCAAACGTTTGGCCGCGCTAATCCTTGCCTGTTGCGTGTTGCTGGCGTTATTGGCGGGCTGCAGCCCGCAGGAGCAAGCGCCTTCCGCCGATCCCGCAGCCACGGCGGCGCCGGAATCCCCCGCCGCGCCGGAAACTCCGGGCGCGCCCGAACCCCCCGCCGCGCCGGATCCCGACGCCAAGGACGGCACGTATACTACGGCTGCCATGGGGCGTAACGGCCAGGTGACTGTGGCCACTACGTTTAGCGGCGGCAAAATCACCAAGGTGGATGTGCAGGACCACATTGAAACCAGCGTGTACACGGATCGCGCCATACCCGTGCTGTCCACGGCCATCGTAGAGAACAACAGCTACAATGTGGATGTGGTCGCCGGCGCGACAGCCACGTGCTCCGCTATCAAGCGCGCCGTGTACGACGCCATTGATCAAGCGGGCGGCACCGCCGCCGCGTATGAATCCAAGCCGGACGTAATACCCGCTGCGGATGAGACCATCGACGTGGATGTAGCCGTAATAGGCGCGGGCGTTTCCGGCATCATGAGCGCATTGAACGCTTCCGACGCGGGCGCCAAGGTGGCGCTGATTGAAAAGACCACCATACTTGGCGGCTGCTCGCTGCAATCCTTCGCTACCAGCGCCTTTGGTATGAAGCACAACGTGGAAGCGGGCGAGGATACCGAGGCCGGGATACTGGAGAAATTCAATAACTGGATCGTCACGGAAGGTTACCGCGCGGACGCGACGCTGGTGAATACCTACCTGAAGAACGGCGGCGCGGCGCTGGACTATTATATGGATCTGGGGCTGCTGGCGGTAAGAGATTTCTTTGGTATGCAAATGACCATGCTGACCGACTACGACGGCCGCCAGCCGCTGTACGAAAAAGCGCTGGATGAGCGCGTGGTGCAAAAGGGCGGCGCTGTTTACCGCGAAACCACCGCCAAAAGCCTTATACAGACGGGCGACACCATAACGGGCGTGGTGTGCAAGCGCGCGGACGGTTCCACGCTGACGGTGAACGCCAAGGCCGTGGTTATCGCTACGGGCGGCTACGGCGGCGACGCTGAGCGCGTGTACCGGGATTCCGGCGTGCGCGCCGTAGCGGGCTGCCTGACCCAGACGGTGGGCGAAGGTATTGATATGGCGTGGGCAGTCGGCGCTAAAGTGCCTCCCAACCTGGGCGGCCTGCAACTGCACCAGACATTGGCGACATCCAACCTGACGGGGTTTGAATATTTCCAGATGCGTTACCCGATGATTACGACCTATCTGCAACCGTTGCTGAACGTCAGCAACAAAGGCATACGGTTCCGCAACGAAGAATGGGCGTCAAACGCTGTGGCGGCGTCCAACAGCGCGGCCTTTACCGGCGGATACACGTATGTGCTGTTATCCCAATCCACGCTGGACAAGCTGGAGCAGGGCGGCATAGCGGCCATAGGCGCCGACGCTTCTCCCGCCATGCCGCCGGAATATAAGCCCGCGTTCGAACTTGACACACCGTGGCCGGATACCAAGGCGGTGTTTGACGCCATGGTGGAAGGCGGCTGGGGTTTCTACGGCGAGACAATTGAAGCGCTTGCGGCCAACGCCGGGTTTGACGTGGATACGTTCAAAAACACGTTTGAGACCTACCAGGCCTACTGCCGCAACGGCAAGGACGAATACTTTAACAAGCCCGCCCGGTACCTGGTAGAGTACGAATATGGCCCATACTACCTGGTGGAATCCACCTATAATCAACTGGGCACGGTAACAGGTCTTGTGGTCAATTCCGGCTTCCAGGTGCTGGATGTGAACGACAACCCCATTCCCGGCCTGTACAGCTGCGGATCGGACGCCAGCAGCACACTATACAACAGCATGTATATGGGCGCCGGCGACGCCATTGGCTTTGCCATTACATCCGGTAAGGTATCCGGCGAGAACGCGGCCGCTTTCGCCAAATAAACCGGCGCAAGCATAGCGGCAGGCGCGCCGCCACTATCCGCGTCGCCCGGGTTTTGAGTGGATTTTTCGCTCGGGAGCTGCGAAAAACGTGGGAGAACCGGCGTACGGCCATATACGTAAAGCTCCCATCACCAAATATATAAAGGAGGATGTTAACCATGAGAAGCTTTACCACGCTCGACCTGCAATACGCGCACAGGTTCTATGGATTCGAGGGCGAAGCGCAGTACCTGCACGGGCATACGGGAATACTGACCCTCGAAGTCGAGAATACCGTCAACATGGGGGTCAATATGGTATTCCCATGCAATGAAATCAAGAAAACCGCCTGGGAAGTCCTGCAGAACTTTGACCACGCCCTTGTCTTGCGGGAAGATGATCCGTTGCTCCCCGCTATTCTCGCGGTGTACGAAGAACAGGGCATCAAAAACGGTTCTCCGGCCAACAGGCAAAAAGGCCCGGCTTTCAAAACGGAGCTTGCGACAGCTTATCCGGAATGCCGGCTGGTTGTTACCAAAGAAACAATGACCGTCGAGGGCATGATCAAAATCGTTTACGATTTGCTAAAGGATAAGCTCAACATTGTTAAGATCACCTTTACAAGTGGAGTAAATGGCGCGACGGAAGAATACGGGCCGCAACAGGAAATGGCGTGCTGCCCGCTCTGCGGCATCGCGTTAAACGAAAACGGCGTATGCCCTAAATGCGGATATACCGCCTGAGGCATGACGAAGCGTCCCCGAGCGTGTTCGTATGTACGAAGCAACGCATACGCGGCGACGCGCTTCAGGTAAATCATGGCTCATGAAAACGGAAACAAAACGGATCCGGTACGGCGGCGTTGCGCGCTTCCATGGCGCAACGCCGTTTCTCTTTCGGGCGGTTTACGTTCGGGCATGCCGGTTTTCAAGTATAAACGACAGGTAAATCCATTACATAACAGGCATATTTTAAAGGGTATGTGAAGATTTTTGCGCCTGCCCGGCTTTCTGTCCCCTGGCGGCGCGTTTCAGACGCCGCGCTTTCTCAACAGAGCGCGCCACAAGCAGCGCCACAACCGCAATCGTCAGCACTATGACGCCGCTGAGCAGCAGATAAAAACCCGTTTTGCCAAGCGTAATCCCATCGGCCGGCATGGGCGCCGGCGCGTCCGGGGCGGGCGAGGGCGCCACAACCGCGCCGGCGTCGCCCGCATCCTCCGGCGGCGTGGGCACAACGGGGCGCGCTTGCGTCACAACATAGCGCTGCAAAGATTCATCCTCCGCATTATATACATAATAGCCCACTTCGCCGTCCGGGTTGCGCGCGTATAGCAGATAGACGCCGTTTAGCCGGAAGGCGGTATATTCGTTTTCGCCTATCGTCAAAGTAGTCTGCGTAAACCCGTCGGGCAACGGCACGCCGCCGTCGGGCTGCAACAGTATGTAGGTCTTTGCAACCGAGGATACCGTGCGGTAGGGGTAGAGCGTATCCGGGGAGGCGGTGTAGATATAATAGCCGCCCGCGTCGCCCGCAGCGTTGGAGAGGTAGAGCAGCATGGGCGCGTCGCTGTCCTCCACAATAGCGGCGGCCACGGTTTGGCCGTGGTAATCCAGTGTGGTTTCAACGTAACGCGCGGGTATGGTAACGTTTTCAAGCGAGCGCCAGATATACAAGGCCTCCTTTGCGCCGGTTACATTTTGCGCCGCGACGCCCTTAGCGGCATAATCTATGGGCGTGGGGGCAGGCGTAGGGGCTGCGGGCGCTACGGCGACGGATACGGACGCCCCTGCGCCGGATTGATCCGCTCCATCATACCCCAGCACCTTGTTGATACGCGCCTCTATCACGGCGTTCCCGGCGCCCGCAGCCGTAAAGCGTATGCGCGCGGTGAGCGTGTCGGCCCCGCCTCTGGCGGCGGAAACCATGCTGATCAGCCCGTCGGACGCGCCGCCCGCGCTCTCCACATACGTCAATATGGCCGGGTCGTAGCTAAAAACCCCCTCGGCCACGGCCATGGCCTTGCCGCTTACGGTGATGGTGATTTCCACCGTGTCGCCTTCCTGTACGCTTACTTTATCGGCTGCGGCGCTCACATGTGCGGCAAAGGCCGCTGCCGGCGGCAAAACAACGAGCGCCAGCAACAGCAGCGCGGCGGCGAACCTGTGTTTTCTACCATGTTTCATCATCTGTCTAACCCCCTTGCGATATCCCGGCGTCGCCGTTTATGGCGCGAATAAGTATACCCATGTCGTAAGCGTCCACATCGCCGTCATGGTTGATATCCGCCGCGCGTAGATACGCGCCGCCAAGCGGCGCCGCGCGCAGCAGGTGGTTTTGCAGCGCGGTTACGTCGCCATAGGCGATTTCGCCGTCTCCATCCACATCGCCATAGACGACGATGGGCAGGTCAAAAAACGATGTGCCGCCATCATACTCCACACGCACAAAATAGCCCGTGCGCACGCTGCCGCCGGCGGCGTTGCCCGTAACGGCGTTGCCCGCAATAACGTTGCCCGCAATGACATTGCCTTTGCTGTTTACGATGCTAAGCCCGCCCTTCGAGGACAGGTTGCCCAGCACATCCCCCGGCGCGGCGCCCGCCGGTATGCCGCTCACACCCCAATTGCGCACCCGGTAAACCTCGCTTGTGATGGCGGGGGCGGTATCATACGTGCCCACGGTATAGAGCGCTGTGTTTACATAATAAAACGCGAGTATATCGGTATAGCTTTGCCCCGCCCGCGCGCGCTCCTGCGCGCCGCGCTGTGAAAGGCCCACGCCATGGCCATAGCGCCGCTCGGTAAAGTACCAGCCGGGGTACGCGATACCGTCGTGGTAATAGCTACCCCGCTCGGCGCCGCGCAGCCTGAGCCGCGTTTTACCGGCGCCCAGGCGGCCAAGCATGTTTTCATAGCCGCCGAATTTCAATTCGTCCAGCTTAAGGGTAATGGTAACCTGCCCGGTTTGCCCGCCGCCCAGGGCGCCCTCCACCAGCAGCACAACGTCCGCCTCGGTAAAAGCGCGGCTGGGCGCGGCGTAGCTGGGGGTTTTGGGCGTAACCTGCACGGTGCCCAAAAGCCGCGTCTCGCGCCCGGCCGCCTTATTGGCCGCGCGCTGCAACGCGAGCAGCACAAACGGGTCCATAAGCTTGCGTGTGGTTTCGGTGTACTGTTGGGGTATGAAGGATTTTTCCTCTATGCTTGAATCATTGGCGAGATCATAAGGGTCGTCCGCGTTCACGTAATAGGGGAAATCAACGGACCACACGTTGCCCGTCTTTTCCGTTTGGCCGCCGTTGGACGCGGAGTAATATGTCTCCACGATATCCCCGTCATAGGTGAGCACCTGGCCGCGGGTGGCGTCCACGGCGGCGATGGCGCGCCTGTTGGCGCTGGCGTAACCGCGATAAACCTGGTCTTGCGAGGTATCCGATATATCATAGGCACGGCTTAAATTCTTGCTGCTGCGCGCCACGGCAAAGCCGCGCGCGCAAACCGCCTGCGCTTTTTGCGCGTCCACGGGGAAGCGGTTGCTCATCTCGTGGGGCACGACGCCGTAAAGGTATTGTTCCAGCGGCAGGGTGTTGATGCCGCGCACAGCGCCCTCATAAACATCAAACGTCATATTGCCAAGGTAGGTGCATGTGCCGTGCGCGGCGTTTTTCAGCCGTATATAATCTAAGCGCCCGCCATACTCGCCGCATAAAAACGTAAGCGAGGCGGCGGTGATGGTTTTGCCGCCGATATCAACGGATACGCGTTTGCCCACCGCAGAAACCGCAAGCGGCTCGTTGCCCACGGCGGTATCGGGGTAGCCCTGCAATCCGAACGTGCCCACAGGCGTAAAGGATATCGTTTGCTCTTTGCCGAGCGAGAGCAGCACGCGCACATCGGGCGCGTACACCGCCGCGCGCGCGGGCAGCGCCGCAAACAAAAGAAGCAGCGCCGGGCAAGCCGCCAGCATATACCGCCATCCGCGCATATTCCGCCTCCCACCGGTCGAAATTTGTCATAAACAATATATACGCTTATGATACCGTTCAAGGCGCTGGCGGTCAATACGGGGGCAAAATAAAGGGACGGCGTTATATGAACATTTGGTTAAGCTTCAACAACGGGCGTTTTAAGATATCGCCGGCTCCACCGTAGCGGCGCTCACCTCATACGCCACGCGCCGCGCGACGCTGCCGTCGGGCAGCGTTTTTTGATATTCCCTGCTTTGCACGCGCCCCTGTACGACGATTTTCGCTCCCACGGCAAGACCGCTTACAAAACGCGCGTTGCGCCCCCATACAATGACGGGCAGGTAATCGCTTTTATGATAAGGCCGGTTAACGGCCAAAAGAACGTCCGCGATCTCACGCGAAAGAGGGGTTGCGCGGTATATGGGCGGTTTGCATATGAAGCCCGTAAGGACAATTTCATTTATGGCCTGTTCCTCATCCTCCAACACGGCGATCGCGCGCGCAAACACGGTAAGCAACAGGCGGGTGCCGCCGTTTTGCCGCATGTTGTAAGAGCGCAATTGCCCGGCGACGTAGAGCGTCTGCCCGGCTTTTGGCAACGCGCGCGCCAGCCTTTCTCCCGCCGTGACAGGCAGCATATCCACCACGCCCGAAAGGCGCGGCGCCGCCAAAGAGAATGTATAAAAGGCTTCGCCATACAATGTGTGGCTGAACAGGGGCTCTTCCTGCATCCGGCCGGATATTTCCACGCGGTTGGTTTCGGGATTTGCTTGCATTCGTATACTCCTTTGCATTTTCAGGCGCGCTGGCCGCTGTAAAAACCTGCGGATCACTCATATGTATTCTGAAAACGCCCGGCGTATGCAAAAAAGGATTGGCGTACTATACTTTGGCATACATATTCGCTTTGGGTATGGCGCAATATATAGGCGACCGCCGATAAACTGAAAAAGGAAGCATGCAGTTCATGCCAAAGCCAAATAAACCTTCAAAAATGTTTGCCGTCGCTGCGGTCGCCATCGTGGCGGCGCTTACGCTTAGCGCGGCGCTCATCGTGCGCGTGCAACGCTTGCGCGGCGACCCTTTGCGCGCGTTTTTAACGCCCGCGCAGGCGACGCCCGCGCCCGAAGCGCAAAGCGCCCGCGCGCCCATAGCGCAAATACCCACGCGGCAGGCAGGACCTTGCAAGCCCACGCCTGGGCAAAAAACAACGCCGCAGCCCACCCCGGCGCCCGCGCGGGCGCCGGGCGGCGACACCATCAATATTGTGCTGATGGGGCTTGACAGCGACAAAGAGCGCGAGGCTATGGGCGGCGGCTATCGCAGCGATATGATCGCGGTGATGGTAATAGATGTGAAAGCCCCCGCCTGCACAGTAATCAGCGTGCCGCGGGATACGCGCGCGCGCGTGCGCAAGCTCAACGGCGCCGGCAAAGTTACAGGCGTGCGGTACAACAAAATCAACGCGTCCTTCCAGCTTGGAGGCGGGCCGGAGCGGGCCGGCCACGAAAACCTGCTTTACGCGCTGGAAAAACTGTTTTTTGACGGGTTGGATACCGATATGCGCCTTAGCTATTATTGCAGCCTCGATATGGACAGCATAGAAAAATTTGCCGACGCCGTGGGCGGCGTGCCCGTTACGCTTGCGTATGACATCAAAAATTTTGGCGCGGCGGGCGAAACCATTCTGCTGCAAGGCGAAAACGCCCGCAGGTTTGTGCGGTTGCGCCACGGCATAACGGGCGGCGGCGATATAGGCCGTATTGAGCGGCAAAAAGCGTTTATGCTGGCCTTTGCAAACCGTGTGAAGCAAATGGGCGCCAAAGAGGCCCTGCCGCGCCTGTTTTCCATATTGGCGGGCGAGATGCGCACAAACCTGAATGCCGGGCAGGTGATCGTGCTGGCGGATATACTGCATAAGCTCCCGTGTACCGCCATAAACCTTGTCACCTTGCCGGGCAAATGCAAAACCATAGAGAACCGCAGCTATTATGTGCCTGATACCGCAGCCATTAAAGCGCTTGCCATAAAGCTTTGGGGTAAGTGATTCGGGTATCCACGTTCGTATATTTACCGCTCATTTAATCAGGAAAAGAGGGCGGAAAAATGGTATAATAGCCGCAAAGCGGTTAGTATACCATCGAAAAAAGCGCAACGGAGGGTACCATGCTGGAACAATTAAAAGAACTCGTTTATGAAGCGAACATGTTGCTGCCCAAACACAACCTGGTTACGTTTACGTGGGGTAACGTATCCGCCATCGACAGGGAAAGCGGGCATATCGTCATCAAGCCAAGCGGCGTGGAATACGATAAAATGCGGCCAATTGACATGGCGGTGGTGGAGCTAACCACCGGCAAACAGGCCGAAGGCGCGTTGCGCCCCTCGTCCGACACCGCCACGCATCTGCTGCTATACCGCAACTTTCACACGGCGGGCGGCATTGCGCACACCCACAGCCGCTGGGCCACCACGTTTGCGCAGAGCAGGCGCGGCATACCGGCGCTTGGCACAACGCACGCGGATCATTTTGGCGGGCCTGTCCCCTGTGCGCGGTTGATGACGGCGCGCGAGATCAACGGCGACTACGAATACGAAACGGGCCGCGTAATTGTGGAAACGTTTTTAACCATCAACCCCGAAAGCGTGCCGGCCGTGCTGGTCGCAAGCCATGGCCCCTTCACCTGGGGCAAGGACGCAAACGAAGCCGTACATAACGCCGTGGCGCTGGAAGAGATAGCCCACATGGCCTGGCATAATATGATGATGGATCCTGAAATACCCCCCATGCAGCAAGCTTTGCTCGATAAGCATTTTTCACGCAAGCACGGGCCGGGGGCCTACTACGGGCAGGCGTGAGAACCCGTTGCCCGCCCTGCATTGGGAGTGCACGGGGGCCTATCGCAGCGTCATCGTCAGCCGGCCCAGCTCGGGCGCCATAAACACGCCGCGCACGGCAAGTTCGCACGCGCGCCGTTTTTCATCCGGCGCGGTTTCACGCGGGCGGTAAGCGGCGTATCGCGTATACAGCGCCCGCGCCGCCGCTTCATGCGCCGGCGACAGGTTGGATATGATGCCCATGTCCCGCCTGACGGCGGCATAATCGCCCGTAAGACGAAGCGCCGTCTCATAACACGCCAGCGCCTCATCAAAGCGCCGCAACCCCACATACGCCTGCGCCAAACGGGTATTGGCATACGCGGCTTCGGCCGGCGGCAGCGCTTCCGTATTTAAATCAAAGCTGTCGGCTACGTCGCGGTAACGCCATGGCACGCCATAATAGCCGCTTTTGATGAGGAAGCGCATATACTTTTCGTCCTTGAGCATGGCGTCCATACGCCAAAGCGCGGCCTCGCTTCGCGTAAACAGCAGCATCCTGTACCCTAAGGCAATCAGCCGCCATTGATCCGCGTGAAAGCCTGCGGCACTTCCTTCGCCAAAGTATGCCGCGGCTACCGCGCGAACAGCTTCCGGCGCGTCCGCTTCGCATAGCGCCGGGTCGTCCGCCGCAAATGCGGCGGCGCATAAAAGCGCGCCGCCCGCCTCCCCCCCTACATCCCGCGCCACCCTAGCGGCGTGCGCGCATCTTTCCAGCGGTATGGATATAAGGGCTGTAAGGTCGCTGTGCCGGCGTGTCATATCCAGCAGCTTTTTGGCGTAATAAACGTACAGATCCTGCTTATCGGGATAATAGGTAAGCATATTGAGCAATTGCGTGAGCGCCTCTTCGTCCATCTCACCATAAAGCGTTTGCAAAAACGCGGCGATATCGCTCGCGGACTGCCCTTCGATAATGTGCAGTATATAGTTGAGCGCCGCCGCGCTGCGGCTCACGCGGAATGCTTCTGTAAAATAATCGAGCGCGCCTGCGGGATCTCCAAGCAAGTGGGCGGCGGCGCCCCGGCTCATGTTGACGAGATTGCCCTCTGCGCTGATATCCGAAAAATCGCCGGGGTAATCCGCCTCGTTATAAGCCTGCACGCGCGCCTCCATGCCGGCGTAGGCCTGCAGCATGGCGGCGATATCCCCCTCGTATTCAAACGCGTACAGCCCTTTGATCATTTGCGGCGCGGGGTGCCTGGGAAAAGCCAATTCATACGCCCGCACGTATTGCGCGCGTTCTTCGTCGGTATAGAGCTGCGGGGCCTTCACCAGCGCCAGCATATTGCGCAGCTTGTGCGCGGCTATCATCCATCGGGCCGGAAAGGTTTCCTTTTTTGCCAGGCAAAAGAACGCCTCCATATGTTCCGCCGCCAACTGCATCCTGCCAAGCTGGCTGGCTTCGCGGGCGATATAATACTCGTATGTCGGGTTATTCTGCCGGCCGGTTTTTTCATCCGCCTGCGCCAGCATGATGTTAAGATAATATTCCGCCTTGCCCGAAAAATCCCCCGCATAGCCGCTGTGGTACAGCACAAACAGATCGCGGGGCAGGTTATATTCCCTGTGGCCGGTTTGATTCAATTTCTCGTGCACGGGGTTGACGTATTTCAGGCCCGCGCGGTTTTTGAAAGCCCTCATCACATACAGCTCCGTGGGCGGGGTATCTTTAAAATAATTTATTCTGCACACGTTGAATATCGTCGCGCCGCGCTTGATCTGCCCCTCTATAACCGCCGCGTGCGCCTTCGTAAGCGCCGGATCAAACCACTCGTCCGCGTCGATAAAAAGGATAACGTCTCCCGTGGCGTGTTCGATGGCAAAGTTGCGCGCTGCGGCAAAATCCGCGCGCCATTTAAAATGCAGCACCCTGGCCCCGGCGTCCCTGGCCACCCGCACGGTATCATCCTCCGAACCCGTATCCACCACGATCAGCTCCTGGCAAACGGCCTTGACGCTCTCTATGGATCGATTGAGTACGGCCTCTTCATTTTTTACAATATAGCAGGCGGTAATGGTCATGCGCGGCCTCCCGGTGTGGGTTTCGTAAACCCGTCCATATTGTTCGCCGCTTTATACCGCTCCAAATCCCGCTCGCGGATTTTGGCGCGCATGATCTTGCCGCTGATGGTCTTGGGCAGGCATTCCACAAACTCGATTACGCGCGGGTATTTGTACGGCGCCGTGGATTTCCTGACATGCGCTTGCAGTTCGCGCACAAGCGCCTCGCCGCCCCCGCCCTCATAATCTGCGGCCAGCACAACGGTGGCCTTTACCACCTGCCCGCGCACGGGGTCGGGCAAGGAGGTAACGGCGGCCTCCAGCACGGCGGGATGCTCTAAAAGCGCGCTTTCCACCTCAAAGGGCCCTATGCGGTAGCCCGAGCTCTTGATCACGTCGTCTGTGCGGCCAACGTACCAGAAATAGCCGCGGCTATCCTGCCAGGCGGTGTCGCCGGTGTGGTACCAGCAGTCCTTCCAGGCTTTGTTCGTCATCTCTTCATCCCTGTAATAGCCGCTGGCCATACCCGGCGGGCGGCCCTTGCTGTAATCGACGCAGATTTCACCCGTTTCGCCAAATGTGGCCAGGTTGCCGCCCTCATCCAGCACATGCACATCGTAGCCCGGCGTGGGCCTGCCCATGGAACCCGCGCGCACCTGCATAGTGGGAAACGTGGCAAGCATCAGCGTCGTTTCCGTTTGGCCAAAGCCCTCGTAAATTTTAAGACCAGTTTTCGCCAGAAACTGATCATACACCTCGGGGTTGAGCGCCTCGCCGGCGGTGGTTACATGCCGCAGCGCGGATAAATCATAGCTATTAAGCGGTTGGCGGATGATGTAGCGGTACATGGTGGGCGGCGCGCAAAACGTCGTTACTCTATAATCCTGCAATTTTTTTAATATATCCGCAGCGTCAAACTTATCAAAATCATACGCGAGCACGGTGTTTTCCGCGAGCCACTGGCCATACATTTTGCCCCAGGCCGCTTTGCCCCAGCCGCTGTCCGACACCGTTAAATGCAGACCGCCGGGCTTATTTTCATGCCAATACCGCGCGGTAGTGATATGCCCCAGCGGGTAAAGGTAATTGTGCGCAACCATCTTGGGGTACCCCGTTGTGCCCGATGAAAAATACATCAGCATAATGTCTTCGCCGCCGGGGCTGCCCGACTCGCGCGCAAATGTTTCGCAAGCTTCGTCAACAAGCGCGTCAAAATCCAAAAATCCTTGGGGCACGGGCGTAGTTTGCATGCGCGGGGAGCGCGCGGCAAACGCGTAAATCACGCCGGGGCTTTCGGGAAGCGCCGCTAAAATATTGGACGGCACGCCGTCCTCTGCGGTAGCGATAATCGCTATCGCGCCGGAAGCGTTCATGCGGTAGGCGTAATCCCTGGTGGTCAACTGGTGCGTTACAGGTATCACGACAGCTCCCAGCTTGTGCAGCCCCATCATGGTATACCAGAACTGATAATGCCGCCTGAGCGCCAGCAATACGATATCGCCCTTCTTTATGCCGGCAAGGCGCATCGCGTTGGCCACCTTGCCGCTCAGGCGTTTCATGTCTCCAAACGTAAAGCCGCGCTCTTCCTGGCCGGGGCCTATCCACAGCATGGCCCTGTCGTTTTTGTGGGTTTCACCCATCACGTCGATCACATCAAAGCCAAAGTTAAAGTTGCGGGGCGGCGTTAGTTTAAATTCGTTATAAAAATCCCTGTATGTTTCAAAATCCTTATTCGTGCACAATGTATCCAAAAGACTCACGCGTATCACATGCCTTTCTCATTTGATGACCACCGCTAAAAATTTGGCGGGTTTGTCGTTCAGGGCGGTTAAAGCATGCGGGGAGTTGGAATCAAAATATACGGCGTCTCCGGGTTGTAATGTAAAGCTCGACTCTCCCACGATGATT
>JAISXK010000104.1 GCA_031270585.1 Clostridiales bacterium | reverse complement strand
GTAGGTATTTTGATACCCGCCGCCAAAGCGGCTTCCAACACGGTGGAGCCCTCTTTGGCTTGCACGTTGCGACCGTCGATTATCATATTGATCATAGCTTATACACCTCATCACATATTCTAGCATATAGAATAACTTCTATATTGATATCTGTCAATAAATCATAATAAATACATATGCTTGGTATGTTGCCATAAATTTACGTTATACAAAAATCATATATGATTTTAAACGAGGTTTATAAAAAGTTAATTTGTTTGTTCCACATATTGACGATATAATGAATAATCGCCGGGATGGTTTTAAAATTTACCGCAACAATTGTACGTATACCGCGATTTTATGCATATGGAAATGTTTCGGGTTTGCGCGCTATGGGGGACATGATGGAACAAAACAACGATATTTTGATGGATATCAGGGACGTTAAAAAAACATATCATGTTGGCGATGTGAATATATATGCGCTATGCGGCGTTACATTCCGGCTGGTTGCAGGCGAGGTATGCTGCATCATCGGCCGGTCGGGCTCCGGCAAATCCACATTGCTCAATATGCTTGCGGGGCTTGAAAACCCCACCTCAGGCCAAATTATCATCGCCCACCGGCATTTAGAGCGTATGACGCAGAGCGAACTGATACTTTTCCGCCAAAAAAACGTGGGTTTTATATTTCAATCTTTCAACCTGATGCCCTATTACACGGCGCTGGAAAATGTGGCTTTACCGCTGGTTTTTCGCGGGGCACCGCGTGCCAGGCGTAACAAAATAGCGCGGGATATGCTGGACGCCGTGGGGTTATCCTCACATTTACAGCATAAACCCATGCAGATGAGCGGCGGCCAGCAACAACGCGTGGCTATTGCGCGCGCTCTGGTCAGCGACCCCGGGATTATATTTGCGGATGAGCCTACGGGCAACCTCGACAGCAAAACGTCCGACGAGGTGATGCATTTGATTACCCATATTGCGCGCGAGCGGCGTAAAACGCTGGTGATGGTGACGCACGACCCCAATATGAGGCAGTTTACAGACAAGGCCATCACCCTTTTGGATGGAAAAATCATCGATATACATATAAACGAAAACGCTATAGGTAAGGAGTTTGATGGTAAACAAGCGTCCGCTCTTCATTGACGCTTAAATATGCAAGGCTTGCGCATACGCGCGGGAAGGATAGAAAATGCGAAAAAGGGTTAGTGCATTTGCTTTATGCATGCTGGTTGCGGTGGTTTTTATGCCCGCGATCTCATTTGCAACGGATATGGACGGAACGCTTGCGGATTTGGCGAGGGCGAAACTGGGAATTGACCGCGACGGCGGCACGATAACAAGAACCAATGCCGCTTCTTCAGCGGACGAATCGAGTGATGAAACGCCGTCCTATCCCGAAGGGCTAAACGCGATATTGATGCTTTCCCCAACGGACGTAAACGGCTACTTGGTGCCGGCACCGGCAGGAAACTGCGGTGAACGCATACGCGTGCGCGTGCCGGTATTTAATAGAGGCGGTATCGGGGGGCGGGCCACACGCATATTGGTTACGCCGGTGTTGTCGGCTACGCAGGATAACTGGCCCTTTGTGATCGAAGCTGTGGATTATACGCGCGGCATTTCGGAAATGAGGCCCGGAGAAATTCGCGAGATCGAATACGATTTGCTCATCTCAAAAGAAGCGACTACCGGCGTAAAAGAGGTAAAGTTTACAGCTACTTACTATAACGCCCAAAAAGCGGCATACGAAACCGCTGTCTTTTCTATATTTATCAATATCATAAAAGGAAAGACGCCTGCCGTCACCGGCGCCGAAGGCGAGGAGATTACCACCACGCCAAAGATTATTATAGATAGTCACACCATAACGCCCAACAAGAGCGAGGATGGCGCTACCATATACGGCGGCGAAACCTTTACGCTGGCCATGCGCTTTTGCAATAAGGCGAGCGAGACCGTGCAAAACATACAGATTACGCTGGAAAACGCCGACGGCGTGCTTTTGCCTGCTAACGGCGGCAGTAACACATTGTATATAGATAAGATTGGCGCGGGCGATATGGTGGAGCGCACCGTGCAGATGCAGGCTTCCGCAGAAGCGGAACCCAAGTCCTATAAACTCAGTGTGGGATTCGGCTACGAAAGCGCGAAAACATTGAAAAGCTACGAGGCCATCAGCAATATTTCACTGCCCGTCAGGCAACGCATACGCATGCGTATAGACGAGCCGATACTGGAGCCGCAGGCCATGCTGGGGCAAAGTACGTATGTATATATCAATATATACAATATGGGCAATTCCACCGTGCGCAACCTGATGATCGATGTGGAAGGCGAGGGCTTGCGCATGGAGGAAACCTACTTTGGCGGCAATCTTTCATCCGGCCAGAGCGCGCCCGCAGACTTTGGCATCATTGCGGATACCGCAGGCGAAATTCAGGGCAAAATCATCATCACCTATGAAGACGCCATGCAAGAAGTATACACGGCGGAAAAGCCCTTTACGCTTACCGTGATGGATACGAACGCCGGCATGGGCGAAACGATGATAGACCCTGAGACCGGCATGATGTTAGACCCCACGACCGGCATGCCGATAGACCCTGAGACCGGTATGCCCGTTGACGGGGGCGTGATGGTGGATAGCCCCGGGCAAAAGGGCGGCGGCATGGCGCCGTGGTTGATCACCGTAATCGGCGTAGTTGTGCTGGGCGGCGTTGCGGCGCTGATACTTATATTGCGTAAGAAGCGGCGCAAAAAGATACTGGAGGAGGTATGAGTATCATAGATACGCTTACCATAGCGTTTCGCAACCTATGGCGGCGTAAGCTTCGTGCAGTGCTTACCGTATTGGGCATGGCGATTGGCACGGCGGCGATTGTGGTGATGATGTCGCTGGGTATAGGCATCAACGAATACTTTCGCGAAAGTATTGAGCGCACCGGTAGCATGACGACCATCACCGTTACCAACTACCGCACGAATTATTCGAGCGATGGTATGGCGGAGGTTTACGTATCGGGCCTTGGCGGCAATGATGAAATTGTGCTGGATAACAAAGCCGTGGAATCTATAGAGAAGATCGGCGGCGTCGTTGCCGTTATGCCCTTGATGGAATACTGGGGCCAAGCGGTAAACGGCCAGTATTACGCGCACCTGAACATTATGGGCGTGGATATCGACAAGGCGGAGTTGTTTGAGTTTAGCTTGGCGGAAGGCCGTATGCCTTCAAAGCATGCAGGATCCGCCTACGAAATCGTATTTGGTTCGTGGACGCTGCGGGAATTTACCCATAAACGCACCTACCGGCAGGCGGTTGACGCCATGGGCAACCCCAAGCTTACTCTTGATTCGCGCTTTCAGCTTACGTTTGATTATTCCAATATACTCAGTTATGACGATATGGGGATGGGACAGGATGGCGCGACCGTGTCCAAAGGCAAACTATATAAACTGCGCCCCGTGGGCGTCATGTCGGAAGAGAGCAACAATTACGCATGGTATAGTCTGATGGATATCGAGGCCGTTAAAAAGCTTGCCAAGGAAAATAAAGCGTATAACGAGCTGGATACCAGCCGCTACTCGCAAATATGGGTGAAATGCGCGGATACCGGACAGGTACTGGATATACAAAACCAAATCATGGCGTTGGGTTATGGGGCCACCAGCGCGCAGGATACCCTGAACATGGTAACGGAGCAGTTTGCGTCCTTGCAATTGCTTCTGGGCGCAATCGGCAGCGTATCCTTATTGATTGCGGCCATAGGCATTATGAACACCATGATGATGAGCATCTATGAGCGCACGAAGGAGATCGGCATCATCAAGGTGTTGGGTTGCCGCATGGGCAATATCGCGGGCCAGTTTTTAACAGAGGCCGCCTATATCGGCCTGTTTGGCGGTTCGGTAGGCCTCGCTGTGAGCTATGGGCTGTCGGCGCTGCTCAATATGTTTGTGTTCGCCGGCGACGATATGGGCATAGGCAGCGTGATGCGTTCTGTCATACCCATGTATCTTTCGGCGGGCGCGGTGGGCTTTTCCATTGTGGTGGCGCTGTTAAGCGGCATGTACCCTGCGCTGCGCGCCATGCGCTTGTCGGCGCTGACCGCCATCCGCAACGAATAATGCAGGCGCTTAGTATGCGCGCGCAATGTGTGCACACCATGGGCGTTGTTAACAGTTTGTTTTACGATACCGGATCTTTGCGCCGCGTTATCTGACGGTTGCGTTGTTTTGCAGCCATAGTTGTGCTATATTATTAGCAAAATACATGCGAAAGGTGCGATTGACGGATGTTATACGAGTATTTAGCGAATTCGTTTTTGTATAAAGAGGATTGGAACTGCGCGGAGCATGTATTGATTGGCGCCAACAGGGTGTATGGTCTGGGGTTATCCGATAATGCCATCAAGCTGGCTGCGGGCTTTGGCGCGGGGGTTTCATCCGGCGATATTTGCGGGGCGCTGGCGGGTGCCGTCATGGCCCTGGGCGCGCTGTTTGTAAACGAACGCGCGCATGAAAGCGATAAAATCAAGGTGCTTACCAACGAGTTGCTGAATAGTTACCGCGAAAAAATGGGCCAGATAGACTGCACGCCGTTAAAAGCGCAATACCGCACGGAAGAGAGCAAGTGCCGAGATATTATATTGGAAGCGGCCGGGATATTGGACGGCATCGTGGCGCGTGAAAAGCCCGATCTGGCTTGCGTTGCAAAATAAAAGCAAATCTGTTATCCTTTTATAACTATACGTGCGGTTATACAACGCTTGGATACTGATAAAGAAAAAGGGGGGAATCCTTATGGCCAATGCCTTTGACGTGTTGGAAGAACGCGGGTTTATCAAGCAGGTTTCTCATCCGGAAGAGCTCAGGGAACTGATGGGAAAGCAGGGCATTACCTTTTATATCGGCTTTGACCCAACCGCCGATAGCCTGCATATTGGCCATTATGTCGCGCTGATGTCTATGGCGCATATGCAGCGCTGTGGCAACAGGCCAATCGTGCTGCTGGGCGGAGGCACTACCATGATTGGCGACCCATCCGGCAAAACCGATATGCGCCGCATGATGACCCAGCAGGAGATTCAAAGCAATGCCGACAACTTTCAAAAGCAGATGGGGCGCGTGCTGGATTTTTCAAACGATAAAGTGCTTGTGCGCAATAACGCAGACTGGCTGCTACCGCTGAATTTCCTTGATTTTATGCGCGATATAGGCGTGATGTTTTCTGTAAACCGCATGCTTGCGGCGGATTGCTATAAAAACCGCATGGATCAGGGGCTTACCTTTTTTGAAATGGGCTATATGCTGATGCAAAGCTACGATTTCTTGCATCTGTTCAGGCAGGATGATTGCGTGCTGCAGATGGGCGGCGACGACCAGTGGAGTAATATACTGTCCGGCGCGGATTTAATAAGAAGAAAAGAGCAGAAACCCGCCTTTGCGCTGACATGCACGTTGCTTACCACCAGTACGGGCGTTAAGATGGGAAAAACTGAGAAAGGCGCCGTCTGGCTGGATAAGGACAAATTCAGCGTATTTGATTTTTATCAATACTGGCGCAATATTGACGATGCCGATGTGGAAAAGTGTCTCTCACTGCTGACATTTTTGCCTATGGCTGAGGTGCGCAGGTTGGGGGGCTTAAAGGGCGCCGAAATCAACATTGCAAAGCGCGCGCTCGCCTTTGAGCTCACCAGGCAGGTGCACGGGGAAGAAGAGGCGCAAAAGGCCATGGATGCGGCGGAAGCGCTGTTTGCGGGCGGCGGCGACCTGGGCAGTATGCCGGGCGTTACGTTGACGCAGGCCGATATCGCGCAAACTGGTCTTCGTATACCCGATATACTGGTGATGGCCAACCTTGCAAAATCCAAAAGTGACGCCCGCAGGCTGATACAAAGCGGCGCGGTGTTCCGGGGCGAAACAAAAATAGAGGATATCGACCATACGCTCAATACGGAAGACCTTGAGGGGGAAGGCGTAATACTGCGCAAGGGAAAAAAAGGGTTTTGCCGCGTAAAGGCACAATAATGCTGGCATACCAAACGGTTTTGCAAAAATCGAAGGTTGAAATAAATATACAAAAATCACGTTTTATTGCGGAATGCATGCCGGTTGCGGATGTAGAAACCGCTACGAAAGAGCTTGCCGCAATCAAAAAGCAGAGTTGGGATGCCGCTCACCACTGCTATGCCTACGTGATTGACCCCGACGGCAATACCATGCGCTACAGCGACGACGGCGAGCCATCGGGCACGGCCGGGCAGCCGATTTTGGAGGCTATACGCTACAAGAGCATTACAAATGCGCTATGCGTGGTTACAAGATACTTTGGCGGCGTGCTGCTGGGAGCGGGCGGGTTGGTACGCGCCTATACGCGCGCGGCCGGCGAGGCGGTAAGGCTGGCAAAGCCCGTTTGGATGAGGCCCTGCGGCATATACTTTATGAAGGTAGAGTACGCGTGCTGGGGCGGGCTTGTGCCGCTACTACAGGGTTTTGGAGCGGTTGAGGATATATGCTATGAGGATACCGTTACGCTTAGTGTAAAAGTGCCGCTGGAAAACCGAGACCACTTTGAAAAAGCGGTCATTGAACACACCGGCGGCGGAATAAAACCCCGGATGCGACAAACCCGCTATGGAATGTTTGAACAATAATGGTTTTATACGATGACTGTACGTGTACCCAATTTTATTTATGGAGGTAACGATATGAACATCAAGACAACAAAAGCAACAGCCCCAAAGGTAAAACCCGCTGACGAGAGTAAGCTCGGTTTTGGTCAAAAGTTTTCTGATCATATGTTTATGCTGGATTACGACGAGGGCCAAGGCTGGCACGACGCGCGCATTGTGCCCTATGGCCCGCTCAGCCTGGATCCTGCTTCGCCTGTGCTGCACTATGCCCAGGAGATTTTCGAAGGTTTGAAAGCATATAGGAGCCAGAACAACGACATACTGCTGTTCCGCCCGGACGAAAACGCAAAACGGCTCAATAACAGCGCCGCGCGCATGTGTATGCCCGAGATCGACGTGGCCTTTAACGTGGAGGCGCTTAGAGCCATCACCAATATGGAGCGCGACTGGGTGCCGGCAAGTGAAGGCACCACGATGTATTTACGTCCCACCATGATCGCAGACGGCGCAGGGCTTGGCGTGCATGCCGCGCACAAATATATATACTATATCATTTGCTCGCCATCGGGCGCATACTATAAAAATGGACTGGCGCCCATCAGGATATATGTGGAAGACAAGTATGTGCGCGCGGTAAATGGCGGCACCGGCTACGCAAAAACGGGCGGAAATTATGCCGCCAGCCTGAAGGCCGCCGGGGAAGCCGAAAAAAAGGGCTATGAGCAGGTACTCTGGCTGGATGGCGTAAGCCGCGAATACGTTGAAGAAGTGGGATCCATGAACATGATGTATATCGTGAATGATACGCTGCTCACCGCCGCGCTGGAGGGTAACATACTGTCGGGTATCACGCGTATGTCCATACTGACGCTTGCAAAAGATATGGGCATCAAAGTCGAAGAACGCAAGATTTCCATAACGGAGCTGCTAGAGGCTGACGCCGGCGGCAAACTGCAAGAGGCTTTTGGTACGGGCACTGCGGCTGTGGTTTCACCGGTGGGCGAGTTGACTTATAAGGATAAAACCATTAAAGTCAATAACGGCCAAATTGGCCCCATCACGCAAAAGTTCTACGATACGCTGACGGGCATACAGTACGGTAAGCTGCCAGACAAATATAATTGGATGGTAAAAGTATAAAATCTGGCATTTCATGGAAGTATGTTATTAGCGATAGCTACTTCCCGTAAAGGAGAGAAATCATAAATGAAAAAAGTGATTTCCACAATTTGCGTTTTTATGTTCTTCATTCTGGCTGCCTCGGTGGCGTATGCGGCGGAAATTACCATCACCGCAAACCCATCGACATTGAGCGCGCCCGGATATGTCAACATCAGTTTTAGTGTGATTAATGATTCCGGTTACACTATTACGGATATGAAAATCCGCGGATACAGGGTGGGGGATGACGATGATTCCCTGGCGGGGCAAGAGCTTCCACCGGCGAAAGCTCTGTATTTTTCCGTGCAAAACGCGCAAATTACGCAGGATATGCTGGGGCAGCCAATCGTATACACGTTTTATTGGACGGAGAACGGCGCGCAAAGATCCAAAGAGACTATCGTAACGGTGGGGTTATCGGCGGATGGCGTGCCTCCCACGCCGGTGGCAAATGAGATGACAGGTTCGCGCACCGCCAGCAAGTTGACCGGCAGGGATGGCGAAAAAATAACGCTCACCTATACGCTGAAGAACCCCGGCACCGCATCCATGACGAATATTTCCGTGAGCGATGGTATAGCTGGCAGCACGCCGATCAAAAGCGGCATCACGCTGGAGGGAGGCGGTTCCACCGCCGTTACGTACGAATACACGCTGGGCGCGCAGGATGCAACCAGCGAGCCTGTTATCACCTATACGGTAAGTGGCGAAAACAAAACATTGCGGCTTGATAAATTGACCATAGCGGTGGTTAACGTGAATATTTCAACCACCGTGAGCATGGCGGATCCCACGCAGGAAGGGGTGTTGTTTACCATTACGCTCACCAACAGCGGTAACCAAACCATCAGCGATATCAATGTGCAGGATGATTTGGGCACAAAGGTGAATACCGACAACATCACGCTGCAAGCCGGGCAGGAGAGCGTGATGAGCACGACCATCAAGTCGGATACCTTGCGCAACGTGTCGTTTACCATTACCGGTAAAGACGCCACCGGCCAACCCTACGAGGATAAAACACAAAGCTATGAGGTGCGCCCTTACGTAGACCCGTCCAACGTATCGCTTCAGCTTTACACCACCATTGTGGAAAACCTTGATGAAAATGGCAATATGAAAATCAGGTTTACCATCAAGAATGATTCCCAAGTGGAAATCGTAAACGCTACCATAAGCGAAAAGCTGCTGGGCAACGTGATTACTACCATGCCTGTGTTGCAGCCGGGAGAGACCGCGCAGGATGTTGACTTAAAAATCGGCGAGCCGCGCGAGCTGGAGTTTATGCTTCTGGCGTACGATCCATCCGGTGTTGAGCGCACCTATACCTCAACCATTACGGCGGCATACACGCCCACATTGACGCCCGCGCCTATTTCCACCGGGGAACCGGCATCCGCTGGAGGCATGAGCGATACGCTGGTTACGGTATTGATCGTGCTGGCGGTGCTGATGGCCGTGGCGGGCATTGCGCTGTTGGCGCTGTCATTGTATGAGCGCAAACGCAATGCGGAAATGGATGCGTTGGATGCTGACGGTTATGCCCGCGCCCCTCGCGCGCAGGGCGGGGCCGTTGTGGAAAGACAGGCCGATGCGCGCGTAAAGAGCAGGAAAAAACACAGGCGGGGCGCAACGGATGATTTTGAGGATATACCGCCCGCGCAGCAGAACCTTGACCAGCACAGATACCCTCCGGCCGGCGAGAATATGGAGTACCAAAACGGCGCACGCGTGGTTGCTGCGGCAGGTTCCGTCAAATCCGCGCCACAGCAAACGCCCGCAAACGCGCAGCAGCGCCCGCCGGCGCCATATGTGGCGAGCGGCGAAGAGCGCGCCCACAGGGCGGAAAACCCCCAGCCCAGGCCGCAATCACGGCAACCTAAAACAAGTGACCACCAGGTGAGGCTGCAAGGCGCCATACATAATCCGCCATCTGCGGCACTCCACGGGCAGCATATGGACGATAGGGTGCATGCGCCCGCGCAAAGGCCGCTGCCCCGGCCGCAGTCTTTCCACCAGGCTGAGGAAGAGATGCGCCGCGTAACCCTGACCCCGCAGCGCACGGAGTTGCCGCAGGAGAGACGCTTTGAACCGCTCGCGGCTGAACCCCCTATAGCCGAACCGCCCGTGGTTAAGCCGCCCGCTTTTGAAACGCACCCTGCGGCGCAACAACAACCCCAAAGCGGTGAGCAGGCTATGCCTGTGGGCCGACAGCAGCCCGCTGGCGTGGCGGTTGAGCAACCGCCCAGGTTTGCAACCGAGCCTATGCGTTACGCCGCGCCGAGCGCGTATGCAAACACGCCGCAAACGGATCACGTTGCGGCACAACACGACGGCCCAACGTTTGCGGTCGAACCGTTTGAGGCCGCGCCCTATGAGGATGGCGCGAACGGCCAACCCGTGCCTCCCGAGGCAGGACAGACCGTTAAGGATGAAGCAGCGCGGCCCGCGAAAACGCAGGCGGCTTCAGGAGTGAGAAACCGCGTGCACCGCGTACGCCCCAAGGAGGAGGGCCGGTAAAGAATTGCTATTCTTTGCAACCTGCAGAGAGGCCGTAGCGCCTCTCTGTATTTTAACGGGGATACATACATATGGAACCATTCAATGGATTGAGCGAAGCGTTCTATCAGTTTTTGTGGGATATCGCTTTCCATAATGAGATCGGCTACTTTGAAGAGAACAGGGAGCGGTATAACCGCGATGTAAAGCAGCCGCTGCTGCTTTTGGCCGAAAGTTTATCGGAAACGGCGCTGGCGGTTGATCGGGGCTTTTATGTAAAACCGGGCGCCGTGGTGTCGCGCATACGCAGGGATACGAGATACGCGCCTATCGACGCGCCTTATCGTGACCACGCCTATCTGACATACCGCTACCCTGGCGTGACGCAGGGCGAAAGCTTTGTGATTTACGTCGAGTTTATGCGGGATTCGTATGGCTATGGCATGGGCATATACGGCTTAAACCCGCCATTTATGGCGCAGATGAGAAAACGCATACTCGCAAGAAAAGAGATGTTTTTGCAATTGATCCATGCCCCGGCGTTCAAAAGCGACTTCGTGCTGGAAGGTGAGAGCTATAAAAGGCCCAAATATACGCAGGAAGAACCCATGCCGGCCGAATGGCTGAATAAACGAAGGTTTTATTATTCCCATATCTCGCATGATATAAAAAGCACATTTCGCCCTCAGGTGCTGGAGGAGATAAAAATCGCTTTTTTGAATATGAAGCCTTTATATCGTTTTATTATGGGGCTGGATTGAATTTATATATACTGACGCTGCGGTTTTGAAACAATATAGGCAGCGTATCAAAATATGAAAAATCGACGTCATACTGATACCGCTCCGCGTTGCTTACCCAAATATAATCAATACCGTATTCTGTAGCGAGCAAGGGCAGGTAAGAAGCCGGCTGCTCATATAAAAGCGGCAGCAATGCTTCGCGGCTGCTGTAATCCAGGCCATGATAATATAAATACGAACCCGTGCCGCAAAGAACATTGCGCCCCGTGAGTGAGGCAACAGCGTTGTTGTGGTTGGATGCCGTTAAAAAGATGCTGTCGGGTGCGGTGTTTTCTTTTATAAATGCGGCGGCATCCACCTCGTTTGCGCCAAAAAGCTCATGGTCGCTTATGACTTCACGCGCAAGCGTTAAAACGCCCGATAAAAAGAGCAAACAGACCACGAGCGCCGCAAGGCCCATACGTCCTTTAAAGCCTTTCAGCATCTGCCATAGGTCGGCTAAAAATAGCGCAACAATCCCGCAGGTGTAAGCGAACCAACAAAAAAGCAGTTTGTTGTTGTCGTAAGGGTTGGGTTGAAATTGTATGAATTCCGCCAGAACCCATATGACGAGCGCGCCAAAATAAAACGCGCGGTCGCCTTTATTCAGCCGATAAAAAGCAAAGGGTAACAATATGAACAACAGGCCCAAGTTTTTGATATAAAACCAAAAAAAACTGTCGGTTTCGTTGGCCCAATTAAAGTGCGGCTGCAAAAAGCTTTGGGATTGCTTAAATGTAAACGCAAAAAGCTGCGGCAACGCCAATGCGAAAGCGAGCAGCGCGTAAGGGTACCAATGCCTGACGGTATGCGCGACGCCTTTCTTCATGACGCTTTGTATGAGGTAAACGGCGCTGAGTATGCCAAGAGCCAAAAAAGAATGCGTGTGGATAAGCGGCATAAGCCCCGCGATTATGCCCAAAGGGATGAACCAGCCATATTGCGTATCATACGCGGCGCGGCGCAGCATAAACAGGCAAGGGAACAAAAACGCCCAACCGAAAAGTGTTGCGCGTTGAGGTATGAGCATATCCACAAGGGGGTTCACCCATTTGACGCCATAATAGATATTGTTGGTGGGGGTTTGGTAAAAAGCTTCGAACATATTGGTGAAATTACCGGGCGTGCTCTTTGCCAGATCAAAAAAGTAAACAAAACCAAGCCCGCCGCCCACAAAGAAGAGCAGTGTGGCAAAAAGCGCGACGCCGCTTTTTTTAAGCCAGGCTTCAAAAAAGCAATATACGCCGACCAAAACCAGCGCGAACGCAAATATGGCAGGCAACAGCATGGAAAAACGTAACGACGCGCCCAGCACATAAAACGTAGCGCTTACACTGTCGCACAAAAACGGGTAACCGACTTGAGCGCCGGGCAGTATAGAATATTCCGGCGGAAAAAATCCCTGCTCGCCCATACTGGTGACAAACCCCAGATGCAGCGGCAGATCGCCAAAGGTGGATTGCCCAACATGCAGCGATCCGTTGATCTGCGGTATGACATGCGTAAGGAACAAAAAAACGCCCAAAAGGAATAAGGGGGAGAGCGCCAGCGCCAAATTGCGCGCTGGGCGCGTATCCATAGCTTGCGGCGTGTTGCGTCTTGCGCCGCCAAAGCATATGGCGGCAAAGGCTATGCAGGGTATTAATGCAAGCAACTGGGCCAACAGCGTAAACCCTAACACGAAAGAAAACAGTGCGGGAAGCCAAATGAGCATCAACAACGCAAACACGCAGCCAAGCCAGGTAACGATCAATACGTTTTCACTTTTTATAAAGCGCCGGGCAGTGATCTGGCCCGATAAGACATATATCAAAAAATAAAAAAACGATAAAATATGGTATAGGATTTCCATGCAAACCTTTCGCGCCATGAAATATTTTTTAAGAAATTATTATATGAAGGGATGTTTTTTGTCTTGCCCCATCATATTTTGACCGTTGGTTCTCTGGCTATTATACTCCGAAATGTATGATGTGCAAAGCGGTTGGGAATATATAAGAAAAGAGAGTTTTTTGGTGGGAGGCATAAATGAAAAGCTGGGCCGTAAAAAACGCCAAATTGATAGCGGTGGTCGCGCTGACGTTGGTAATCGGATTGTGTTCGGGATTTCTGTTGCGCGATGTGACCAGGCGGGAAACCTCGGGCAATGGGGGCATGCAGGTCGAGCCGGTAGGGCAGATGGGCAAAGCAAGCATACTCCCCGATACAGATGTGCTGATTACATATACGTTTTTATTGTGCGGTCATACGCGCGAAATGAATGTGAAAGGCGGGGAGTTTAGCGGCTGCACGCTGGAAGATATTACGCGCTCATACGCCGATGCCAGAGTGATGGAACTTAATGCAAAAAAAGCTATCATCCAGCGGGAGTTGGAACGGTACTGCCCAGCGCACTACATGCTATATCTGGATGCTGCGGACACTTTGTGCATAAGCAATACCAGCGAAGAGGATTATACGGTAGATGAGTTGCAAGTGCTGGAACTTGATGCCGGAGCCCTGGCGCAAGAGGTGATCGCAGAGTTGGAGGAAGGCATTGTGCTGGACAACCTTGAACAGATCAACGCGTATTTTGAAGGGGTGGAAGAAAGCTGAATAGCGGCCGATTGACTTCTTTGACGCGCCATGCATACCTGACCGGGACGATAGATAACAAACAAAGCATTCTGCGGTATTCGCGCAGGATGCTTTTTATTTTTGTTTACAAGCGCATTTATATTTTTGTATACTATAACCATTGAGTAAGGTGGTGTTAGCATGACGTTGTTGCAGCAGGCGGAAAAGGCGAAGGCTTCCTCCTATAAAATGTTGAATGTATCGCTACCCGTGAGAAACGGCGCGCTTTTGGCCATGTCCGATGCGCTTTTGATGTACGCAGATTATATTTTAGAGCAAAACGAGGCGGATATGCATGCCGCCAAGGTCGATGGTAAAACCGACGCCATGCTGGATAGGCTACTGCTCACAAAAAGCCGTATCGAAGGCATGGCAACGGGCATCAAAAAGGTAATTGCCCTGCCCGACCCTATCGGAAGCGAGGATTGGGTAGAAAAAATGCCCAACGGGCTCGCGATAGGGAAACGCCGCGTGCCCCTTGGCGTGATTGGAATCATATACGAGGCGCGCCCCAATGTGACATCCGACGCGATCAGCCTGTGCGTCAAGGCGGGTAACGCCGTGCTGTTGCGCGGTGGGTCGGACGCCATCCGCTCCAATACCGCTATTGCCGAGGTGCTGGCGCGCGCCGGTTACAAAACGGGTCTGCCCGAGGGATGTATACAATTTATACAGGATACATCGCGCGAGAGCGCCGCGCAACTGATGAAGCTTAGCGGTTTGGTGGATGTGCTTATTCCGCGCGGAGGAGAGCAATTGATACGATCCGTGGTGCAAAACGCGACGGTGCCCGTGATTGAAACCGGGCTTGGCAACTGCCACGTGTTTATAGAAAACAGCGCTGAAGTAAATATGGCGCGGGATATTGTTTTTAACGCAAAGGTATCAAGGCCCGCCATATGCAATGCTGCGGAAACCCTTTTGATAGAAGAAGGTTTTGCAAAAGCGCATATAGCAAGCATACTCGACCCGCTGGCACAGGCGGGCGTGGAATTGCGCGGCTGCGAAAAGAGCCGCAGGCTTTATCACGGAATGAAGCCCGCGCAAGAGCAGGATTGGCTCACGGAATATCACGAGCTGATATTGGCCGTGCGCGTTGTGTCGGACATAGAAGAAGCTATCACGCATATAAACCGCTGTGGCACGCATCATAGTGAGAGCATTGTTACAAGCAGTTACGCTGCGGCGGAACAGTTTTTAAATGCAGTGGACGCGGCCGCCGTGTATGTAAACGCTTCCACCCGGTTTACCGACGGAGAGGAATTCGGCTTTGGCGCGGAAATCGGCATCAGCACGCAAAAGCTGCATGCGCGTGGCCCTATGGGTCTGCATGAGCTTACTACCGTAAAATATGTCGTGCGCGGAAATGGTCAAATTCGCTGAAATGAAGCGACCCAAGCAAAAAAAAATGTCGCTTTGCGCCAACATAACCCGGGCCATGCTGTATGGCGCTATGGCGTCGTTACCTTTTGCCGCATGCGCGCAGCCCGCCGCGACGGCGATAGCCCCCGCTTACACCGCGACGCCCCTGCCGACATCCCCGCCCATAGTATATGAAAACCCCATCAGCCAATTTTACGATACCTTTTTTGATACAGCGAACGCCGGGGTGGACGCCATACATGTGGCGGGGAAGGGGGACAGGTTGCAGGACATGATGGAGGCACGCTCGTTTTTGCAAAGTTTGCAAGAGCTTTTTTACCCCGCGACCACTCTTGTTGCTGCGCAGAATGATGATTATTGGAGCGGGATGCTTTTTGGCGCGATTGATGGTTCCGGCGTGATCGAGGGCGACGCGCGGGATGCCGCATTTACCTGTCAGCTCTATGCCGGCGGAAGGATCACCGGGGGATTAAAGGATGATGCGCTTTGGGCACTTTGGGAAAAATACTATAAATTTGAAACGCCCGCTATCATAAACGAAATAACGGAAAAGGAACAGGATGGAGAATACAGGGAATACGCGCAGGCGAAGATTTATTTGAAAGATGCCCGCTATTATGCCATGTTGCACCGCGAAGATATATACCGCATGATGGTATGCGCGGATGATATGATATATTTTTGTAGAGACGTGCCGGAAGAAATCGTGGCCCGCATAGAATACCCCGAAGAATGGGCCGACTGGTGTTTCGACGGTGCGCGCATATACGATTTGGAACACTTGGAACAGTCTGCGGAAGGGGAAGAGGGAAATGAATTATAAGATAGTTGTATACTCCTGGACGGGCAACACGGCCGCTTGCGCGGTGTCACTGCAAAACCATATGGATATTGATGCGTTTCTTCTGGTGGAAGAAAAAGAGCGGCGGGGAAACCAAGGCTTTGCCCTGGGCGGCACGCAGGCGAGCCTTGGCGTGAAAAGCAAAGTAAAAGAATTACCGGATCTATCCGACACCGACGTATTGATATTGGGCATGCCGCTTTGGGCCGGAACGACGCCGCCCGCGATCAATACCTTTTTGCAGCAATGCGATATAAACGGCAAGAAGGTATATGCTTTTTGCACGCAGCAATCGAGGGATGCATCAAAAAAGCTTGAGAGAAAATTAAGCAGAGTGGTAACCAAAAAAGGCGGCGCATTTTTACATCTGTTTGTGATGCGCGTGCCGCATGGTAAACAGCTTTCGGTAGAGGATGCGGGGAAGATTACGGAAAAATGGGCGGAGCGCATACGCGCCGGCGGATGATCTTTATTTTTTGTAACGGATTATAGAGACCCTCTTTTGGTAATACTTGCTTTTAGACATAGTGAAGTATAGTAGGAGGGTTTCCTTATGAAAAAACCTTTGTTGCAGGAATACGAGCAAGGCGTCCGGCTTCAATATGAAGAGGGCGAAATGGGGAAGGTTGCCACCGTGTACGCGCGCAAGAAAAAAGGGCTTTGGAGCAGGTTTTATAACTGGCTTTATGAAGCGGATGGCGAAGACACGGATTTGCGGCTGAAGGCCGAAAAATGTTATGAAGACGAGTATGCCATAGAGCAAACGGCGCTTATGCGCCGCTATGATAAAGAAGAGAGCCAATCGCGCCAAAACGAGCTGATACAATTGGCTCTGCGGGATTGGAAGACGGCGACCGCTTATTTTGAAAGCGTATCCGACCCCGCGTTGATCGACTATGCGGCATATGATATGGAAGCCGCAAAGAGAAAATACATATATCTGTTAAATAGCGCAAAGCAAAGGCAGGTCGATCGGCATATGGAATATCGCTGACGATTTGCGCGTATGTATAAATGTAGTAAAAGGCGTATGACCGCCCGTGCGCAACACAGGGTTGTTGCCCTGCGGGCCGGCTACAGCCTTGAGCGGGGTTTCGTATGAGCGTTATCGGCATGATATTGGCATTTGGGGTAGGCCTGCTTATATTGTATGTGTTGGGCATGTTGCTTGTCGTACCCATGAAGTGGATAGGCAAGCTCATACTCAATAGCCTTATCGGCTTTGTGGTATTGCTGATTATCAACTTTTTCGGACAGTTTTTGTTTGGATTTTCTATAGCAGTTAATTTTTTAAACGCCCTGATCGTCGGCGTATTCGGCGTTCCGGGCGCTTTGTTATTGATTATATTTACGCTTTTGCTTTAAGCACTTGCGCGTAATGCCTGGGGGGATACGCTATGCTGCATTGGAAGGTTTGTTACGTAAAGGATAATTGCCCCTATGAAGTTGTGCGCAGAAAACGCAAACACAGGCAGGGCCATGTCGGCGTTATACTCATCTGCGCGGCGTTGCTTGTGCTGTTTCTTGTACTGCCCGCATGGGTGATCGCGGTTATTGTATGCGCCGTACTCATCAGTCTGGGATTGCTTTGGCTGCTTACATAACAATGCCTCATGCACTGCCCGCCGTCATCAGGAAATAACACTTGAAATAACATTCGTCGCTTGCCCTTGATAGCTTCATAAATGTCTTATATACTGGTTTTATCGAATTATTTAAAGGAGACCGATATGAAAAGACAAGGCATTTGCGTTGCCGGCAATATGGTGGTGGATATACTCTACCCGGTGTCTGGTCTGCCTGGCCCCGGTGAACTTACAACCATCACAGGTGCGCGCTCACGCTCAACAGGCGGCGCGCTGTGTAACGTGATTATGGATTTGGCCCGTCTTGATCCAACCCTGCGGCTTACGGCGCTTGGCCGCTTGGGTGACGACCCCGAGGGCGACCTTGTAATGGAACGGTTGTCGGTTTATCCCAATATCAACGTGGCGAATATCATACGCGAGGGCAACACCACGTTTACACTGGTGATGGCGGATGAAATCACCAAGCAACGCTCATTTTTTATATACCGCGGCGCAAGCGCCGACTTTTCAGAGGGTGATATCGATTGGGCCGCCATAGACGCCGGGTTTTTGCATATTGGCTATATACTGCTGCTGGATGCGCTTGACCGGGAGGACGGCGAATACGGCACCAAGATGGCCAGGCTTTTGCACAGCGCGAAACAACACGGCATCAAAACATCCATCGATGTTGTAAGCGAAAAGGGCAATCGCTACGCCAGGCTTGTGCCCCCTGCCTTGAAATATACGGATTATTGTATTATCAATGAAATCGAAGCCGAAAAAACAACGGGTGTTTTATTAAGGCGGAACGACGGAGTGCTTCTGCCGGACAACATGCCTGCAGTGCTTACAAAGCTTTTTGAAATGGGCGTATCCACTTGGGCGGTCGTACACTGTGTGGAAGGCGGCTACGGCATGGACGCAGCCGGTAATTACGTGGCCGTAAACAGCCTTACACTTGACGATACCTTTATAAAAGGCTCTGTAGGCGCGGGCGACGCGTTTTGCGCGGGCGCGCTACTGGCCGGCTATGAAGGGCAGCCTTTAAAAGACGGCATTGCGCTTGGCATTGCTGCGGCGGCTTGCTCTTTGAGTGAAAGCGACGCCACCAGCGGGATGAAAACGAAGCAGGATGCTTTGGCGCTCTACACGCAACTTCGCAGCCGGTAGGAGGTATACGCATGCAGGCGGTTATGTATGGAGCGGGCAACATTGGCCGCGGATTTATCGGCCCGCTTTTTGCAAACGGCGGGTATTCCGTAACGTTTGTTGATGTTGCTCCCGATGTGGTTTTACAATTAAACGAGCAAAAAAACTATCCCGTTCGCATCATCAAAAACGATGGGTATGAAGACCGGGATGTCGGCCCGGTTTGCGCCGTAGACGGTAATGACGGTGAAGCGGTAGCTCGGGCCGTTGCAACCGCCGATATCATGGCTACGGCTGTGGGTGTGCGCATATTGGGTCTGATTGCAAAAAATATCGCAAGCGGCCTGTCGTTGCGCTTTCAAAAAACCAATAAACCCCTCAATATCATCATCTGCGAAAACCTGTTGAACGCCGATAAGGTGTTGGAATGTTATATCAAGCAGCATTTGACGCCTGCGGAGCAAGCTTTATTTGACAAACGCGTGGGGTTGGTAGAGGCATCCATCGGCAGGATGGTACCGGTGCAAACCAGAGAAATGCAGCACGGCAACCCCTTGCGGGTTTGTGTGGAGGAATATGGCTTTTTGCCGGTGGACAAAGCCGCCTTTAAGGGCGATATACCCTCCATACCCGATATGATTCCCTGCTCGCCGTTTTCCTATTATTTAAAACGCAAGCTTTTTATGCATAATATGGGGCACGCAACCTGCGCGTATCTGGGTATGCTGATCGATAAAACATATATATACGAAGCCGTCGACCATGAGGATATCCATTATATTGTGCTGCAGGCCATGCTGGAAAACGCCATGGCGCTCTCAAACGAATACGATGCGCCTTTCCAACCGTTATATGAGCATATATTAAGTCTGCTATACCGCTTTACCAATCAGGCGCTGTTGGATACTTGCGCGCGTGTGGGCGCCGACCCCGCGCGCAAGCTTGGCCCGCAGGACAGACTCGTCGGCGCGGCGCTCAATTGCCTGCAGCAGGGTGTTTCGCCCGCATTTACCTATCTGGGCACAGCGGCGGCGTTGCGCCAATATATAGCGGAAAATGAAAAACCGCAAAACGAACAGCAGGCGCTGCAGGTGCTGTTGAATGTTTGCGAACTGCCCATCGATCATGAAATCATCCGCGGCGTTATGCCCCTTTATGATCTTATGCGGCAATCTTCCACGCTTGCCGGCCTGCGCGGCTTTGTTGAAACCGCACGCGCCGCCACGCTGGGTGATGTGATTTAATATCAATGTGGTTTTGGTGTTTTATACGTTTTTGCAACCGCAAATATCTCACCCGGGTTTTTGTGTATACGTTGAATCTGGATGCATATATATTAAGATGGCGAAACGCGGGAAATGGGAGAACATCGATTGCTGAACAAACGCTCCTTTTTATATCAGGCGGGGTTGTTGGCTTCATCCAACATGCTGCTGCTGTTGCTGAATTTTATTTACCGTATCATATTGGGCGGGGTATGTGGGCCTGAAGGATTGGGCGTTTATACGCTCACCATGCAGGTATACGGCATCGTGATGTCGATATGCGTATCGGGCATGACGGTGGCGGTAACCAACCTTTCGGCAAGTCTTTTGCAAAATAACGATATACGCAGCATACGCAAAATGATGCGGTTTGCGCTACTGTGCTTCGCGATGCTGTTGGCGGGGTTGTCCCTGCCGATGCTGGCGTTTCGCGAAACCATCGCGACAAATCTGCTGGGGGATGCGCGTACTGAAAAAGCGCTTGGCATGGTGCTATTGTGTATTGCGCTCACCGGTGTGGAAAATATCATCAAGGCGCTTTTTAACGGTACGGCGTTTGTAAAATTCAGCGCGCTTTCCGAGGTGGGGGAACAAACCTTGCGCATACTCTTCGCTGCTTTTCTGCTGGTAAAATATATGAACGGCGATCATGGGTACAGCGCGTTTTTGATTCTCGTGGGCATGACGTTTAGCGAGGTGTATAGCGTTACGCTCTTGGGCATCAATTACATTAGAAAGTTTGGTTGCATAAAAAGCGGCGGCAAAAAAACGCTGGATATCCGGAGGCGATTTTTAAAAGTATATATCCCTTCCGCCGGTACCGCGATACTGGCAAATGTATTTGCTTCCGTTGCGACGATTATATTCCCCCGGCGGTTGCTATTAGCCGGCTATACGCATGTGGAGGCTTTAAGCGCGCTTGGCCTGCTTTCCGGCATGGTCATGCCGATACTGATGTTGCCCTCCGCACTGATTAACGCGCTTTGCACGCTGCTCATGCCCACCATATCCGCGAGCTTTGCCCGAAGTGACAGCAAAGACTTGCAGCGTAAGGTGAGTAAGGGAATAGAAGCCGCAGGGCTTTTGGGTATGCCCTCTACGGCAATGCTGATGCCTTTTGTGCCGCTCTTGTGTCTGGTTCTGTTTGGGCAAACGGCGCCTATTGCGGTGGTTGCTCTCTTATCGGCAGAGGTGGCAGTTACCTACCACCTCATATTGTCGGTGGCGGTGTTAAACGGGCTTGGCAGGCAAAAGCAAGTGCTGCTCTTTGCCGCCGTGTCAGAAATTATACAGTTGGGCCTGGTTTGGGTGCTATCCGCGAAGCCCTCGCTGCATGTATATGGATATCTGACCGGTATGCTTCTGGGAGATGTGTTGCGCGTAGCTCTGGGATTTGTTTGCGTGCGTAAATATACCAATACCAGGATTCGTTTTTTTCATGCGGTGTGCGTGCCAATAGCGTGCTCTGTTATTATGCATTTCGGGGCAAGGTTATCTTTTTTCTATTTGGTTGCGGGTGGCTGCGCTATGGTTGTGGCGCTGCTACTGAGCTTTATTGTGTGTGCGGCCGTATACCTGTTGCTGTTGCGGTTGATGGGCGTGGATATATTTGCGTATATACGCCGCACGTTTTACGGAAGAGATTTCCATAAAACATTACCCACAATATAGTGCTGCGGATAAAACGCGCGCGCCAATACTGATGCAATGGGCTGCCCCAAGATGGCGTCGCATGTCTTTAGCATTCTCCGAAAGACAAAAAGCTATAAAGATGCCGGCGCGTATCTCTATAGCTGTTATCCCATGCTTAAAATATTGCGACGAAACGCTTACGCCAGCTCAAACGCGCCGGTGTATAGCTGATAGTACTTGCCTTTCTGGGCGACCAAATCGTCATGGTCGCCGCGCTCGATGATCTCGCCGTTTTCCAGCACCATGATGGCTTTGGCATTGCGCACTGTAGATAACCTGTGCGCGATGACAAATACCGTGCGCCCCTGCATGAGTTGATCCATGCCCTGCTCTATGATGGCCTCAGTGCGGGTATCGATGGAGCTTGTGGCTTCATCCAGCACCAACACGGGCGGATTGGCAAGGGCGGCGCGGGCAATGGCCAGCAGTTGCCGCTGCCCCTGGCTGAGGTTGGCGCCGTCGCCGGTGATCATGGTGTCATACCCGTCGGGTAGGTGGCGTATGAAGGAGTGGGCGTTGGCGAGTTTGGCGGCGCGCATCACCTCATTGTCGGAAGCGTCGAGCTTGCCGAAGCGAATATTGTCGCGCACCGTGCCGGTGAAAAGGTGCGTATCCTGCAATACCATGGCCAGCGAACTGCGCAGATCGTCCTTCTTGATATCCTTGATGTCAATGCCGTCGTAGGTGATTTTGCCTTCCTGTATATCATAAAAGCGGGTTAACAGGTTGGTGATGGTGGTTTTGCCCGCGCCGGTAGAACCCACAAACGCAATTTTATGCCCCGGCTTGGCGTAAAGGCTCAGATCATGCAGAACGGTTTTATCGGGCTCGTAGCCGAATGTTACATGCTCAAAGCGCACGTCGCCCCGCAAAAGCGTGTAGCTAACGGGCGTATCGCCATCGTTGCGCCAAGTCCAAATGCCCGTGTGCACGGGAGATTCCACCAACGCGCCGTTTTCATCGTATTTAACGCTTACCAGCCGTACGGTGCCTTCGTCCACTTCAGAAAGTTCGTCTATCAGCGCGAATATGCGCTCTGCGCCTGCGAGCGCCTGCAGCACCATATTGAATTGGTTGGATACCTGTGCGATGGGATTCGCGAACGAGCGCGTATACATCAAAAACGACGCCAGCGCGCCCAGCGTAAAAGTGCCTGCGGCCGCCATAATACCGCCTGCCATGGCGGTGAGCGCGTAATTGATATACGAGAGATTGTTCATGATGGGCATTATCATAGTGGCAAATGTATTCGCGCCCTGCGCGGATCGAAACAGTTCGTCATTCAATTTTTGAAACTCCGCCTTGGCAGCGGTCTCATGCGAAAACACCTTTACAACCTTCTGGCCTTCCACCATCTCTTCAATATAGCCGTTTGCGGCGCCCAACGCCGCCTGTTGCCTGCGAAAATACGCGCCGCTGCTCCTGCCCAGCAGGCGTATGGTCAAAAGCATCAGCACCAGCGTGCCCACGGCCAGCAGCGTTAATACGGGGTTGAGTACGAGCATCGCCACAAAAACGCTGATAACGGTGATGCCTGACAAGAAAAACTGCACCAGGCTCTGGCTTAAAAGCTGCCGCATGGTATCCACGTCGTTTGTATAGCGGCTCATGATTTCGCCGTGGGTATGCGCGTCAAAATAGCGGATGGGCAGCGTTTGCATATGTTGGAACATATCAAGCCGGATGGAGTTGAGCGTATTGACGGATATGGTTACCATGACGCGCTGGTAAAGAAGGCTCGCTAGCGCGCCTGCGACGTAAACGCCCGCCACAAACATGAGCATGCCGGCCAAGCCCGCTAAATTTGGGTTGGCGCTGCCTATAAACGGCACAATATAGTTGTTGATCAGCGGCGTTAGCATATACGAGGCCACAACATTGCTAAGCGCGCTTAGCGATACCAGCGCAAATACAAGTATCAGCCGAAGCTTGTATTTGCCCATATACGCCATCATGCGGCGCAAAACCTTTTTCGTATTCTGAGGTCTTGCGGCAGGCCCTCTTGCGCCAAGCCCGCCCGGGCCGCCGGGTTTATCCGGGCCGCCGGGTTCGCGGTGGCGTTCATTGGTTTTAGACGGCATCCTTGTCGCCCCCTTTCTGCTGCAGGCGGTAAATCTCATTGTAGATGGCGCTGGTGCGCAGCAATTCTTCATGCGTGCCAACGCCCTTTATCTCGCCCTCGTCCAGCACAACGATCTTGTCGGCGTCCATCACGGAGGCTATGCGCTGCGCGATGATGATAGTGGTCATATGCGCAAGGCGGCTGCTTAGATTGTGGCGTATCTTGCTGTCGGTTGCGGTATCCACGGCGCTGGTGCTGTCATCCAATATCATGATCTTGGGTTTTTTAAGCAACGCGCGCGCAATGCACAGCCTTTGCTTTTGTCCGCCGGAAAGATTTGCGCCACCCTGAACCAGATCCGCATCGTACCCGTTGGGGAAGCCCATGATAAATTCATGCGCCTGCGCGATGCGGCAGGCCTCGGCAATTTCCTCATCGGTGGCCGTTTTGTCGCCCCAGCGCAGGTTATCCCTGATACTGCCGGAAAACAGCACATTTTTTTGCAGCACCATGGCCACGCTATCGCGCAATGTCTTCAAATCGTAATCGCGCACATCGTGACCACCCACCAAAAGCTTGCCCCCGTTGATGTCGTACAGGCGGGGCAAAAGCTGCGCCAGCGTTGTTTTTGCGGAGCCTGTGGAGCCTACTATGCCCACGCTTTCGCCCGCGTTTATTTTTAAATTGATATTCTTCAGCGTGGCTTCGCCACTGCCCTCTCTATAACGGAACATAACGTTTTGATATTCCACGCTACCGTCGTCAACCGTGAATATGGGCGCGGACGGGTTTACGATGCCAGGCTTTTCTTCAAGTACCTCGGCTATACGTGTCATGGATGCGCGCGAGACCACATACATCATAAATACCATGCCAAACATCATTAGCGACACCAAAATTTGCATGGTGTAGGTAATAAAACTCATCAAATCGCCGGCCATCATGCTGCCGTATATAATTTTATTGCCGCCGAACCATACGATAGCTACGATGCATGCGGATATCAACAGCGTCATAATAGGCATAATCCATATGACGCAGCGTTCGGCGCGCAACATGGTTTCGCGCACTTTACCGGCCTCTTTTTCGAATTTCTCGTTTTCGTAATCCTCGCGCACAAAGGCTTTTACGGCATGAATGCCTATCAAATCCTCCTGCACGGCGGCGTTCATTTTATCATAAGCGCCCAACATTTCACGAAAGCGCGGGTAGGCCATGCTCATGATGACGGCCAATGCAACGGCAAGCACGGGCGTAACCAGCAAAAATATCACGGCAAGCTCCGCGTTGATATTCATGGCGAATATCACAGCGCAAATCAGCATAATAGGGGAGCGCGCGAACATGCGCGTCACCATCATATAGGTCATCTGCGTGTTGTTAACATCCGTAGTCAAGCGGGTAACCAAGCTTGCGGTGTTGAATTTATCGATGTTGGCAAAGGAAAAATCCTGCACCTTGTTGAATAGCGCCGCGCGCAAATTTTTTGCAAAACCCGCTCCCGCAGTGGCGGAAAAGCGCGAGACCAATATGCCAAACACCAAGGAAAGCGCGGCCATGCCGATCATGGCAAGCCCCGTTTTCACAATGTAGGGCGTATCGCCGTTGGCTACGCCGATATTCACGATGCGCGTCATCAAAAAGGGTATGGAAACCTCCATTCCCACTTCGCCAATGACCATCAGTATGGCAAGAAAGGTTTGCCTGGAGTATGTGCCGATATAGCGCCATAATTTTTTCACGTAACATCCCTTCTTTACATGTCAAATTCAACAATGCTACTACTATATGGCTTTGTAAAGTAAAAATAAAGCATTATAATTTGATGCAATTGTGAACTTAACGTTACGCGCAAAATATGGTATACTATTTAAAAATATGTCTTAAGAAGGGGTGGGGGTATCCGTTGCATAAGTTTGATGTAAACAGCGTTGTAATGTATATGGTGGCGGGCGTTATCATACTTTTTGTGATTGCGCAGTCGGTGTTCTTTTTGGCCAGGGCCTGGCGCCGCGCTAAAGAGATTGGTTTTGACGTTGCCAAGCTGCGGCGTGTGGTGACTTCAAGCGCTCTTTTTACCATTGCGCCGGCGGTATCCATATTGCTGGGCGTGATTGCCCTAAGCAAGTTTTTGGGGTTGCCGTTGCCTTGGCTTAGATTGAGCGTGGTGGGGGCGCTCACATACGAGATGCCCGCAGCCCTGTCTGCGGCGAAAGCTATGGGCACAAGCGTTACGCAAACCGTCATCGACCCGCAAGCATATTCCACCATCGCCTGGGTGATGACGCTGGGCATTATACCGGGACTTATCATCATACCCATATGGCTAAAAAAAATACAGGGCGGCGTTATAAAAATCGTCAGCAAGGATAAACGCTGGGGTGAAATCATCATGTCGGCGCTATTCCTGGGCATGATATCCGCCTTTCTTGGTTTGGTATTTGCCAACGTGCACGAAGGACTGATCGGTTGGGTGCCGGTGTTTATAATGGCCGTATCCGTATTGTTGATGTTAGTGCTGGGTACGCTGTGTAAAAAATATAAAATTGCCTGGCTGGAAAATTATGCCCTGCCGTTCAGCATGCTTCTGTCCATGGCGGCGTCTATACCCGTGACCAATTGGGTGCAGCTTTTAGGAGGTGCGTCATGAAACATACGCCAAATCAAATTCCGCGCTCGTATCTGGATAAAACGCATACTTATGGACGCATATGGATGGTGACGGCGTTGGCGCTGCTGTTGCTGGCGCCCACATTTATCAGCGTGTACTATGACGCGTGGCCCAGGCTTGGCGAATTTGCAAAGGGTATGCTGGGCGTAGCCCCTATATTTTGGGTGGTGGCGGTGATTGAGGTGTTTACCTACGCACCGATGCTGGGTGCGGGCGGTTCATACCTGGGGTTTGTTACCGGCAATCTGACCAGCCTCAAGGTGCCCTGTGCCATCAATGCCATGGAGGCCGTAAAGGCAAAACCCGGCAGCGAGGAGGGCGATGTCATTTCCACCATCGCCATCGCGGTGAGTTCCATTGTCACCACCGTTATCATAGCGCTGGGTGTATTTTTGCTGGCGCAGTTGACGCCCATATTGCAAAGCGAGGCGTTGAAACCCGCATTTGATAATATCGTGCCCTCGCTTTTTGGCGCGCTGGGCGTTGTACTGATATCTAAAAACTGGAAGGTGGCGCTGGCGCCCGTCGTCGTGATGACGGTGCTGTTCATACTCATCCCAAGTTTGACAAGCTCGGTTTCCGTGTTGGTCCCCGTGGGGGTGCTGATCGCCATTGGAGCCGCGCGTATCCTGTATAAGAAAGGTTGGCTCTGATATGCTGTTTTGGCTCATCCCTGTGGCGGTGGTTGGCGGATTTTTCGCCATATTGTCGGTGCGCGCGGCTTTATTCATCCCAAAGAAGGGACAAAGGGTGGAAGGCGGCAATGCCGCGCCCGTAGAGTTTGACGCAGAGCGTGCCGTTACGAGCCTGCAGCGCATGGTGCAACTGCCCACCGTTTCGAATTATGACAAAAGCAAGGTCGACCCTGCGCCGTTTGAAGCGTTTCGCGCATTGTTAAAAGAACTTTACCCGCTGGTGCACAAATATGCCACGTTGGAGCGTATAGGCGACGGGGGGGTGCTTTATTGCCTGAAAGGCAAGACGGATGATGCGCCCACGGTGTTTATGGCGCATTATGATGTTGTGCCGGCACACGAAGAGCAATGGCAAAATCCGCCATTTTGCGGCAAACGTAAGGATGGTGAGTTGTGGGGCAGGGGTACGCTGGATACCAAGGGTACGCTTTGCGCCGCGCTGGAAGCTGCGGAAACGCTGTTGCAAGATGGGTTTGTGCCCGCGCGTGATATTTTCTTTTCCTTCGCGGCGGATGAAGAGGTGGCGGGCGACGACGCACCATCCATTGTGGATGCGTTGCGTGCGCGCAATATCCGCCCCGCGCTGGTGCTGGATGAAGGCGGCGCGGTGGTGGATGGGGTATTCCCCGGCGTGACGGAGCGCTGCGCGCTGATCGGCACGGGGGAAAAGGGCATGATGAATGTGGAACTACTATTTGAAAGCGCGGGCGGGCATGCTTCCGCGCCGCCGCCGCACTCGCCCGTGGGGGTGCTTGCCCAGGCGGTGAATCGCGTGGAGGGACGGCCTTTTCCAGCGCATTTAACAAAGCCCGCCGCAGAGATGTTTGATACGCTTGGCAGGCATTCCACATTTGTTTATCGGCTGATATTTGCCAACCTTTGGTGTTTTAAAGGGCTGTTGAGCAGCATATGCAAAAAAAGCGGCGGCGAGTTGAACGCGCTGATGCGCACCACCTGCGCGTTTACGGCCATGCGGGGCAGTGGAGCTTACAACGTGTTGCCGCCTGTGGCCAGCGTGGGCGCAAACCTGCGCCTGTGCCCGCCGGATAACATCGATAGCGCCAAGGCCTATTTAAAATCCGTAATCAATAACGACGCCATAAAACTGCGCGTATTTGGCGCAAGCAACCCTTCGCCCTGTGCCGACACCAAAAGCGAGGGTTATGCCCGCGTGAAAACGGCGATTGAGCAAACCTGGCAGGACGCCATCGTATCTCCCTATATGATGGTGGCCTGTAGCGATTCCAGGCATTTTTGCAAAATCAGCGATACGGTGCTGCGCTTTTCCGCCATGGTGCTATCGGGCGACGACAGAAAACGCATACACGGCAACGATGAACGCATAGAAGAGGCAAAGCTTAAAGAGGCCGTGGCATTTTATATGCGCGTAATCAGCGCCAGTTGAGTGCAATGCGTGCAATGTGAATAAGCTCTATATTGATAAAAAACACTTTTACCAAAAGAGCCGGCGATTTGTGGCGGCGAGTTAAGAAAACATTTAACGCGATTGCCGGCATGGCAGCACATCAAGCTATGCCGACTTTCGCTATTTCAGGGTGCTTGATTTTTCCCTTCCGTCTTTTAATGCCAACACCCTTTAAGTATCCTTTCATCCGATATGCCCTATCCGCTTCTTTTGGCGCAGGAAAACCCATACGGCCACGACTAAGCCTGCCGCCGCAAGGCAGATGATGGCAGTCGGCAACCAAGGATTGTTCGCGGCAAAGCCTTGCTGTTTCGCCATATCCGATATCTGCGCACCGTCGATTGTCTTTGTGGTATAGCAATTTAATTTGACAACACTAATAAAATGTGATATAATTGAGTACGTCAGGAGGGTTAACATGGCATATTCAATCGACTTGAGAAAAAAGGTTGTCGACTATCGAAAGATGCA
>JAISXK010000015.1 GCA_031270585.1 Clostridiales bacterium | reverse complement strand
CCACCTTATAATTAAAAAGCGACAGGAACGTATGGAGGCTTACATACACCTCGCCGTCCATATGCTGCGGCGCGGTGGTATATAGTTCCTGGCCGTCGGCCAAATGGACGACGCCATCCGCCATAAATGTGGCGAGCGTGTTGTTGCCGCGGCGCACTACCAGCGTTTGCGCAGACCTGCTGTAAACCGCGCGCAGGCCCATGCGTTTGGCGGCCTCTAAAACGGGCGCAAGCAGTTCCCCCGTTTCATGTTTGATCGTTCTGCCGTTAAGCATATAGCCGTTGATGTTGATATAGCTTCTGTCCACCAAAAAATATCCGTCATAGGCGTAGGGAAGGGTGACGACCGTATGCGTGGCGGCGGTGGCGGGCGAGCCTTCCACAGAAGAATCATACCACGCCACAAAGGCCGCGCCGGGCTTCATGGCGCTGATCCTCTCCGTGCCGCCGCCGTATTTTTTCATTTTGATGGATCTATCCATACTGAGCATCAAATCCTGCGGCTGGTTTAAAAGCGAGTATGTGTTGCCGGATCTGAATACGGCTTCCACCTCGAAATAGACGGCGGAGGCGCCGCCGCTTTGCGCGTTTGTCAGCAACGCCAGCACGGGGGTTTGCGCGGGCAGGCTTGCCGTCAGGATGGGCCTGTGCCAGACGTGCACAAACGCGCCCTCTTTCAGGCCGCGCAAGTTTAAAACGCCTTGCGTGGCGCTATCCAGTATGACGGGGTTTCTGCCCATATTGAGCAAAAGCGTTTCGCCGCCATCCGCTTTGACGATGGTAACGGTTCTGTTGCCCGTGTCAATGGATTGTATGGTGCCCGCCGTCAGGGTATAGGCGGGGATAATCGCCGGCGGCAAAGGTTCCTTTTCGGATTTTTTTCCGGATGCCGCAAGCGTAAGCGACGGCGCGCCAAGCGCAAGGGTGAGGCTTAATAAAAGGGCTGTCAAACGTTTCATAAGTTTTCTCCTATTGTTTTCTGCTGTTGTGCTTATTGTGCGCATATGGAAGTACGGCGCTAAAAAGCGCGCGCCTTTCGCGCGCCGCCGCTTTGGCGCTCCCTGCCTGCCTGTACATCATATCATACACCGGCGCCCGTGCGGCCATCCATGTAAATATTTTAATTTTCCGTGAATATTTCCGGAATGTTTTTGCGTAAGTATCATACCATGCTTACAGATGGATACGCCATACGCGCTGGCTCGCGCGAACGGGCGAAGGGCCGCCGCACGAAGTTGACAGATGCGCGCGTATCCGTTATAATCAAATTGTATCCATGAATACAAGCATGCAACCGAAGGAGAAATGTGATGAATAAACTCGTGTTCGACGATCATTCCAACCTCCTGCGTGAGGATTACTACAAGTATTTCGTGCAGGATGTATCCGAGCCCAACCTGTTTCCCGAAATGTTCAATTACGACGAAATACCCAAGGTGGCGTTCAATTACCGGCTTGTGCCCATGCACATGCCCGAAGAAATTTGGATCACCGACACGACCTTTCGCGATGGGCAGCAATCCCGCGAGCCCTTTACGGCTGCGCAGATATTAAAGCTCTATGATCTGATGCACGAGCTTGGCGGCCCGCGCGGCGTTATACGCCAGAGCGAGTTTTTCGTGTACAGCAAGCAGGACAGGCAGGCTATCGAGATGTGCATGCGGCGCGGCTACCGGTTCCCCGAGATTACCACGTGGATCAGGGCGACCGTGGGCGATTTTGATCTCGTGAAGGAAATAGGGGTGGAAGAAACCGGCATACTCGTCAGCTGCTCCGATTATCATATATTCAAGAAGATGGGCAAAACCCGCGCGCAGGCAATGGACCAATACCTGTCCGTCGTGAAAATGGCGCTAAGCCGCGGCATTCGTCCGCGCTGCCACTTTGAAGATATCACCCGCGCCGATTTTTACGGGTTTGTGGTGCCCTTCGCGCACGAGTTGAGCAAGTTGAGCGAGGAGTCGGGTATTCCCATCAAAATACGCTGCTGCGATACGCTGGGCCTTGGCGTTGGCTATCCGGGCGCGTCGCTGCCGCGCAGCGTGCCGGGCATCATATACGGCCTGCGGCATTATGCCAATATAGCGAGCGGCATGATCGAGTGGCATGGCCATAACGATTTTTACAAGGTGGTTACAAACGCGGCCTCGGCGTGGCTCTACGGCGCCGCAGCCGTCAACTGCTCGCTTTTGGGCATCGGCGAACGCACGGGCAATTGCCCGCTGGAGGCCATGGTGATGGAATATTGCGGCCTGCGCGGCCACGAGGACGGCATGCAGCTTGCCGTCATTACCGAAATCGCCGCGTATTTTCAAAAAGAGATAGGCTACGATATACCGCCGCAAACGCCGTTCGTGGGCAAAAACTTCTGCTCTACGCGCGCCGGCATCCACGCGGACGGTTTGATGAAAAACGAGCAGATCTACAACATATTCAATACCGAGGCCATATTAAACCGCCCCGCAACCGTGGTGGTGGACGCGCACAGCGGCCTTGCCGGCATAGCCTATTGGATGAACGCCAACATTCCCGGCCTTAAAAACGGCGGCGCGCTCGATAAAAAAAGCGCGGTTGTGGAAAGCGTGAAAGAAAAGATAGGCGCGCTTTATGAAAACGGCCGCACAACATCCATAGGCGACGGCGAGCTACTTGCCATCTGCCGTGAAGTCGCGCCGGATCTGTTTTAAAGAATAAAATTTACATGTACATAATCATACGGCGGCGGCCGCTTGTATGGCGTTCAAAAAAAATTTTGAAGAGCCAAAAAAGCGGCCGTTTGCAGCAATAAATCTATATGTTGTGGGGTGCGTACAGTTTAAATACAACACCTGTAAAGATAAGAATATGTATGCGCGCCGTATGTTTACACATGCCGCCATAAAGCGCTTGCATAACGCGCGCCCGGGTCTATAATGGAATGGCGGGCGGCCCGCAAAAATCGGAAAAATCATGATTTCAGTTAAGTTTTTGGCCAATTCATCCGTCACTAACTGTGTGGCGGGTTTATCGACCGCATAAGGGTTTGTGTATATTTTGTAAAAGAACCGCACGATTGGGATATGTGACTGAAATAAGACCGGTTTAAGGCCGAAGAACTACCAACAGCTGGTAAAATAAAGTTGACGGTGGGGAAATAGGTTCGTACAGCGCTTCTTCAAGACGCCAGGCGAGCTTGCACCTGTCAATCATACCGGCTGGGTTTTATAGACTCAGAAAGCAAAATGGATGTTGCTTTTGGTAGAGATGGCAGGCGTCTTGCTTGAAGATGCGAAGGAGAACTATGATCAGTCCCAAACTGGTAAACGCCACGTATAGCGGCGGGGAAGAAACATTCAAGCTGATATTCAAGCAGTATGGCGACAGCATATATACGATGCTGGTGGCCCGGTGCAACGACAGGCAGCTTGCGCGTGAAATACTCAAAAGTATTTTCCACGATGTTTATGAAGCGCTCATTGGTGTCGGCACCGTCGACGTTACCGCAGAATGGTTAAAAACCCTTGCGGAATCGCACCTTGCCAAGCGGCAGTTGGGCCTGAACGCGCAACAGCCAATCATATTGGGGCAATTACAACAACCACAGGCTGTTTCTCCGCAGCCGGTACAACCGGTACAACCGGTATTGCCGGTATTGCCGGTATCGCCGGTACAATCGGCACAGCCGGTATCGCCTTCGCCGCAGGCCCAATCGTTGCAGACTGCGCCGCCCCCGCCCTATGACGGGCAGGAGCGCTACGGCGCGCGGCAAACCCCCTGGGACGATATAGCCCAACAAGCGGGCAGGCAGGTTCCCTACGCGGGGCCGGCACAAAAGGCGAATGAAACCCCCTGGGGCGGCCAACCGGATTTCCGGCAAACGCATCCGCCCGAAGCGAACCCATACATGGCGCAGACGCAAACGCAAACGCAGCCGCAATACGGCGCCGAAGGGTTTGGGCAGCCGCAGTTGACGGCTCAGCCGCAGTTAACGGCCCAGCCGCAAGGCGGCATGGGGCGGGACCTATTAAATCATCAACAGGGGCAGGAGCGGATGGAGCCGCAGGTGTTTCCCACGCAGGCGCAGGCGGATCTTGTGGCGTCGATTATTGACGCGCACACGAAAGCCAAGGATGAACAGATGGCCATGCAGCAGCAGGCGCCGGGCGTACAGCCGGCGGACAATATGCCGCAGGCTGCCTTTGCGGCCACGCCGCAAAGCGCCAATCTTGCGCAGGGCAACCCATTTTATACGGCTCCGGTTGTTCCGCAAATGCCAATTGTCCCCGAAGCCAAAGGAAGGCAAAACAAAAAGCGCGCGACGGGCCGCATGATGCTCATCGCGGGGCTTGGTTCTATCATTTTGCTTACACTTTGGATGATCGTGGGTATCTTAATGGATATAAAGCTTCTCCCGGAGGTCGATCTGGGGTATATGTGGTTTAACGATCACGTTATGGAGCTTTTCTAGGCGGTGGAACATAAATGGACATGAGATCCAGATCGGAGCGCATTCTGCAAACGCTCTTCACGTTATGCGTCATGCTCGCGATGGTTTTGGCGGGGCTGTTTTTATCCCGCGACCATTGGAAAGCGCGCATATCCGAGCAGGCCTCGCAGGATTTGCTCATGCAAATAGAAAATGGAAAATCAGAGATCGTGCTGACGTCGCTTGCGCCGGAGATTGACGGCGAAAACGAGGACTGGGTGGCGATCGAAGGATTGGAAAAACTTCTCGGCGTAGATTTTGACAGGCCGGAAGAACTTACCGAAGCGCAGGAACTTGCGCAGCAAAAAAAACTAACGGCCAAAGGCAAACTGGAAATCCCCAAGATCAGCTTGAATTTACCCGTGCTGGAAGGCACGGGCAAGGTTGGTTTGCGCTATGGCGCGGGATGGTTCGCCATGTCGGCGGAGCCGGGACAGCCCGGCAATTGCCTGCTTTTCGGGCACAGGATGAAGGCCAGGGGCAGGCTTTTCAACAGGCTCAACGAATTGGTGCGCGGCGATACCGTATACATCGCAGATATGGACGCGCAGCTATACACATACACCGTCGTCGATAAAATCGAGGTTCTGCCCGAGAACCTGTTTGAAGAGCTTTACAAGCATACCGACGGCAGATATCTTTCTTTAATCACCTGCACGCCGCAGGGCGTGGGCAGCCACAGGCTCATCATACTTTGCGAGATCCAGTCTGAATTGTAATAGCACCAATTAATTAAGAAAATCACGCTCTTCCTTACCGCTTTACAGAATACCGCGCGCATGAAAAACGCGGCGTTTTGCGCGGCGGCCAGGAAAACGCGGATAAAAGATGCAACTTTTGTGCTTATATCCTGGCACAGGGGTTTAAAATAATGTGTAAGCTATGTTTTTTCTAGGGAAGGGGTTAATAACATGAATACTTGGATGAGGAAAAACAAAAAATCACGGCAGATTATGGCGTTGATGCTGGTACTGCTTCTGGTACTGGGCCAAATGGCCATATCCCTGGCCGGTTCGAGTCTTGATCCCAACGAAACGGCCGCGACAAGCGAGGGCGAGCCGCAGGCCGCAGAGCCTGCCCAGCAACCGCCTGCGGAACAGGCGCAGGGCGGCGCGCTCGACCCCAACGCGGGCGAGCAGGGCGCGGCGGCTTTGGCCGTGCTCAACCCGTATGAGCTGGGCGGCGCGTCCCAGGCGGCGCCTGAAGCCACGCAGCAAAACGGCGAACCTGTGCAGGCGGCGGGCGCCGCAGAGGGCGAAGGCGAAGGCGAAGGCCAGATGTCGCTGATGCAGGGTCTGGGTTCGCCCGGCATGCAAACCCTGGGCGGCATTATTTCGGGACTGCCCACCGGCATACTGGCGGCTGTCGAGGTCGATGTCACCAGCACCGGCGACCTTGGCCACAACTCCGCCGTCACCATATTGGGCAGCGTAAGGGATCAGGGAAAAACAGTGGACGGCGTACAGGTTCCGGCTATCACGTCGGGGCTTTCGCTTACCATCACCTTCCCGGCCTACGCCGTGCCCAACGCCAACGCCACAAATTCGGAAAACCTGCAAACATGGTTGAACGAATTGAAGAGCCAGGGCGTGATCACGCAGGATAGCGGCTACATAAGCGGGTCGAACCAGTGCGTGCTCAGGTTTACCGGCACGACGAACAACGGCTCGCTGCTGAATATCAACTTCAGCATCAGCCTTTTGGTGGATATCACAAACTATACGGGCGAGAATGACCAGCACGTCATTATGCAGTTCGATCAGGACGGTACCGTCTGGCAGATCCAGTCCGAGGGCGGCATCCATATCGACCCCGGCGTGCCCGAGGGCAGTTATGGCGTAAGCAAGCGCCCCTTTGGCGATAACTTTACGCATCTGGCGAACGGCAACTACGTCATCACCAATAAAAACAACCCCGTGCAGTACAGGATAGGGTTGAACCTGCCCACGCTGACGACCGACCAGCAATCCATAGTCATCACCGACACCATGAGCAGCGGCATGGTGCTGTGCGACAGCGCCGGCAATATCGTCACCCCCGCCACCGCGCGCACGGCGCTGGTGGATGAATCGGGCGGGCTGCTGCAAATGCCGAACATTACGGTAGAGCTGCCCAACAACGCCCCGCAGGGCTTTATCATCACCATCACCGGCCCCTTCGCGGGCGGGCAGTATGTGTTCTATTACTATACAAAGGTGGAGGGCAGCCCCAGCACCATCAACAACTCCATGAAAGTGGTGCTCAACACCGGCGGCGATCCTGTGGAGCTTTACGATAACGTTGAAATCGTCGTTTCCCAGTCCAGCCTCCTGCTGGCGCGCAAATACATCAAAAACGGCAGCAACCTGGTGGAAAACATCGCCCTGAGCGAAGACGCGGGCGGCAACCTGCCCGACGTGCAGTTTGTCGCGGGCCTGCGCCAGATAAGCGACGGAACAACAAAAGAGCCCGCCGATTACGTATACGCCACGGATACGCTCAACGGCGCGTTTACGTTTAAATCCGCAGACCCCACATCGACGGACAGCGGTATGAACCCATTCCCGTTTGTGTTGACGCAAAGCGGCAATGTGGTCACCATAAAGAAAAACAGCGTCGCGGAAATACTCAAAAACGGCAATTACTACCTGCCGTTTACCGTCGGCGTTAATAAAACGACGCTCATGCCCGGCCAGAGCGCGAGCAACACCATCATGAGCAGCACCGTGCGCGTATACCGCGACGCCAAGCTGCATGTAAGAAAGATATGGACGCCGGGCGCGGTGGGCACCTCGCCCGTGCGTGGCGCGACCATTACGTTTATACTCAGCACGTCAAGAACTTCCACGGCCTCGGCGTACCGCGTGGGCCTCGTCACGGCGAATGTGGCGGGAAGCGGCAACACGACGGCTACTATCAACTTTAATTATCTGACCACCACCCTGCGGGACGGTACGAGCACCTATTACCTGCATGAACAGGTGGGCAGCGGCAGCGATTACTCCAATGTCTCGCCCATTGCCATCAGCATCACGAAAAACACGGCGGACGGCAGCGTGACCATCAGCGACGTGAACACCGACGGCAGCGGTTCCGCCGGCGAAAGAACGGTGGAGATCACGAACACGCCCGACGACTTTGTGGGCAGCATCACGCTAAATAAGCGGCGCGCCGGCACGACCACGCTGATTAGCGGCGCGGTGTTCCAGCTGCTCGACAGCACGGGGGGCGTCGTAAAGCTGGCGGTAAACGGCGATCACCTCGTACCAAGCGCGTCGGGCGGCGACACGTTTACCGTAAACCAAACGGCGGTAATAAGAAACCTGCCCTACGCAGCGTATTCCCTGAAAGAAATTTCAGCGCCTGCGGGGTATGTGCTAAACGCCGCGACGCAGGCCGTAACGCTAAGCAAAACGAATAAAAACCCCGAAATTACCGTGGACAATACCTATTACAGCAGCGGTACTGTCGCCATCACGAAGGTGGATGAAAAGGGCGTAGCCGTAAGCGGCGTGGTATTTACGCTCTATAAGGATCAGACGCTGCAGGGA
>JAISXK010000014.1 GCA_031270585.1 Clostridiales bacterium | reverse complement strand
GGGCGGATATACGCTCTTTTTTACGGTGCCGCTGATGATCGCGGCAGGCATGCCGGCTTGGCCCGCAGTGCTGTTGGCAGTCATCGTGTGCGCGCTTGTTGGCGTATCCGTGGAAAAGCTTGCGTATAGCCCGGTGCGCAAAAAGGGAACCAAAATGTCCACGCTCATCACGGCGATCGCGATGAGCCTGTTCCTCGAAAACCTGGCGCAGACGCTGTTCAGCGCCAACCCGAAGCAGGTGAAGACCATCCTGAACCTCCCCAGCATCGGAAAGATTGGCGGCAACACAGTATTGACCATAATTCTTGGCATTATCGTCATGATCGCGCTGCAAATCTTCGTTAAGCGAACCAGGATCGGAAAGTGCATGCGCGCCGTATCGGAGGATAAAGAAGCGTCCATACTGATGGGCGTCAACGTCAACCGTACCATATCTTTGACGTTTGCCATCGGCTCAGGCTTAGCGGCTGTGGCGGCCTTGATGTATGTGGTGCAATATAACCAGGTGACCATCACGATGGGTTCTATGCTGGGCCTCAAAGCGTTCATTGCGGCAGTGCTGGGGGGTATCGGCATCATACCGGGCGCAATGCTGGGCGGTATCGTCATAGGCCTCGCGGAGAGCCTTTCCAAGGCTTACATGGGCCCTCTGACCGGGGGCGTGATTACATCCGCATTCTCGGACGCCATTGTGTTTTTGATGCTCATCATTGTGCTGCTCGTCAAGCCCGCCGGCATATTGGGCAAGAATGTCGGCGAGAAAGTGTAGGGCGGCCATGTTGAAAAATGAAAAACGAAAGGCTCCCTTACTGAACTTTGCTGCGTTGGCGGCGCTGTTCGCGTTGCTGGTGCTGTTGATGGAAAGCGGCGTCGTCTCCATGTACGTGCGCGGTATCATCGTACAATGCTTCTATGTGATCATCATGGTCACCAGTCTCAATTTAACGATGGGCTTTCTGGGCCAGCTTACCCTGGGGCATGCCGGCTTCATGGCGGTAGGCGCGTACACCAGCGCGCTCGTAGCCAAGGCGCTGCTTCAGGCCAACATACTGACAGTTGGCCCGGGATCGGATATCCTCTTGTTTCTCATCTGTATGCCTGCGGGGGCGCTGATGGCGGCGCTGTTTGGTATACTCGTCGGTATCCCGGCGCTGCGTCTCAGGGGCGATTACCTGGCCATCATCACGCTGGGTTTCGGCGAGATCATCCGCGTGCTGATCCAAAACCTCAAGTTCGCGGGCAGCAAGGGCTTGGCACAAGGCCAGGCCGGCCAGGCTCTCATCGGCATTCCTGTGATGAACAACGTCTATGTGCTGTTCTGGATCGCGTCGCTTTGCGTGGTGGTTATGTTCTCCTTCGTGCGCAGCAAGTACGGCCGCACCATCATGGCTATTCGTGAGGACGATATCGCCGCGAGCAGCGTGGGATTGAACAATACCTATTACAAGGTGTTTACCTTCACTATTTCCGCTATGTTTGCCGGCATTGCCGGCGCTATTTTCGCGTTCCGCGGCCTGGGCACGCTCTCCCAGAACGATTTCTCCTTCCTCAAGTCCACAGACTATGTCATCATGGTCGTGTTGGGCGGCATGGGCTCGCTTACCGGCTCGGTCGTGGCGGCCATCGTGCTCTCTGTTTTGCCGGAACTGCTGCGCGCGGCGGAACAGTACCGCATGCTTGTGTATTCGGTGGTACTCATTCTTGTGATGATCTTCAGGCCTGCGGGATTGCTGGGGGTATATGAGTTCTCTATACGAAAATGGCTTCCCCGCCTGTTCGACAAAAAGGAGGAGGTACCGAAGGCATGAGCGCAAATGAGAACACCCCTATCCTGGAAGTCCGCAACATGGGCATCAGTTTCGGCGGCCTGTGTGCTGTAAGCGACTTTAACCTCTCACTTCGCAAGGGCGAACTGGTGGGGCTGATCGGCCCTAACGGCGCGGGTAAAACAACCGTGTTCAACCTTTTAACCGGCGTGTATCCGCCTACCGACGGCTACTTCAGGATGGAAGGAAAGAAGATGAACGGCAAGTATACCCACCAGATCGTAGCGGCCGGCGTGGCGCGCACCTTCCAGAACATCCGCCTGTTCAAACAGATGACAGTGCGGGATAATGTGCTCACCGCCTTTACCAAGGATATCAGGTACGGTTTCTTCAGCGCCATATTCCGTTCGTCACACTTCCGGAACGAGGAAAAGGAGATTGAGGAAAAGGCACTGGACCTGCTGCGCTTGTTTTCCATGGAAAACAAGGCGCACACCATTGCCGCCAATCTGCCCTATGGCCAGCAACGCAAGCTGGAGATCGCGCGCGCGCTGGCGACAGATATGAAGGTTCTCCTTTTGGACGAGCCCGCCGCAGGTATGAACCCGACCGAAACCGCCGATCTGGTGGAGTGTATCCGCATCATACGCGAGAAGTTCAATATCGCGATACTTCTGATTGAGCATGATATGAGCCTGGTCATGAAAATATGTGAGCGCATCATCGTGATTGATTATGGCGAAACCATTGCGCAGGGCCTGCCCGAAGAAATCGCCAGGAACGAGCGCGTGATTGCGGCGTACCTTGGCGAACAGGAGGAAACACCGATATGCTGAGTATAAAAAATCTTCACATCCATTACGGCGCCATCCACGCCATCAAAGGGATTTCCATCACCGTCAACGATGGCGAGATGGTATCGCTCATCGGCGCCAACGGCGCGGGTAAGACCACAATCCTGCATGCCGTTACCGGCCTTAAGACTGCTACATCGGGCGAGATCCGGTATGATCAGTACAACCTGCGTACCGTGGAACCCTCCAGAATCATTTCGTTGGGCATGGCGCACGTGCCCGAGGGGCGGCGCGTGTTTCAACGCATGACTGTGGCGGAAAATCTGGATATGGGCGCGATCACCTTCAAAGATAAGGCGCGCGTAGAGACCAACCGCGAGAAGGTGTATGCGCGCTTCCCGCGCCTGAAGGAGCGGGCCAGGCAGATCGCCGGCACGCTTTCAGGAGGGGAGCAACAGATGCTGGCCACCGGGCGCGCGCTGATGACCGATCCCAGAGTGCTCCTGATGGATGAACCCAGCATGGGGCTTTCGCCCATACTGGTCAAGGAAATTTTTGGCATCATCAGGACGCTGCACGCGGCGGGCATCACCATACTGCTGGTGGAGCAGAACGCGCGCATGGCTCTTTCCATCGCGGATCGCGCGTATGTGCTGGAGACCGGCGCCATCTCCATGCAGGGCAAGGCTTCCGACCTGTTGCGGGATGATCGCGTCCGCCGGGCTTACCTTGGCGCTTAAAACCGAGAAAGGGGACCGGATTATGGATCATATTGTGATTACCATCGCCCGCGGCTATGGCAGCGGCGGAAGAAAGATAGGGCACGACGTCGCGAGGGCATTATGTGTGGAGTATCTGGATCGAAAACTCCTGCGTCTCGCTTCGGACGCGAGCGGCATCCATGAGCAATACTTCGGGCAGGCGGATGAGAACCCCAGCCTGAAGATGCTGCTGAGCATCTCCAAGCGTGTACAGAATGATAACATTTTGCCGCCGGACAGCAATGACTTTATCTCCAATGAAAACCTGTTCAACTACCAGGCGCAGGTTATCCGCGAACTGGCCAAACAGAAATCCTGCGTGATTATCGGCCGCTGCGCGGACTATGTGCTGCGGGATTATCCCAACGTGGTACGCATCCGCATCCACGCGCCGCACGCGTTATGCGTGCGGGAACTGATGCAACGCAACGATATCAGCGAGCGGGCGTCCGACGCGCTGGTGCAACTTACCGATAAGCGCCGCGCGTCCTATTACCGTTACTTCACCGGCCAGTCCTGGCAGGACGCGGGCAATTACGATTTGTGCCTCAACAGCCATAAGCTGGGCCATGAAAACTGCGTAGAGCTGATACAAAAATATGTGCGCCTTAAGACGCGATAAACGGCGTGGGTGCGCCAAAGTCACGGCTTTCGGCGCACCCGGCGCAAGTATGGCGTTCTTAAAACAACTTTATAAATCAATAGATTTTTGAGAACGAATCCCTCTTTAGCTTTCACCCTGTTATGTTAAACAGGCAATTGCCGCCTTTTCAATTTCAAGCCCGCGCTTATAGCGCTTAATATAAACCGCAAAGCTTTTCATAACCTCGTCATCTGGCTCTGCCCGCAAGCCCGCGTCTCCCGCAAACACGCGCTTTTCCAGGTACTCTTCCAGCGGGATGTTTCTATCCGCTTTTTCACCTGTCTGCCTTGCAAGCATATAGGCCGCGAGTATGGCTATACCCCACGCGCCGCCTTCCCCGGCGGAGCGCATCACGGCAACGGGCGCGCCAAGCGCCCCCGCTATCATACGCTGGCCCACGTCTCCAGTTTTAAAAAACCCTCCATGGCCCACCAACTGCCGCACCCGCACATGCTCTTCTTCCGTTAAGATATCCATGCCGATCTTCAGCGTGCCCAACGCGGAAAACAGCAGCGCGCGCATCAGGTTTGCCACCGTAAAGCGGCTGTCGGGCATCCGCGCGAGCAGCGGCCTGCCCTCCTCCAGCCCGGTAATATGCTCGCCCGCGAAAAAGTTATATGTAAGCAGCCCCCCGCAATCGCACTCGCCTTCAAAGGCTTTATTATATAGCGTTGCGTAAAGCGCATCCTTGGCGACAGGCGCGCCCAGCGCCCCCGCCGCCTCGCCAAAAAGGCGCACCCACGCGTCCAAATCCGATGTGCAGTTGTTGCAGTGCACCATGGCCACGGGTCTTCCCGTCGGCGTCGTCACCATGTCGATCTCTGGATACACATGAGAGAGCGGCTTTTCCAGCACCAGCATGGCGAATATGGATGTGCCTGCGGAAACATTGCCCGTGCGTTCCGCCACGCTGTTGGTGGCCACCATACCCGTGCCGGCGTCGCCCTCCGGCGGGCAAAACGGTATGCCGGCCGCCAGTTTGCCAAAAGGATCGAGCAGCCTTGCCCCCTGCGGCGTAAGCTTGCCTGCCGGTTCCCCGGCGTTTTTTACCTGGGGTAATATATCTTCTATCTTCCAGCCGAAGCCCTCACCCGCTATCAGTTCATCATACTGCCGCAGCATGCCTGCGTGGAAGGTATTTTTCATGCTGTCGATAGGGAACATGCCCGAAGCGTCGCAAACGCCCACCGCCTTTTCGCCCGTTAGCCGCCAATGCACATAGCCCGCCAGCGTGGTGAGATAGGCGATATCACGCACATGGCTTTCTTTGTTCAATATTGCCTGGTGCAGGTGCGCAATGCTCCACCGCTGCGGTATATTAAACCCAAAATACGCCGTGAGCTTCTCCGCCGCTTCTTCCGTAACGGTATTGCGCCAGGTGCGAAACTGCGCCAATTGCCCGTCGTTTTTATCAAACGCCAAAAACCCGTGCATCATGGCGGAAACGCCAATTGCGCCCACCGTGCGCAGTTCCGCATTAAAGCCTTCCCGCACCGCCGTTGCAAGCTCTGAAAAGCTTGCCTGCATACCCGCCCATACGTCCTCCAGCCGGTATGTCCAAATGTTGTTTTCCAGCCGGTTTTCCCATTCGTGGTTGCCCGTTGCAATGGGTTTGAGGTTTTCATCCGTCAATACCGATTTGATGCGTGTTGAGCCAAACTCTATTCCAAGTATGGTTTTGCCTTGCCAAATAGCTTCCGTAGTTTTTTGCATACGGCCCCCCTGCATGTGCATAGCTGCGTTTTATTTTTGAAATGGGTATTTGAATAAATATGCGCTATAAAAATATAACCACACTTTCCTTCAATAGGCAAGCGGGTTTCACATTTTTAAACGTTAGCTTCATGAGAGTTTAGACGCTATGTATCAGGGTCGATAGCCTGATACGTCTGACACATCTGATACGTCTTTCGGGTCGGTGCTGCAAAAAACAGCGGGGAGAGGGTTAGTTCCTTGGGTCTCCAAGTGTCCAGTTTCGGGCATTGGAGACTTGGACACATTAGAGACTGAAATCGAGTCGGTGTAACAAAATCTGGGGCTGTCCAGAAATGGGCAGCCCCTTAACAAAAAAAGAGTAACAAAAAAGCGGCACTTTCAGTAGAGAAAGGCCGTTTTTTGGTATAAAATTTATGTGTGAAAACAAATCAAATACA
>JAISXK010000012.1 GCA_031270585.1 Clostridiales bacterium | reverse complement strand
ATAGTAGAGCGACCGCACGCAAACGCCGGTACCGCCTTTTGATAGATAGCCCTTCTCGTCATCAGACCAAGCAGTACCTGCGATATCCAGATGAATCCACGGGGTTCTTTCGGCAAACTCTCCGACGAATAGTCCACCTGTGATGACGCCGGCTTCTTTGCCGCCAACATTCTTGTAGTCGGCAACATCTGATTTGAGCGCGTCTTTGTATTTGTCGTATGAGGGGAGAAGCCAGACTTTTTCATCCGATCTTTCGGCGGCCTTCTCATATCTTTCAAAGAATGACTTTTCGTTTGTCACTGCTGCGGTTGCGACGCTTCCAAGCGCGACCAAAACAGCACCGGTCAGCGTCGCCACATCAATTACGCACGTAGCTTTCTCCTTTGTAATCGCATAGAAGATCGCGTCGGCAAGCGTGAGCCGTCCTTCGGCATCCGTGTTCCCGATCTCCACCGTCTTCCCTGCCATTGTTCCGATGATATCTCCTGGTCTATATGCGTTTCCGGAAATGATGTTTTCAGCTGCAGCTATGACCGACACAACGTTTACCTTCAGTTTTTTCTTTGCAATCGCATTCATTGCACCAATGACCGAAGCGGCGCCAGCCATGTCGCTTTTCATTTTCAGCATAGCTTCCGTGGGTTTCAAATTGTTGCCGCCCGAATCAAAGGTAATGCCCTTTCCGACAAGGCCGAGAATGGCCGCGTCTTTTCTCTTTTCACCAAAATACCTGAGCACGATCAATTTGGGCTCTCTCGCCGAGCCTTTTCCAACGGATAAGAAAGCTTCCATGCCAAATTCCTCGATCTTCTGTTTGTCGAAGACCTCTGCGTCGTAGCCGTGCTCCCTTGCCGAACTGATCGCCGCTTCACCGAGGCTTTCTGGATACAGAATGTTCGGCGGCTCATTCACGAGGTTCCTTGCAAAAAGCGTCGCTTCCGAAAGAATCGCAGCTTCCTCAATCGTGGCCATGTTTTTGCTGTCCATGCCCGCGAAACTCACTTCCAGCAGACCTTTTTCATCCTTTTCGCTCTTATATTTTTCGAATTTGTAATCACCAAGGCAGAGCCCTTCAAAAGCGGCACCCATAAGCGCAGTCATACTTTTGCCGCCCGCGAATACGTCCGTCAAGACGAATATTCTTCGGCTTCCAAGTTTTCTGATTTCCTTCACCGCCATCGCAAAGGCTGTCCTGATATCGTCCGTGCATAGGCATTTCGCTTCTCCGAGACCGAGAAAGAGGATTTCGCGTTCCCCTTTCTCAAAACATCCGTAATGAAGGGTATTCCCAACATCTGCCCCCCACTTTCCATTTTTCATCTTGGCGTTTAAGTATGGAAAACCCATCGCAGATTGGTTTTCCTGGATCGCTTGCGCCGTCGTGCGACATGGTTCCAAAGATACATCCAATTCTGTTGCGTGATGAATCTGCAGGTCTGCGACGACGGGAACGATTGTGATGTCAGCTTCAACATTTTCAAACTTTGAGCATTTGACATTAATCATTGTTTTCGGCCTTAGCATTTTCAACTTCAGTATTTTCGGTTTCAGCAGAAGATCTTTCATCCATTATTTTCGTCATTCTGCTGTCGCTCAATTTATAAAAGTACATCAGTATAAAACTGATGATGGCAACAGCAAGAAATGGGATCAGATTTACGTCGAAAAGCGCTTTTACGGCAGATTCCGGTTGCTCTGTGGCCGTACTGATATAACCGCCGAGTTCAAGCCAGAAACCCATAAGTGCGGCGCCAACCCCTTGCCCGATTTTCAACTGGAAGGTCATGGACGACATAATCAAAGCGTTGTTCTGAACACCTGTTTTCCTGTATCCATATTCCGCCGTATCGAAAAGCATGGCAACCATGTACACGTTAAACAGACCGCTACCGAGACCGATGGCAAATTCCCCTCCAATCATTAAGGGCAAGAACGCATCTTTCGTGATAAGACGAAGGAGAATACCAACGAGTACGATGATGAAAGATATCTTAGTCATACGTACTTTATCAAGCCGCGCAAGCGGCTTGGCAAGCAGCCCCGCGAGAAAAGCGCCGACGTAGATGATCGGCATAATCAGAGACGATATTTCTGGATTCTTGAGTCCAAATACGATATATTGTGCCAGAGAAGAATTATGCATCCCCAACGCAATTCCGTTAATCAAGCATATGAGTGCAACCAAGAGAAAAGGCTTGTTATGCAAGATGCTGACTAGAGAATCTTTCAACAAGGGCTTGCTTGATTCATCTTTATTTTCTGCGGAAACCCTTTCCTTGACGACAAAAATTAATATCATGGTTAGCGCAAGCCCCACCGCACAAATGATCAGAGCTGTATTCCAGTAAGCGTTTACGGGACTCGATGCACTAAAATGCGTGATCAGCGGCATAGCTATTGCGGTGACAATGATCGCCGACAATGTCTGTCCTATGAAAAAATAGGCGCTGAGACTAACACGTTCAATCTGGATATTTGTGATACGCGGCATGATTGTTACGAGGCCAATGACAAACGCAGTAAAGGCCATGCCAATTCCGTTATACATTATTAAGGACCAAACCACTTTTCCCGTGTTGCCAAACCCGGGAACCACGAACATCAGCACACCAAAGACGGCAATACCTATCGCGCCGAAGAATATCCACGGTTTTATCTGTCCAAATTTTCTGGTCGGAGTTCTGTCAATGAGGACTCCACACAAGGGATCATTGATTGCGTCCCATACTTTGGATACGAGCATTATGGTTCCTACCACAGCGGGACTCAATCCCATGACGCTTGTAAAAAAGAGCATGGCAAACGCCGTGGTGAAGGCGTAAATTGCAGTGCTGCCGCCCGTCCCTATCAGTAAGCCGAATTTTTGAGTGGTAAGTGATTTCCGATTGTCCATTTTTGGCTCCCTTCCGCCGCCCTGCGGCGGCATAAATTTGCTATTAATCGTTTATTTTTTTGTGCGCGGATTCGCTTTTTTACGCACTATTCGCTTTCATACTTTCCTCCATTCCGCCTATCGGCACAAATCCCGCATTGATGGTTCTTATTCAATAATTGACGTGGACACCGATACCACTCTCCTCAGATAATTGATATTCGGCGCCAATTGGCCCTATAGTTGATCGAATGTCCGGGTGTTTTTTCGTAAACAGCAGGCCGTCCAAATCCGCATACATGATATTGCTTCTCGCTGCAGCCAATGCGACTGCAGCAGCAATTCCAATTGCACTTTCCATCATGCAGCCGATCATGCAAGGGATGCCTGCCACTTCGGCGATGTTTGCCATTTGTATTGCCGGAAATAAGCCGCCGCTTTTCATGAGTTTGATATTGATCATATCTATTGCCCTGTGCTTGATCAGGCGGAGGGCATCGTATGGAGAAAAACAGCTTTCATCCGCCATTATGGGCAACGTTACACTCTCTTTCACTTGCTTAAGGCCGTCTTCATCATGTACGGAAACCGGCTGCTCCACAAAGGAAACATCATAGGAACGCATTCTCTCGATCGCCTCGATCGCCTGCTTCACACTCCAGCCTTGGTTGGCATCCACCTTGATGTGGATTTTCGGTCCCACCGCCTTGCGAATCAGCTCGATCGCCAAAAGATCATCCTCAAGGCTCAAGCCCGTCTTTACTTTGATGAATTCGAATCCCTGCTCTACGGCCTTGACGGCATCTTCGGCCATCTTCTCGGGCGTTCCTATTCCGATGGTTTTGTCGGTGACCACATGTCCGTTCGTTCCACCAAGGTACCGATAAAGCGGGAGTCCCGCGTTTTTCGCACAGATATCATGCAGCGCGATATCTATGGCCGCCTTTGCGGATGTGTTGTATGCCAGGCAGTCGTTCATCCTTTGATGAATGGCTTCAATCGCTAAAGTATCCATGCCGATGAGATGCTCTTTGAGCGTAGTTATAGCAATCTGTATGCTCTTTGCCGTGTCACCTGTGACAAAGGGTGTTGGAGCGCCTTCGCCAAGACCGCAGATGCCGGAATCCGTACTGATTTTGACAATGACCGTATTCCCGACGGATATTTGGCCGATTGCCGTCCGGACAGGTTCCTTGAGTTGTATTTCAAATATCTTGGATTCAATATCTGTGATCTTCATGATATTCGTTCACTTTCTCATGATTGCGTTAGGGATATTATTCATGTTGCAAATCCCCCGTAGGGTTTCTTTCGAAACGAAAGTAGGTTTCCGGCAACATGTCCTCAAGCTTTACGTTTAAAGCGTTGACTTGTCCGGTTCCCTCCATAATTGCTTTCCCTTCTGCAAAAATTCCCAAGTTACCACCCTCGAAGATGAAATCCATATCCGATGTGCTTATTACTGGGAAGGTCTCACCAAAGGCGTCGATCATAAGCGTGTCTTTGACCCGGTGGACATACAACTCCCCATACGCTGGATGACTATATATCCCTATATATTTATTAAAATCATTCCATTGCACGACATTGATTTTGGATAAGGCTTCTCCGACCTTGTTCCTACACGCATCCACCATATTGATATAAGTCTCTTGATATTTTTTGTCCCAATCAGTTGTCTCCATGCCAAGAGAGGCGTCTATGATTTTGTATGCGACCGAGCACACGGCTTGAGTGTTGTTTTGATTAGAGAGAGCGGAAATACAGATGTCATGATCAGGAAGAAACATCTGCATGGACTTGAAGCCATCTATTGTGCCGCCGTGATGAATCACCTTGATGCCGCGATAACTTTCGATAAACCACCCAAGCCCATAGGAAGTGAAATCCATTTCCGGGAAATGAATCGATCCCATATCCCCCTTCCGAACAATGGTATGTGGGGTATGGTGTTCCTCGATCAATTCCCGCTTCAGGATTGCGTCATCCCCTTTAAGATTAAAATGAAGCCATTTCAACATATCGCGAGAGGTAGAATAAACCGTGCCGCCTCCCCCAACGGATTTGGTGTAGCGATAAGGAAGCAAAACATTTTGCCCGTTAACGAGATTGTATGGACGGCACTTCATCCTATTGCCATCCTCAATCTCATCGCCGTATATGAAAGTGCTCCGCATATCGAGGGGCTGGAATATCTTGTTTTTCACGTAATCACCCCAAACGTTTCCGCTCACCTCTTCAATCAATGTGGTGGCCAGTATGTACATATGGTTCTGGTAGCACATGCGATAGCGCAAAGGAAAGGCCGGTGGCAAAAACGCAAGAGATTCTGTCAACTGTCGCGTACTTTTTTCGGGCGTGTTATACCATGACAATTCGTGCCTCGGAAGGCCGCACCGATGGCAAAGAACATCCCTTACCGTGAGGTTTTTTGTGGTGTAGTCGTCATACATACGAAACCATGTAAGGAAACGGTTAATCGGCTCATCTATAGATAAATCTTTTTCGGAAAAAAGCAAGTTGACTGCTGTTGCCGTTATGGACTTTGTCGAAGAAGCTATGCAATAGATGCTGTCGGGAGTGGCAGGTATATCAGCTTCAAGATTTGCTTTTCCAAGTGCGAGATGAAGTTCTTCCCCTTTTGCCATCATAGAAATGGAAAGGGAAGGAAGACGATATTCCGTCATGGTTTCCCCCATCAGCTTGCGCAGTTGTTCTTCTCGCATGTTCCCTCCTCCCATTTCCCTGTCCGTTAAGACAGTTTTTTATACATGACTTTTCCGAAGCATTTTCCCGGGCGAGGTCTTCAAGTGAACTTTTTTCTCGATTACCGGCGTCCCGTTTACAATCACATGGTCAAAACCGTCCGGATATTGCAAGAATTGCTCATCTCGGTCGTAACTGTAAAGTTTTTTTCTGTCCAGAACGACAATATCCGCAAAATTTCCTTCCTTTATCGTCCCTCTTTTGGCAATGCCAAAACGCTCCGCAACAAAACCACTGATCCGACGGATGGTATCCTCGAAACGAGGTTCTCCGTAAGAAAGAATGTATCTGGGAATAAAGCTCAGCGTCATTGCATTCGGCAGCAACGGCATCTCAGAATTAGCTGTGAAATTTGTATCCTTGGTACAACATAGACCATCCGCGCAAACCATTGCCATCGGTTGCCTTGACAGAAGGTCAATCGCTTCCCCAAAATTCGACATACTAATGTTTGCTTCCATGTCGGGATCCATCGTAAACAGATCCATCATTACGTCAAGTGCAGATTGTTTGCGAAGTGAAGCGATTTTCGTCAGCGTGCTACCGACGAAACCGGCCTCGCTATGCCTCAGCATGGTAAGCAATCCAAGATAGTTCATGGGTTGCGTTTCATCTAAGATCGGATACATACCTCCCTCGATGACTTTGTGTACCATAAGGCGAAAATCAGGAACAGAGAAATTCTCTGCAAGTTTCTCCCTGCTACCCGACATAAGCAAAAACGGTCTTAGAAAAAAAGCAAAATACGGGACGGTATAATCTACGCTATACGGGCTCGGTATAATGTCATACGAAAGATCCAAGCCGGATGCGACTGCTTCCTCAAAATACAGAAGGGTTTCTTTCGCCGCCGCAAGCCCCCCATCATCGCCTGACGACATGCCGAAAACATGAACGTGTGAAACGTTGGCTCGAATGTCGGCAGCTTTAGCTTGCTCGATCATGACACGATATCCGTCCATTCGGCTTCCTGTGCCGTCCATTCTTTGATTGAATGTATGCGAGGTGAAAATTCCGTTATATTCTCGAACGACCCGCAGCATTCTAACGGTTTCTTCATCCGTGGCAAAGAGTCCTGGAAGATATTGTGGGTCAAGCCCCGTGGAAAGCCCGTATGCGCCTGCAAGCATACAATCACGCACAGATTGTTCCAGTTTATTTGCTTCGTTGTCGGTAGCAGAGCGCATACTGTCCATCCCCATTACCGCGCTTCGGATAGCGCTGTATCCCGCCAAAGGCGCAATATTGCAATCCATCCCGTTTTCATTGCATTTCGCTATATATTCATCAAAAGTATGCCAATCAAGATCAATGTCATACAGTTCTTTGATCGCTTTTTTCGCTTTTTCTCTTGAAACCATCAGGGTGGCCAATTCAAAATACTTTGGTTCGGCTTTGAAAATAACAGGAAAATCGACAATGGCGCTTCTGTATATTTCATCATTCATCGGCGCCATCGCATGACCACAGTTGCCGCCCACCACAGTAGTGACACCTTGCATCAAATAGGACTCCATGCTGGGCGTCATCAGCACGCCCAAATCCGCGTGGCTGTGAGGCTCGATAAAGCCGGGTGTGACGTATTTGCCAACAGCGTCAATCTCTTTTCGGGCGACAGCATCCGCAAGTAATCCAATCACCTTAATCTTTTTTCCTACGATTCCGATGTCACCCGCATAGCAGTCCTTCCCGGTGCCATCTACAATTGTCCCGTTTCGAATGATTAAATCTAACATCGCCTCTCCAATCACCTCTGCAACCATTCCGTTTTCGGACTAAGCTTGGAAAAAACATCCCTTATATGACTATCGTCATATGACTATAGTCATATAGTAATTGACAAAACGGCTTTTGTCAATTACTATTTATTTGTTTTTTACTATTTCTTTACAAAGGAGCTGTGTATGACACATGAGACCTTCTTCAATCTGAATGCGGAGAAGCGGGGACGCATCGTAGAAAGCGCCATTGACGAATTTCTCAGGACTTCATACGAGAAAACAAGTATCGACCGGATCGTGAAAAGCGCGGGAATACCAAAAGGCAGTTTCTATCAGTATTTTGATAGTAAAGACGACCTTTATGTGTACTGTATAATGGATTTGGCGTCCACGCTGCTTGCACAGTCAGTAAAGACGCAAAAGAGAGGGATCTTGGAAAACATCTTTAAAAGCGCCAACACAAAAGGGCTGACTGCAACGATTTTGGCTGCCAAGAATGAACAAATCGCATTGATAGGTGAAAAAAACTACAAATTCTGCTTGAGTCTGATTGACGCGCCGCATGCGTTGAAGAACGACGTGCTGTTGCGCATTGCAAAGGAACTAATCAAACCCATTATAAAAGAGGAACTTGCAAGGGATAAGACGATCAACAAGGACTTTGACCTCGACTACTTTGCCTATATTATCAGCCTGGCAGAATTTATTTCAATACAGTACGATGAATATCCATCCCCATCGATAACAAGAATGAACAAACACTCCTATGAATACATCCTTGCAATTTATTCGTTTCTTTCTGCCAAGTAATCAATCTGGATTTCATCCTACCCAAGTGAGAACCCGCAGAAAGAGCATAAGAATCTCTTTTTGTTGTTTTTTCGGACTAATACATAGGCGTGGCATATCCGCAAATGCTGTTGCTACCCGACTTTGCGGTTACGTCAATAATTTTGGCTCTTCGTCATGATGTGTGGAAAGGAAAGCAAAATTAAGCCGTGCTTGACACGCAAGCGCACTTGCCATTATACTGAAAGTCAATTGAAGACAGGCGATGAGAAAGAGGAGTAATGTCGGCCCGCTTTATGCAGAGAGGCGACCATCTGCTGCAAGGTGGCCAGAGGCGGTGGCGTGAAGGTCGCTTTCGAGCTTGGCGCATGAAGTGCAGGCGGATGTTGCGCTATGGGTAGTGCGCCACGTATGCGGCGTTAACGTTTTGAGTGGAATGCACGGTAGCGTTTTTGCATTCAATGAAGGTGGTACCACGAGCGTCTCGTCCTTTAGCGGGGCGCTTTTATATTTTCCGAAGACGGGGGATTTGCAAATGAATAAAACCTATGACCACAAGGCGGCGGAGGATAGGATTTATAAGATATGGGAGGATAGCGGCTACTTCCATGCCGTGCCTAACCCAGATAAGCCGCCGTATTGTATCGTGATACCGCCGCCCAACATCACGGGGCAGTTGCATATGGGTCACGCGCTTGATAATACCCTGCAGGATATACTCATACGCTACAAGCGCATGAACGGGTTTGAAGCGCTTTGGCTGCCAGGTACCGATCATGCTTCCATCGCGACGGAAGCGAAGATTGTGGAGCAGATGGCACAGGAGGGCATTACCAAGGCGGATGTGGGCCGCGAGGAGTTTTTAAAGCGTGCCTGGAAATGGCGCGGGGTATACGGTGGGCGTATCGTTAACCAACTGAAGAAGCTGGGTTCTTCGTGCGATTGGGAGCGGGAGCGCTTTACCATGGACGAAGGCTGCAACCGGGCGGTAATTAAGGTATTTATCGACCTATATAACAAAGGTCTGGTATACAGGGGAAACCGCATAATCAACTGGTGCCCCGGTTGCCTGAGCGCGCTTTCGGATATTGAGGTGGAATACAAAGAGCAAAACAGCTTCCTCTGGTATGTGCGCTATGACGCGCCCGATAAAAGCTTTTCCATTACTGTGGCAACATCCCGCCCGGAAACCATACTGGGCGATACGGCGGTTGCCGTGCACCCGGATGATGAAAGATATAAGGCGCTGGTGGGCAAAGAGGTGATCATACCGGTGGTAAATCGTGCCATCTCCATCGTGGCCGACGAGTACGTGGAGATGGCCTTTGGCACCGGCGCCGTGAAGATCACACCGGGTCACGATCCCAACGACTTTGAGGTGGGACAGCGCACCGGCGTGCCGGCCATACGCGTGTTTACCGATGACGGCCATATGAATGAAAATGCCGGTGAATTCGCCGGCATGACGCTGATGGAATGCCGCGAGGCATTTGTAAAGGCGCTGGAAAAGGGCGGAGCGCTTGTGAAAACCGAGCCGTATGCGCACAACGTGGGCACCTGCTACCGCTGCGGCACCACGGTGGAGACCATGATCAGCGACCAATGGTTTGTAAAGATGGCGCCGCTTGCAAAGCCGGCTATTGAAGTGGTAAAAAACGGCGGCATACAGTTTGTACCCAAGCGCTTTGAAAAAACCTATTTTAACTGGATGGAAAACATACGCGACTGGTGCATTTCGCGGCAGTTGTGGTGGGGGCACCGCATACCCGCCTATTATTGCGATAATTGCGGCGAAATTACCGTGCGCGATACTATGCCCCCCAAATGCCCTAAGTGCGGACACGCCGGCCTGCGCCAGGATGAAGACGTGCTGGATACATGGTTCAGCAGCGGTATGTGGCCGTTTTCCACGCTGGGCTACCCGGACGACACGGAGGAGCTGCGGTATTTCTACCCCACGTCCATGCTGGTGACGGGGTATGATATCATATTCTTCTGGGTGGCGCGTATGATCGTGTTCGGCATGGAAGTCATGGGGAAACACCCCTTTGATACGGTGTTTGTGCACGGCATTGTGCGCGACGCGCTGGGCCGCAAAATGAGCAAATCGCTGGGCAACGGCATTGACCCGTTGGAAGTGATCGAAAAACATGGTGCGGATTCGCTGCGTTTTAGCCTGATCACCGGCAACGCGCCCGGCAGCGATATGCGCTTCTTCTGGGAAAAGGTTGAATCGGCGGGAAATTTTTGTAATAAAATATATAATGCGGCGCGCTTTGTGCTGATGAATATCGGCGAAGAGGCAAACCCCGATGGGACAAACTGCGGTGAGGCAAATCCCAACGAGACAAACCCCGACGAAACGAACTATGTCATCAACCCCGCGCTCTTCGGTCTGACCGATAAATGGATACTGCATAAGCTCAACGGCGTGATTGACGAGGTTACGACGAATTTGGACGCGTTTGACCTTGGTCTTGCCGCGCAAAAGGTGTATGATTTTATATGGTCGGCATTTTGCGATTGGTATATCGAGATGGCCAAACCCCGTCTCTATGGCGAAAACGCTGCCGAAAAGGCGCATGTTCGCGCGGTGCTGCGGTATGTGCTGATACAATCCTTAAAGCTGCTGCACCCGTTTATGCCGTTTATATCGGAGGAATTATACCGGCATATCCCCGGGGCAAAAGAGACCATTATGCTTGCGGGCTGGCCCGAAAGGGATGACGCGTATGCGTTTGACGCCGAAACCGATCAGATGGAGCAATTGATGGAACTGATACGCGCCATCCGCAATATGCGCGCCGAGATGAACGTACCGCCCGCCAAGCGCATTGCGTTGCTGCTTATGCCGCAGCCGGGCTACGAAAAGATATTCAGCGAAAGCGCCATATACCTTAACAGGCTGGCCGGTGTTGAGAAGGTGCATATCTGCACCGATAAAGCGGTGATACCGCAAAATGCCGTGAGCATTGTTTCACCCGCTGCGGAAGCTTTTGCGCCGCTGGATCAGCTGATGGATATAGAGAAGGAACGCGAACGCGTTGAAAAAGAGATTGTGCGCGTGCAGAGCGAAATCGCGCGTGCCAAAGGCAAGCTCAAGAACACGGGCTTTATGCAAAAGGCGCCCGCCGGCGTGGTGCAGGATGAAAAAAACAAGCTGCAACAAAACGAGGAAATGCTGCAAAAGCTGTTTGAGCGCAAAGAAAATTTGGGCTAAAGTCAGTATATGAAGAAGGAGTTACAGTTGTGATTGATTTTGACACCATTCGCGCGGTTGACCCGGAAATAACCGCCGCCATGCAGGATGAGCTCGGCCGTCAACGAAACCATCTTGAGCTGATCGCAAGCGAGAACTTCGTTTCCCCTGCGGTAATGGCGGCTATGGGTAGCCATCTTACCAACAAATATGCCGAAGGTTATCCCGGCAAGCGCTATTATGGCGGCTGCAAATATGTTGACCTAGTGGAGGATTTGGCGCGCGACAGGGCAAAACGGATATTCGGCGCGGAACATGCCAACGTGCAACCGCACTCGGGCGCGCAGGCCAACATAGCGGTATACTTTTCGCTGCTTAACCCGGGCGATAAAATACTGGGTATGAACCTTTCGCACGGCGGGCACCTGACGCATGGCAGCCCTGTGAATATGAGCGGCAAGTATTTTCAGTTTATCCCTTACGGGGTACGCGAGGATAACGAACGGATCGATTACGACGCGCTGGAAGCGCAGGCGAAAGTGGAAAAGCCCGCTATGATCGTGGCAGGCGCCAGCGCATATCCGCGTGAGATCGACTTTAGACGCATGGGGATGATCGCAAAATCCGTCAATGCGTATTTCATGGTGGATATGGCGCATATTGCGGGCCTTGTTGCGGCGGGACTGCATATGAGTCCCGTTCCCTATGCGGATGTGGTAACCACAACCACTCACAAAACCATGCGCGGCCCCCGCGGCGGCATGATACTGTGCCGCGAGGAGTTTGCCAAAGCTATTGATAAGGGGATATTCCCGGGTACTCAGGGCGGGCCGCTGATGCATGTTATTGCGGCCAAGGCCGTTTGCTTTAAGGAAGCTATGGAGCCATCCTTCAAGGCTTACCAGCAGCAGATTGTAAACAACGCCGCCGCGCTCAGCCGGGCATTGACCGGGCGGGGCGTTCGCCTTGTGTCGGGCGGTACTGATAACCACATGATGTTGGTAGATCTTACAAAGAAGGGAAGGACGGGTAAAGAGGTTGAGACGTTGCTTGACCAAGCGCATATCACCGTTAATAAAAACACTATTCCCTTTGAAACGCTTAGCCCCTTCGTTACCAGCGGTGTGCGCATCGGCACACCGGCCGTAACCAGCCGGGGAATAAAAGAAGACGAAATGCGTCAGATCGGCAATCTGATCGCCACCGTGATCGACGGGGGGGAAAGCGCTGTGGATGCCGTATTGCAGGATGTTTTGGCGTTGTGTGAGCGGTTTCCGTTGTATGAGGATGCATAGACTTGCTATTGCGCATAATAAAATGCAATGATTTCATTCAGAATGCGTGCGCATCCATAAATTGCAACAGGGCCTGGTTTTGCATATCAAACCCGGCGCCGGAAAAGTGCATATGCGTTTGATCAATTACGAGCCAGCCCCTTGCCGCCAGCGCAGCAACGGCATGAGGGTAGAGCGCCTGTGGGGATTGATGAAACCGCAGCTTGAATGCGGCAAGATCGACCCCTTTTTTCATGCGCAGACCCAGCATGACGGTTTCAAAGGCTTCCTCATAAAAACCGATATACGATATGGGGCGTGAAATAAGCGGAGCGCCGGCCATTTGCATATACGCAACAGGGTTTAGCGGGTTTTCCCAACGTGTCCACTGGGCTGTTCTGCCGGATTGCAGCCGCCAGGCGGAATGCGCGCCAGCGCCAATCCCTACATACATACCGTTTTGCCAATAATTGATATTATGCCTGCAACAATATCCATTTTGAGCGTAGTTTGAGACCTCGTATTGAGCATACCCGCTTGCCGCCAACAGTGCCGCGCCGGCATCCTGCATATCCGCCACGGCGTCGGCATGCGGCAAAGTGAGCGCATGGCTTTGCGCTTCATCAAACAACGGCGTATGTTCCTCCAATATCAAACTGTAGGCCGATATATGCTCGGGACGGTAGACAAGCAGGCGGCGAATGTCTTGCAGGTAGTCTTGCTGCGTTTGGCCGGGCAGGCCATGCATGAGATCCACATTGATGTTGGTGAAACCCGCGTTGCGGGCGGCATCATATGCGCTTATAAAATCATCCGCCGTGTGTATACGGCCAATGCGCTTTAACAGTGCATCCTGAAAGCTTTGCATACCTAGGGAAAGCCGGTTTATGCCAAGGCCGGCGTAGGCGCGCAGTTTTTCTCCGTTCACCGTGCCGGGGTTGCATTCCATGGTGGTCTCGGCATCGCCGGAAATATGCAGATAGGTATGTATGCCGACAAACAAACGCTTCGCCTGACACATAGTAAGCAAAGAGGGCGTGCCGCCGCCGATGAACATGGTATCGAACGCGCAATCGTGTAAGGCGCCAAGGGTTTTAAGCTCTGCGGTCAACGCGTCTATATACGCATCCGGAACGGTGGCGGATGCGTAAGAGTTAAAATCGCAATATTTACACTTTCTTACGCAGTAAGGTATATGGATATAAAGCCCTACCATAAACATTTTACGTCCATTTTTTCTATTCAATATAGCACAATCGAATTGCCAATAAAACCATTGTTTTGTTGCTACTTTGTCACAATGATGCGCTGCTGTTCGCTTGACAAATATAGGTGGGAATGCTATCGTAAAGGCATGATTAGCACTCGAATATTTCGAGTGCTAAAACCCGAAAGAGAGGGCGCGGTATGGAATTAGACCAACGCAAGCTGCGAATTTTGCAGGCCATCATCGACGATTATATTCTGACCGCCGCACCTGTGGGTTCACGCACAATATCCAAGCGGGCTGATTTCAATATTTCATCCGCGACGATTCGTAACGAGATGAGCGACTTGGAGGAGATGGGCTACTTGGAGCAACCGCATACCTCGGCGGGGCGCGTACCATCCAACAAGGCGTACAGGCTGTATGTCAACCGGATTATGCAGCGCGCACAGCTGAATGATGAAGAGCGCAAAATCATTCGCTCGTATTTCTTTCAGCGCATCGACCAGGTAGAGGGGTTGGTGCGGCAAACCGCCACAGCGCTTTCGGATATCACCAAATACACAGCCATGGTATTGCCGCCGCAGCTAAACACCGTGCGTATCAGGCATGTGCAGATTGTGCAAATTAACCATGAGCGCGCGCTGCTGGTGCTGGTTACCGACACAGGCATGCTCAGAGATGTGATGTTGCGCTTGCCCGAGGGCATGAGTGGCAGAGATGTCGAGCGGTTTTCCAACCGGCTCAACTTTATCCTGAAGGATATGCGGCTTGACCAGTTGGCGATTGACGAGGTACAGTTGCTGAGCGAAGAGATGAACGAACAGCGGCAGTTTTTCCAAACGGTGTTGGATTCCTTGGAGCAGCAGATGCGTTCCAACGCGCAAAAGGTTGAACTTTCGGGCGCCACCAACATATTGTTCTATCCCGAGTATAACAATATGGAGAAGGCAAAAAGTTTTTTGGCCGCGCTCAATACCGAGGGTACGCTGTATCAGATGCTCAAGCGGGCTTCCAAGTTGGAGTTTTCCATATCTATAGGGGATGAAAACGAAGCGCCCGAGCTTTCCGACTGCAGCATTGTTACCGCGACTTACCGCATGGGCAGCGAGCCCATGGGCTCTTTTGGGGTAATTGGGCCCACGCGCATGCACTATAATCGCATGCTTTCCATATTGGAATATATGCGATTGAGTCTGTCGGAAGCACTGGCGGGACTGATTGAGCGTGACGGCGATAATAAGGTTTGAGTTGAAAGGATTTTAATGTAGAAATGGATGAAAAAAAGAAGGTTGAGGAAAACAAAAAACAAAAGGCGGCACATCTACAGGAGGAAGGGCCTATCGTAAGCGACGATACCGTATTTTCACTTACCAAAGCGGAATTTGACAAGCTCAAGGGCCATGTGGAGGATCTGCAAAAGGAGAGGGATGACGCCGTGCAGCTGGCGCAGCGCATACAGGCCGACTTTGATAATTACCGTAAAAGAAACGTCACCGTGCGCGCTGAAAGTTGCGAAGAGGGCAAGCGTGAGTGCATGAAGGCGCTTTTACCGGTATTAGATAATTTTGACAGAGCTATAGAAAATACCGAGGGCGTCAGCGAAGCGTTTGTGGAGGGCATTGTGCTTGTGCAACGCTCTTTGATCGATACGCTTGCAAAGATGGAATTAAAAGAAGTACCGTGCGACGGCATATTTGACCCCAAGCTGCACAATGCCGTGATACAAGAGCAGGTGAAGGGCAAGAAGCCTGGCGAAATATTAGAGGTATTACAAAAAGGCTACCGGGTAAACGACTTTATATTACGGCATAGTATGGTAAAGGTCGCCGAGTGAAGTTTTAAACTATTGTATGATTATAGGAGGCTAAATTATGGGAAAGATCATTGGTATTGACCTGGGTACAACAAATTCATGCGTGGCGGTGTTGGAAGGCGGCGAGCCTGTCGTCATCCCCAATGCGGAAGGCGGAAGAACAACGCCCTCCGTGGTCGCGTTTAAAGAGGATGAGCGCCTTGTAGGTCAGGTGGCGAAAAGACAGGCAATTACAAATCCCGAGCGCACCATTTCTTCCATCAAAAGGGAGATGGGCACATCGCGTAAAATAAAAATAGACGGCAAAGATTATACGCCGCAGGAAATTTCCGCCATGATATTGCGCAAACTGAAGCAGGACGCCGAAAGCTATCTTGGAGAAACGGTTACGCAGGCGGTTATTACGGTGCCGGCGTATTTTAGTGACAGTCAGCGGCAAGCTACCAAGGATGCCGGGCGTATAGCCGGGCTTGAAGTGCTGCGTATTATCAACGAACCTCCGGCGGCGGCGCTTGCCTATGGACTGGAGAAAAACATAAACCAAAAAATATTGGTTTACGACCTGGGCGGCGGTACATTCGACGTATCCATACTGGAGATTGGCGACGGCGTATTTGAGGTGCTGGCAACCGCCGGAAACAACAGGTTGGGCGGCGACGATTTTGACCAGCGCATCATTGATCATATCGCAACTGAATATAAAAAAGACAGCGGCATAAACCTGAAGAACGACCGCATGGCCATGCAGCGCCTGAAGGAAGGCGCGGAAAAGGCGAAGATCGAGCTGTCCGGCATGGCGCAAACGAATATCAATCTGCCGTTCATTACCATGGACAGCAGCGGTCCCAAGCATTTGGATATGGCGCTCACACGCGCCAAATTCAATGAATTGACGGCAGATCTTGTTGACCAGACAAAAGAGTGCGTGTTTAAGGCCATGCGCGACGCCGACCTGAGCAAAGAAAAGATCGATAAAGTCATACTCGTGGGCGGTTCCAGCAGGATACCCGCCGTGCAGGATATGGTGAAGAACGTAACCGGGAAAGAGCCTTTTAAAGGCATCAACCCCGACGAATGCGTGGCGATAGGCGCGGCCATACAGGCGGGCGTTCTGGGTGGCGAGGTGAAGGATATCCTCTTGTTGGATGTTACGCCGCTTTCGCTGGGCATTGAAACCGTAGGCGGTGTATTCACAAGGCTGATCGACCGCAATACCACCATACCCACGAAAAAAAGCCAGGTGTTTTCCACTGCGGCCGACGGCCAAACGTCGGTTGAGGTGCACGTGTTACAGGGCGAGCGTGAAATGGCGCAGTATAACAAGACATTGGGCCGCTTCCAGCTTGCGGGCATAGCGCCGGCGCCCCGCGGTGTACCGCAGATAGAGGTTACGTTCGATATAGACGCCAACGGCATCGTACATGTATCCGCGAAAGATTTGGGTACCGGCCACGAGCAAAAGGTGACGATTACTGCGAGTACAAACCTCAATGAAGATGAGATTAAACGCGCCGTGGATGATGCGGAACGCTATGCGGGTGAGGATAAAAAGCGCAAGGAAGAGGTGGAAACGCGCAATCACGCCGACCAGCTCGTATATACCACGGAAAAATCCATGAAAGAGTTGAGCGACAAGCTATCCGCAGATGACAAATCCAAGATAGAAACGGCGCTGGCCGATCTGCGCAAAACCCTCGAAGGCGAAGATACGGAAATGATCAAGACGGCATCCGATAAGCTTACTGAAATCTCCTACGAGGCTTTTGGGCGCATCTACCAGCAGCAGGAACAGGCGCAACAAGCGGCGCCGGATGGCACGGGCGCAGGCGAAGGTGCCAGCGGCAGCAGACAGGCGGACGCGGACGGTACGGTGGTTGACGCGGATTACGAGGTTGTGGATGACGACGGAAGCAAATAATGCTTCGGTGGCCGCATGGTTGAAACGTTGCCCGGCCCCAACCCTAAAAAACGGGCCGGACGACGCTGAGACATGCATGCTTTGCACCTGCGCAAACGTATATGATACCAACGGTGTTTTGCGCCGGTGTCAAAGGGGGTAAATGTATTGGCAAATAAAAAAGATTATTATGAAATACTGGGTGTAAACAAAAACGCTACCGAGGAAGAAATCAAAAGCGCTTATCGGAAGCAGGCAAAGGCAAGTCATCCTGATCTGCATCCCAACGATAAAGAGGCGGAGGCCCGTTTTAAAGAGCTGAACGAGGCGGTGGGGGTTTTATCCGACCCTAAAAAGCGCGCGCAGTACGATCAGTTTGGGCATGCGGCATTTGATAACGCCGCAAGCGGTTCTTACAGCGGTGGCAATCCGTTTTCGGGGTTTGGCGGGTTCTCGGATATATTCGAGACCATGTTCGGCAGCGGGTTTGGCAGCGCCACACAACAAAAAAACGGCCCCATACAGGGCAACAATTTGCGCTATTCGCTCACGATATCCTTTGAGGACGCGGCGTTTGGGGCAAAGCGGGAGATATTGGTGCCAAGGGAGCAAAACTGCGCCACCTGCAACGGCACAGGCGCAAAACCGGGCACGCACCCCGAGCGGTGCACCGCTTGCAACGGCACGGGGCAAGTGCGCGTGCAACAAAACACCATGCTGGGCTCCTTTACTTCTGTGCGGCCCTGCACGGTATGTAACGGCGTCGGCGAAGTGATCAAAGAGCCTTGCTTGGATTGTTTGGGTAAAGGAAGAATAAAAAAAACAAGCCGCGTTGTGCTCGATATCCCCGCAGGTATCGATGACGGGCAAACCATTCACCTGCCGTGGGAAGGCGAGGCTGGTTACCGCAGTGGCCCCAACGGCGATCTTTATGTAAATATAACGATAAAGCCGCATAAGCTGTTCCGCCGCAACGGGTATGATTTGCAACTGAATATCAGCATACCCTTTACGGTTGCGGCGCTGGGCGGCGAAATTACCGTGCCCACGCTTCGCGACTCTATCAAATATATGATACCCGAAGGCACGCAGACCGGCACGACATTCCGTATGCGCGGGCAGGGCATACAACGCCTGCGCGGAAGGGATAAGGGAGACCTTTTGGTGAAGGTGGATGTAGAGGTGCCTAAGCGCCTGAATGAAAGGCAAAAAGAGGCGCTGCGCGCATATGGCGAAGCGATGGGGGAGCAACGCGGTGAATTGAAGCAGCCCAAAAAGGGCTTCTTCAATTCCGTAAAGGGCGCTATGAATACTTGATGCGAAAAATAACCCCGTGATGGGGACGTTATGGCAAGTACTATACTCCTTACACAATAAACACAAAACACAAAAGGGGCTGTCCAGAAATGGGCAGCCCCTTAACAAAAAAAGAGTAACAAAAAAGCGGCACTTTCAGTAGAGAAAGGCCGTTTTTTGGTATAAAATTTATGTGTGAAAACAAATCAAATACA